>CAJVYQ010000022.1 GCA_913009825.1 uncultured Deferribacteres bacterium
TCTTTCAATCTTTTTCGCCTTGCCGTGAACGACAAGGCTAAGAAATGAAAGGGCGCTAAAGCGTCCTATTTACGATAGCATCCTTCAGGATGCTTTCATGTCTTAGCCTGAGGGTTCACTCTCAGGCTGAATAGTTACAAAATTTGTTTATTATCAATTTTAGTTTCTTTTTGGAGTGAACTTAGACAATTTACAAAATAAAAAAGGCGGATGAATAACAATGTCTGACATCGATAATGAAAATTTACCAGATTTTACTGAAACTGAAAATCGCGAGTGGCAGGAATCACTCGATTATGTTTTTCAGCATGGCGGCGCCAACCGGGTTGCGGAAATTATGCGTCTGCTTCAGGCCAGATCACAGCAATACGGCGTACAACTACCCTTTACGGCAAAAACTCCCTATATCAATTCAATTCCGGTTGGGAAAGAACCTGCTTTTCCCGGCAGCAGGGAGATAGAAAGGCGCATCAAAAGTATCATTCGCTGGAATGCCATGGCCATGGTGGTTCGTGCCAATCGCGAGGCAGAAGGAATCGGCGGGCATATTTCTACTTATGCTTCTCTGGCCACGTTGCTGGAGATCGGTTTTAATCACTTTTTTAAGGGAAAAAATGAAAACAGCGCCGGGGACATCATCTATTTTCAGGGGCATGCCGCGCCCGGAATTTATGCCAGGGCATTTTTAGAGGGAAGGCTGTCCGGGAAAGACCTTAAAAATTTTCGCCGTGAGTTGAGTCCGGAGGGAGGCTTGTCGTCTTACCCTCATCCCTGGCTGATGCCGGATTTTTGGGAATTTCCCACCGTATCCATGGGGTTGGCGCCGATCACCGCTATTTATCAGGCACGGTTCAACCATTATCTGAAGGACCGGGGGATTATGGACACTTCTGAACAAAAAATCTGGGCATTTTTGGGAGACGGTGAATTAGATGAACCGGAAGCTTTAGGGGCAATCACACTGGCTTCGCGGGAAAAGCTGGATAACCTGATTTTTGTGGTTAATTGCAATTTACAACGATTGGACGGCCCGGTCCGGGGTAATGGAAAAGTGATTCAGGAACTGGAAGCGGCCTTCCGCGGTGCCGGCTGGAATGTGATCAAAGTGATTTGGGGAGGTGATTGGGATCCGTTATTAGCCAAAGATAAAGACGGCGTATTGCAAAAAGTAATGGAAGAAACCCCGGACGGCCAGTATCAAAAGTACAGTGTTTCGGATGGAGATTATATCCGGAAAGATTTTTTTGGCAAAGATCCGCGGCTGCTTGAAATGGTAAAAAATTACTCCGATGAGCAGTTACAAAAAATGCGCCGCGGTGGTCATGACCCGCAGAAAGTCTACGCCGCTTATAAAGCTGCCGTTGAACACCGCGGTTCTCCAACGGTAATCCTGGCGAAAACCATCAAGGGATACGGCCTCGGTGAAAGTGGCGAAGGGAAAAATATTACCCATCAACAGAAAAAGTTGAATGAAGACGAGTTGAAAAACTTCCGGTCGCGGTTTGGCATTCCATTGTCTGATGAACAACTAAGCAAAATGCCGTTTTACCGGCCGCCGGAGGACAGTCCGGAGATTATTTATATTAAAGAGAGAAGAAAACAGTTGGGCGGTTTTCTGCCGGCGCGTACGGTAAAAGCAAAACCGGTACCGGCACCCGGTGATGAAATTTTCTCTGAATTTTTCATCGGTACAAACGGTCGGGAGGTTTCCACCACCATGGTTTTTGTGCGTATTTTGGCCAAGCTGCTCAGGGACAAGAACTGGAATAAATATATTGTTCCGATTGTGCCCGATGAAGCTCGGACTTTCGGCATGGAGGCGCTCTTCCGGCAGATCGGCATCTATTCCCATGTGGGACAGCGTTATGAACCGGTTGACCGGGCAAGCCTGCTCTATTACAAAGAGGAGAAAGACGGTCAAATTCTGGAAGAGGGGATTACGGAAGCCGGTTCCATGTCCTCTTTTATTGCAGCCGGTACCGCTTATGCGACCCACGGCATTAACATGCTGCCTTTTTTTGTCTATTATTCCATGTTCGGTTTACAGCGTATTGGCGACCTGGTTTGGGCCGCCGCCGATATGAGCTGCAAAGGTTTCCTCATCGGCGGCACTTCCGGGCGCACAACCCTTGCCGGGGAGGGTTTACAGCATCAGGATGGCAACAGTCATCTTTTAGCCTATCCGGTGCCCAATCTCCGTGCTTACGATCCGACTTTTGCTTTTGAATTAGCTGTGATTCTGCAGGACGGTATCCGCCGCATGTATGAAGAACAGGAAAATATTTTTTATTATGTTACGGTTATGAATGAAAATTATGCCCAGCCTCCCATGCCGGACGGATCAAAAGATGGAATTCTGCGCGGTATTTACAAATTTAACGGTTCAAAAAAGAAGGTGAATGACACGGAGGTTCACCTGTTGGGAAGCGGTTCAATTTTGATGGAGGTGTTGAAAGCACAGGAGATGCTGAACGACCGGTACGGCATTACCGCCGATGTGTGGAGCGTAACCGGTTACAAGGAACTGTACCGGGATGTTCTGGAAACCGAACATTGGAACCTGTTGAACCCGACTAAAAAACCAAAAGTTCCGTACATCACCGGCATTTTTTCCGGAGAGAAGGTCCCAATTGTCGCTGCATCCGATTATGTGAAAGCTGTGCCGGCATCCATTGCAAAATGGCTGCCGGGAGAGGTCACCGTTCTGGGCACCGATGGGTTCGGCCGGAGCGATACGCGCCGAAAGCTGCGTGATTTTTTCGAAGTGGATGCCCGCTACATTACATTGGCCGCTCTAAACGCTCTCTTCCGGGAAGGGAAAATAAAACCGGAAATAGTAAAAAAAGCGATGAAAGAACTTCAGATCGATGCCAAAAAATTAAACCCGTTAAATCAATAAAATCGAGGGAATTAGTCATGGTCAAAGAAATCAAACTTCCTGAAGTCGGGGAAAATGTGGAATCGGGTGAGATTGCCAAATTGCTTGTTTCTGTTGGAAATGTGGTCGATCTTGAGCAGCCGGTATTGGAATTTGAAACCGATAAAGCTGTTGTGGACGTGCCGTCTCCGTACACCGGTAAAATTACGGAGATTTTTGTTGCGGTTGGCGATCGGGTAAAAATTGGGGATTTGTTGATGAAAGTGGAAACAGAAAATATGAAATCGCCGGTTCCTGTAACAGAAGAAGAGGCTGTCATTCCTTTGACCAAAGCTGTAGAGGAATTTCCCGCTCCGGAAGCCGGGGAAACTTTGCCCGGGACAGAAGTGGTTGCCGCTGAAAAACCGCAGGTTTCGGCAGCCCCGGAAATTTTGCGGGAAGTTGCTCCGGCTTCTCCTTCCGTCCGCCGCTTTGCCCGTGAATTAGGGGTGGAGATCGATTATGTCTCCGGCAGCGGGCCGGGAGGCAGAATCACACTCGATGATGTGAAGGCATTTACAAAATTGCTGGTTTCAGGCGAAAAAAAACCGGCAGGCTCCGGTCTCTTTTTCGAAACGCTGCCTGAATTTTCCAGGTTTGGTGAAATTGACACGCAGCCGATGAGCACGGTTCGAAAAAAAACAGCCGAACATCTGAGCTATGCCTGGGCTACCATTCCCCATGTTACCCAGTTTGATAAAGCGGATATCACAGATTTGGAAAAAATGCGCAAACAATACAGCGCCGCTGTGGAGAATGCAGGCGGAAAATTGACCATGACTGCAATCTTACTCAAAATTGTCGCTGCCGCACTAAAACTATTTCCGCAATTTAATGCCAGCGTTGATATGGAACGGAAGCGGATCATCTTTAAAAAATATTTTAACATTGGTGTGGCGGTTGATACCGGTCGCGGACTCCTGGTGCCGGTGATAAGGCAGGTGGACAGGAAAAATATCCGGGAACTTTCCATCGAATTAACCGCATTGGCGGAAAAAGCGAGGAACAGAAAACTATCTCCCGATGATCTTCAGGGTGGGAATTTTTCCGTTTCCAACCTGGGCGGCATCGGCGGAACTTATTTTACGCCGGTGGTTAATGCGCCGGAGGTTGCTGTTTTAGGCGTCTCGCGCTCATCCATGCAGCCGGTGTATAACGACGGCCAATTTCAACCCAAACTGATGCTTCCGCTCTCCCTGTCTTACGACCACCGGATCATCGATGGCGCAGACGCCGTCCGGTTCCTGCGTTGGGTGGTTGAAGCGCTGGAGAAACCGTTCCTCATTTTATTGGCGGGGTAGCTACCTTTTTTTGAACCGTTATAGTGGAGAAGCAAATGTCAGATAAACAAACACAAACTCAATTGGCGGTGATCGGCAGCGGTCCCGGCGGATATGCCGCAGCATTTTTGGCGGCGGATTTGGGCATGGACGTAACACTCATCGACACTGCACCGAATCCGGGCGGGGTTTGCCTCTACCGGGGGTGTATTCCGTCCAAAGCCCTGCTTCATGTGGCCAAATTGCTGAGCGAAGCAAAAGAAGCAAAAAACTGGGGCATTTCCTTTTCCGAACCCAAAATTGATTTGCCCCGACTGCGGGAGTGGAAAAACAGTGTGGTGGCACAATTAACCGGCGGACTCGGCCGGTTGAGTAAGCAAAGAAAAGTAAATTTCATCCGTGGAAAAGCAACTTTTAACGATTCCCAATCCCTTAAAATTAACACGGTGGCAGGAGCAGCACAGAAATTGATCTTTCAACAGGCTGTATTGGCAACCGGTTCTCATCCGGTAACTTTGCCGGGAGTCCCGGTCGATTCCCCGCTGGTGATGGATTCCTCGGCCGCTCTGGCTTTGGAAACATTACCGAAATCCATGTTGGTTGTGGGGGGCGGCTACATCGGTTTGGAACTGGGGACGGTGTATGCTTCCCTGGGGACAAAAGTGACCGTCGTTGAGATGTTACCTGGCTTGCTTCCGGGTGCCGACCGGGATCTGATTGCAGTTCTGGCTAAAAAACTAAATTCCGCTTTTACGGAGATCATGCTGGAAACCACGGTAAAAAATATCCGGGTTAAAAAAAACGGTGTTTCCGTTCAATTCCAAACCGGGAATGGGACGGAGTTGAAAAAAGATTACGAGAAAGTTTTGATCGCCGTCGGCCGCAAACCCAATTCTGCTAATTTGGGATTGGAAAATACAAAGGTTCAAACCGATGAAAAATGGTTTGTGAAAGTCGATGCCCAGCGAAGAACCGGTGATCCGGCCATTTTTGCTATTGGCGATGTTGCCGGGGAACCGATGCTGGCGCACAAGGCTGCTCACGAAGGCCGGACGGCGGTTGAAGTAATTGCCGGGGGAAAATCTGTTTTCGAACCGCGGGCAATTCCGGCAGTTGTTTTTACCGACCCGGAGTTAGCCTGGTGCGGCTTGACGGAATCGGAAGCGAAGAAACAGAAGCGGGAAGTGAGCGTTACCCGCTTTCCGTGGGCCGCTTCCGGCCGGGCTGCAACGCTTGGCAGAAGCGATGGACTGACAAAAATAATATTTGATTCCCAAACGGAACGGGTATTAGGGGTCGGAATTGTCGGTCCCGGTGCCGGTGAACTGATTTCTGAAGCGGTTCTGGCCGTAGAAATGGCGGCGGTGGCCAAAGATCTGGAACTGACCATTCATCCCCATCCCACGCTCTCGGAAACGGTGATGGAGTCGGCAGCCATGTTGTTTGGCACCGGCACGCATATCTATCGGCCGAAGAGGAAGAGATAGAGACAAGTAAAACCGGGAGATGAAAAAAGAATTATGGCAGAACCTGTATGGGCACTTTCAGAACTACGGTTATTATCGATGAAGAAGGGAAGGTGAAGCATGTGTTCGAAAAAGTGAAAGCAGCAGGACATGCCGGGGAAGTTTTGTCCTGCTTATAGTTGTGATTTCTGCAGATGAAGTGCAAATTTTACTTGCTTTAAAAAGGGAATCCGTTTATATTTCAATAACATTTTAATGCCGGTTTTTTACAGGCAATTGGGCGATTGGCTCAGGTGGTTAGAGCGCTGCGCTCACATCGCAGAAGTCACTGGTTCGAGTCCAGTATCGCCCACAGAAGTCATCCCGGTTCTAATCGGCATGTCGCCCATAAGTTCAATTTTGGTAGAAAAAACAGAACAAGTCCGATTAAGTGTCGGGCTTTTTTGTTAGCGGATTTATTTTACGACTTGCAAAATTTACTTGAGCATGATGGCGCTTTTATCAGGAATTTGTAGTTGTTTGGCATGCCTCAGCCAATGACTTAAATTGTGGACTGATAAGGAAAAAGGCGTTAGCCATCATTACGAGGCAATGGCTGAAGGCGTTGAAGGGATTTTCAGATGAACCGTTATTGAAAGGAAAATGATCGGATTGAATTTGTTGAGACGTTTCTTTAGTTCAGATAAAGCGCTCCGACAAATCTGGGCGTTTCTCTTCGGAAAGGTTTAAGTTGGAGACAGGTAATTTCTGGTAGTGAAATTTTCATTTGTAGTAAATGGAAATAAACGATCCTTCGCTTGAAATGCTGCATTGGGAAATTTTTGCATCTTTCCGGTTGGAAATGCGCTTGCGAATCTGTTCTTTTAATTCATCACTCGATCTGAATTGTCCGATGAAAATTACATCTTCGTCATATTGGCTGTATGGCTGGTTGGATGCTGATTCCATATCTATTTTATCCTGATCCGGTTTCAATTTTTCTCCTCAAAATTAGAACGTCTATTTATAGGACGCTTAATAAAACAAAATAGTTTACCGTTTTTTTCTTTTTGATAAAATTTGTTGTTGAATGTTAAACAATAAAAATCTTTTTATTCAGATAGATTTTTTTTGTAACATATTACTTCTTTTTGAAATGAAACGCCCAATTTTCATTCCCGCATGATTTAAGCGGCTGCCTGTTGCAGACAAACCAATAATTAGTGTTTGTCAAAGAACTAAAATGTAACATTTTTATATAAAATCTTACTAAATAGATAAAATTTTTCTTGACTTTGCATTTTTACATTGGTAAACTTAAGTCAGTATTAATAATACCCTATTAAATAATTTTATTTAACGCAATCTAATTGCAAATCGTTTCCCAACCGGAGTATTTATGAGCAGAGGAAAATTAAGATTTATTGAAGAAATGAGAGGTGACGTTACCGTTCTTCACCTGAACGGAAAATTAATCGGTGATGAGGAAACGAAAAAATTGAGTAACCGTATTAAAGAGTTAATTGCAACGGGAACAAAGCATTTTGTCATCAATTTGAGTCAGGTGAACTGGATCAACAGCAGCGGAATCGGCGCTTTAATTGCCTGCATGACCAGTGTGCGTAACGGCGGCGGCGATTTGCGACTGGCAATTTTGACGAATGCGGCAAAAAAATATTTTAAAATCATGAATTTGGATACTGTCATCAAAATATATGATAACGCAAACGATGCGGTTAAAAGTTTCACCGAAGAAAATAGGTAGGCGAAAAGCCGGTAGAATAACACACCGCAACGGTCTGATTTTCCAACTAAACAATATGAATGAGCAAGAGAAAATGAAGGGGGAAATGCTCTATTCAGCTTACCTCATCACTGTTCTGTTTTTTCTCTTCCTCAGCAAAGGACATGCCTGTACAAATTTTTTAGTTTGGTGAATGCATATTATTTTTATTTTGTTCTGTGCAGGTAAAAAGTAATATATAAAAAAAATGCTAACCCGGCGCTCATCGTGTCAAGTTAAATCCGTGTCGTTGGGATTCTCTAAACAGGGATGAAATTCGACATTATTATCCAGTTGGTGCGAACTGATCATATCCGGTTCAAGTGCCACCTGCTCAAAGCCTAACCAACAAAGCAGTAGTGAACCTCACGTGTAAACTCAGTAATGAGAATGCGAAGCTGAGGGAATCAAGAATGCAGGCTGCGTCACTGAGCCCTGAAATATGTATAGTTGTGGTTTTTTAGATAATTCCCGATCTGTATTAGGGAAGAAAGCCGACGGCTTTGAGCTGTCCGGAAGGCAGAAGTCTTGCAAGCGGGGCATATTTTCACAGGGATAATCCGGGAACTTGTCTGCCCGTCCGCAGGCGGGAGAGAGCCAACTGTCTCCTTGCAAGATTGCGGTCATGGGAGTACCAATCCGGGAAGGGCAAACCCCTGGCTTTTGTAAGGTTTTGCTCTACCCTTACAAGAGAGTCCGAGCAGGAATACCACGAATAAGGGAGCATGCGAAGGTATCCGGTAGCGATAGCTAACAGCGAAGTGGCCGGAGAAGGGCTTTTGGCAGTCTTAGTGGAACATAGTAGTGAAGATTTGTGAGTCATTTCTCACACATCGTGCAGATGGGGAAGTATACCAAGCCCAAGCGACCCACTGTATCCGCCATCAGACCGGTGGACATTCCCAAAGACAGGAATGGCGAATGTGACACCGGGCATAACGAACCACTTTAGGGAATTATAGGAAAAACACAGAGTTTAGCAGCCATATCACCGAAACTGGAGAGAATTGCAGAGCTTGCAGAAACAGATTCAGAGCGGCAGTTTATTTCCGCAGCACATTTGTTAAACGTTGAATTGCTTTACGAGTCATTCAGGCAATTACGTAAAGACGCTGCGAGTGGCGTATCCGGCGTAACAGCGTATGAATATGCAGAACGCTTCGAAGAGAATCTTGGAAATCTACATGACAGATTACGGACGAAGCGTTATATTGCACCGCCGGTAAAAGGAGTGTTGATAGACAAGGAGAAAGGCAGGCAGCGTCCACTTGGCATCCCAGAGCATGCAATTTGAAAGCATTTGTAAGTGGGCGGCAAAGTTATGCGCTCTGTCCTTTTCGGACAGAATTATACAACCGCTGATAAGCTATCTCTTAGTGCGGTTGTATACCGAAGAACCGTATGTGGTAATCCCACAAGTACGGATCTGTGGGGGGAGCGGCGAGTAATCGCCGATTCTACCTGGAAGCAGGTATGAAGTCAATACTATACTTGCAAAAGTACATACCTTCAGGCATCGGGTTTGTCTGAAAACAATCTACTCCTGCGGATTACGCCTGAATGAAGGCATTCATCTCCAGGTGTGTGACATCAACAGCGACCCCGAGCAGATGCTCGTCCATGTACGGTTTGCAAAAAGAGGAATGCAGAGATTCGTGCCGTTGCCGAGTACCACCTTGAATATGCTCAGAGAACTATGGATGACTCACAAAAATCCTGTATGTTTCTTCCCGGCAACAGGCCGCGGTAGGGGTAAGACCAGTATGACTTCCGCAACTGAACCGGTCTCCAGAACCACCATACAAGATGCTTTCAGAGCAGCGCTCAAAGAAAGCGGTATCCGTAAAAGAGCTTCCGTGCATACATTACGTCATTCTTATGCCACTCATCTGTTGGAAAAAGGCGTTAACTTAAGGCTGATCCAGCAGTATCTGGGACATCGTTCGCCTCGTACCACCGCTATTTATACTCATTTGACCAAAACTGCTTTTGAAGCCGGATACCTGTCTGCTACAGGCAGGCAAGGCCATCGAAGAATTAATGACCGATATTTAGCTACGACACAGACAACCTCCCGCGTTAAAAGAAACTAAAACATTGAGATTGCTATGTTAGAAATGGCTGATATTTTCCGTCAGTACGGACACCAATACATCGATCAATACGGTGAAAAAATGCTGCCGGGACACAAGCGAGTTATCCGTAATCTTCCGGGCCAAGTTCCGCGATGCTCTGAAACAAACCGACCTGTTTGATAAAGTGCCGCATGTGGTTTGGAAAAAAGATTGGGTGGTTCATGCCAAAGAGGCAGGAAACGGTGAAAACGTGCTCAAGTATTTCGCTCCTTATGTCTACCGGGTGGCTATCAGCAACAGAAATCTGGTTAAGCTGGAAAACGACCACGTTACCTTCCGGTTTAAGGACAGCAAGACAAAGCAGTGGAAGATGATGACGTTGCCTGTCTTTAAGTTTATGCATCGTTTCTTACAGCATGTACTGCCGAAAGGGTTCAAGAAAATACGATATTACGGATTCCTCAGTTCCAACAACAAACTCACGCTGAATCTGCTGAAATACCGACTGGGAACCCCTAAATCCAAAACCGATGAAGTCGGCGATGAACCGGAAAAAGACGGCAACGGGATTCATCACACAACAAAAAAACACATCTGTCCCGTGTGTGGAAAACCGATGGTGTTGGTGGCTGTCATTTCCCGGTTCAGCAGAGACCCCCCCGTAAATCGGGCGGCGGCATAAGTAGTAATAAAACAGACATATATGGCATCGATAGCTTGACTTTTTCAAAAAACGCGATCCGGGGGAACAGGATCCGTATGTCCTTATCAGCCAAAATGAGGCGAAATGAACGTATGAAACGGAAATATGGATGTCAAAGAACAGGACAAAAACATGAGACTGAGCTTTTTGTCCGAATATTTGCTCAAATTGTCAACAATAGCCGGGCTCTGGTCAGAAACAGACCGGTTACGAAAACCTCAATACAGCAAACCAATGTTCCGGACTGAGTTATAAACCGGAAATCTGCTCTGTACAAGCGGCTTCGTCCAACCCAGGATTAGTGTGGTGGCTTCTTGCAATCCGGAACGTCTTCCTTATTTAAAACTTTTGTGATAGTTAAATTAACCTCTGCTATTTTACCCGGCGCACCACACTAATCCCTTATTCGTTACTAATCCCTTATTCGTTTATGTTGCTAATTTATAATTATTGTTTTAACCATTCAATTGCACTCTCTAACATCTCATTATTAACTGAATGACCGCCCATAAAATCCCGAAACGTCACATCATAACCAAAATTTGAGAGAACATTCTTCGCTTTAATTCCTAATTCATATTTCACCCTTTTATCATCTTTTCCATGAGCAATAAATATCCTTAAACTTTTAGCAGATTTGATATCATCTTTTTCAAGCCAATTATCATCTTTTTCACCAGTAAAAGGGGAAATCAACGGTTCTAACAAACCGGGGCCTGAATGAATGATAAGCCCTTCATATAAATTGGGATTTCTTATACCGGCGATATACGCAAAAACGGCTCCTTGAGAAAAACCAAATAAATAGATATCTCCAATATTATATTGTTTCTTCAACGACATTGCTAAATCGCTTACGTATTTCACAACTAAATTTGATGCACGTTCAATTAATATCTTATTTCCAGTTGGCCATAAGGCCCAATCATATCCCAATTTCTTATCAACTAACCAGGGATAAGGAGCTTGAGGAACCGCATAAATAAAATCTGTAATATTTAAACTATCCCAAATTGTAATAAACCGTTCAAGACTACTTCCACCACCATGTAAACCTATTACAAGTATATACTTATTTTGAGGATCATAATTTACCGGAAGTTTAATGTTACATTTAAAAAGTGCACTACTTTCAAAATAGATCGGGTTTGTTTTGTTATTACGTGTTGAATCAATCTGGGATTTTTGAGCATAAATGGAAGACGTGAAAGAAAAAACTAAAAAAAAGAAAAACAGATTTTTAGATTTTGTCATTTGAACCTCCTCTTAAATGAATTCAGTTGCAAGTGAATCTATACTTTAGCAACATAACGGTTTGGGTATCAGCCGATTTTACAGCAGGAGACTTACCTCATTAATAGCATATAACTACAACCAAAACCGAACTGAAAAACCAAAAAACTACCGGCTGTAAAATTCGGCTGCACACCCTTGTTAGGGCATTACGTTTGAAAATTGAAATGAGCGCCGTTTTGCCAAATCAATGATTTTATTAACGTATATTTTTTTTATTTCGATTCTTACTTCTTATTTAATTGTAAACTTAATAAATACCATATTTTTCTTAACGCGACACTGGTGATTCCAACATTATATTTAGAAAAAAATAGAGCGTGAACAACGTATTTGTAAAATAAACCGGAACGAGGATTAAGTCAAGGAATAAATTGATGAAAATGGAAAGTTCAGGCAAAAAAAAAGCGAGAAGTATTTCTCGCTTTTTCCGCGTCCCCAAGGGGAGTCGAACCCCTGTTGCAGGATCGAAAATCCTGAGTCCTGGGCCACTAGACGATGGGGACGTTCGAGAGTGAATCTATGTTGGTTATGAATCTAATCCATAAATCCATGGGTGAGAGACGGGACTTGAACCCGCGACCGCCAGGGCCACAACCTGGTGCTCTGCCAGTTGAGCTACTCCCACCATTACCAATTGCCGTTTTTACAAAACGACTACAAATATAAATTGATTTTTCCCGAAATGCAAGAAAAAATTCAAAATATTTTTTTAGCTAAGCCTTCCAGGTTTTTAAAATCCGGAAGTTTTTTTTACGTTCCGGAAGATTTTTTACGCCGGTCTTAAAGCCCAATATTTCCAAAGCAGAGGATAGGTTTCCATTTTCTCGCGGCAATATAACCGTTGTGTGATAAAATTCCCGGCGCACAGGATACGTCTTCCGCAATTGTTCAAAATAATCCGCAGCGTCGGTTTCATTCAATTGTTGAATCTTCCGCAGATTAACATCATCCGCCCGGATATCGTAAATCTGTCTGACCGTGTCTGCCAATAAAGATTCAGGCCGGTTTTCCCCACCGGACAATCGGATCTTCTTTTTTTCCGGTTCGGGCAGAGAATTTTCCGGCCGCCACCGGGGTCGAATGTGAAATCGCTTGCATACCGCCTGATAGACCTGAAACACACCGTTTACTTTCCCGTCCAGAGAATAGCCGGCAATATGCGGTGTGCCCAATTCAATTAACGGGAGTAATTCCCGGTCGATGGCCGGTTCATTTTCCCAGACGTCCAGCACGGCGGTTTTTAAGCAGCGGGTCTGCAGCGCTTTTTTTACGGCTGCATTATCCACCACGGCGCCGCGGGAGGAATTGATAAGCACACTGCCCGGTTTCATTCTGGCAATCCTGTTTTTATCAAATAAGTGGTATGTTTTGTCCCGGCCGCTCATGGTTAACGGCACATGCAGTGTGATGATATCCGCCTGCAACAGATCGTTCAGCGGCAAATAATGCGGCGCGCCCGTTTGCCGGGCCAGAGGCGGATCATTGTGAAGAACGGTCATCCCCAACTCCGCGGCCTTCCGGGCTACAATTTTACCGATATTGCCCATGCCAACCACACTCATTTTCAGACCCGACAACTGCCAATCAAACCGGACGGCCAGCTCGAGAACGGCCGCCATCACATATTCGGCCACCGAGTTGGCATTTGAACCGGCGGCGTTGGCAAAAGCAATTTTTTCTCCGGCAAGATACTTCGTATCTATGTGGTCAACTCCGATGGTAACACTGCACACCATTTTTATTTTTGAACCGTGCAGTAATCTCGCATCTACTTTGGTGACAGAACGCACCAGAAGAATATCGGCATTTTTAAGCATGGCGGACTTTATCTCCCGGCCCGGAAAAAGCTCCACGCTGCCAATATGAGCGAAAGCATCGGCAGCAAAAGGGATGTTTTCATCAGCGACAATTTTTATGTTCAACAAGCCCTCCGCTATTTTGCGCTTGATAAATTGAATTTTTCGGTTTAACTTCGTATTGTTTTCAATCATTGTTTTTACACAGTAGAAAATCAAGAGCAATCTTGCAAGGTTTTTTTGTTTCTCGCCGGAGAAATAAGAAAAACAGGGAGGCTGCGTGGCTGAAGTTTTTCGTATAAATCCCGACAATCCGCAGGGAAGGCTGATCAGAAAAGCTGCCGAAGTGCTGGAACGTGGCGGGGTTATCATTTATCCTACGGATACGGTGTACGGTATTGGCTGCGATATTTTCAACAAAAAAGCGATCGAACGAATTTATCAATTGAAGGGCAAAATACGGAAACAGCCGTTAAGTTTCATTGTGCCCGATCTCAAGGAGATCAGCACGTATGCCATTGTTTCCAACTACGCTTATCGGATTATGCGGAAATTGTTGCCCGGTCCATATACGTTTGTCTTACCGGCAACAAAGATGGTGCCCAAAAAAATAGCCGAAGTAAATAAAAAATCCATTGGCATCCGCATTCCGGATAATAATGTTTGTCACCTTCTACTGGAAGAATTTCCGCGTCCGATCATCAGCACCAGCGCCAATTTATCCGGCGCCGATGTCCTGAATGATCCCGAAGTGATCCGGGATGAAATGGGAAAATTGGTGGATGTTATTCTGGATTGCGGTATTCTGGGTCTGGATGCTTCAACCGTGATCGATTTGACCGGCGACGATGCAAAAATCCTGCGCCAGGGAAAAGGCCCGTTCCCTATTTGACCCGGCGCAGAACGATCTGAATTGAGCGATTGTAAGGCGATTCGCCTGTCTGCACAGGCAGGCTGAATCGCCAACCGGATTTATATTAAAAAATGGCAACAATTTAGTTTTTGATTCAATAAAACTTGTGAATAATCCAGGCCACATAGCTTACAAAAATGTTTCATCTGTGCGTATGTGTTTAAAAACCTTCTTTTCGTTTAAATGAAAATATAGTCACCCAGATGTTTTTTTGTTAAAATATTGTCATCTTTATGATTTTACTTGATATTTTCATTCCTGTTTTTTATTTTTTCAACACTACCGGATTTGTAAAATTATTTTCACGCTGAGGGTTCAGCAATAAATTCAGGGATTTCGAGAACTTTACTGTAAAATTTTGCCCGTTCTTTGTTTCACCTGAATTGAGCTATTCTAATGTCATCCAGAAGGAATCTTGTTGGTTTGTGCGTATAATCAACAAGATCCCCCTTGAATGACAAACCCCCTGAGGAGTAGTTTTGAGTAAGGAATCGCTCAATTTAGGTGTCAATAAAATATAAAAAAGGTTGTCTTTTACCATAAGAAACAGTTACAGTGTGGGGTCTGGATCAGGATGATTTGTGAGTGATGGGGAAATTTAGTTTTACATCACAATTGTAGCTATGGAAGAGGAGGTGTTTCAATGTCAAAGACACAATTTCATGTTTTGTTAGTGGAAGACAATCAGGACCATGTCATCTTGATAAAGGAAATCCTGAATAAAGTGAAGAGGATAACCCGAATTACCTGCATCGGTGACGGACAGAAAGCAGAAGATTTTCTGGAAAAGGCTAAAAGTAAAATGGATTTTCCCAATTTGATCCTGTTGGATTTGAAGCTGCCCTGCATCAGCGGTTTTGAATTATTGAAAATCTGGAAGCAGGATTACATCCTTAAACAGATTCAAACGGTAGTACTTACTACATCGGATATGGAAAAGGACAAAGAGGCCGCATTCGCCCTGGGTGCGGATAACTATCTTGTAAAGTCCACCAATTTCGACATATTGTACCAGGAGATTAGCGCTCTCACACAAAAGCAACTTGCGCTTCAATAATTCTTCTCGTTAAATAAAAAATTATACCGCATCCACAATATCACGCCAGATTGTGTCCACAGACTTTTGCGTAGCTTCCGGCAAAAAAAGTCCGGGATATTTTTCGGCTCCGGCAATGGTCTGGGTAAGCCGTAATTCCTTTTGCCGGACAGAATAGAACCAGCCTTTTTTGCGCACATATCCGGCCAGATAGAGTTGTTCCGTTTGCCCCGGCGTGGGGATAAACAGGGCTTTCTTACCCAGTTCCGCCAGTTCCATAAGGGTTGAATAACCCGGCCTGCTCACAATCAATTTTGCCCGATTGTACAATTTTTGTATTTCCATTCTTGGCAAATGAGTATAAATGACGCAATCTTCCTTACTGTCTACCAATTTGCTCTCTTCGCTTTTTCCCAATAGCACAACCTTTTTACCGGGAATATCTTCCACCTGTGTTAAAATGATTTTTTCAAAGATGGTCCGCTGCGGTTCCGGACCGGATATCGAGAAAAGGATGTCGATATCCGCAGCTTCGGCTGTTTTTTTTAAACTGGACAGGATGCCGATATAGTCGTATTTCACATCATACTTTTTTACCTGACTCAGGCTGCCGCTGAGCAAACCGGTTTCATTGTCCTGCTGATCCGGAATCAAGATGCGGTTGAATTTTCGGTGAAACAGCAGGTTGAATTGTGCCGGTATGGAACGAAAAGCCTGAAACCGGCGAGGCACGGCAAAATAAATCTGGTGGCTGATAAAAAAAGATGGCACATGAGCATGATAAGCGCCGTAACAGTGATCACCGAAAATTATATCGGGAGAGAATGTTTTCACAACCCGGTCGGTGAATTGGTGCTCCGCATGAATTTTCTGCAAAATTGCCGGCGTTTGCAGCAGAAGTTTTAGTAACAGCCAATTGCTCTGTGTATAGGTGATGCCGTAATCAGGCGTCACAACAAAATCGAGACCGGGGAATTCCCGGCGTAAAAATTGCAGGGCACGACCGTTGCTGCCGATCAAAACCTGCCAATTTTGCCGGACAAATTTTTTGATTATAGGTGTACTACGGGCAGCATGGCCCAATCCCATATTCAGAACGGTGTAATAAACCCTTCCCGTTTTCACGTTTGGTATTTTCCCGTCAATTTTCAGGGAAAGCGGTTATTTTAATTACGATGATCATATTTCTGCAAAGTTAAGTCAAAGTTTAGCTTCAATCTGAAGGTTAGAGATCGATAATGTTACATCTTTCTGTCCTCACAAAACCACAAAGTTCGTAAAAGCGCTTTTGGCAAACTTTGTAGTTCAACAGAAATGATCTGCTGTTTTATCCAATAGAAGTGTTCTATCCGCCGTGATCTTCCATATCATGGATAAGGTTTTCAATCTGCTGCCAGAGAACAGAAATATCCTGCGTCAAAATTAGAAGATCATGTTTTTTATTCCTCATGTCCATAACCGCATCTTTCAACACGGCTTCCTTCTTGAAACCCAATTTTTCAAACACCCTGATTGCATCTTCCTGGGTTGACATCACTTGAGCCATTACCATATCGACCCGCAATTTCTGGGCGAGGAAAAAGATTTCCCGGGTCAACAAATAGCCCAACCCTTTTTTGCGATATTCATGAGCGGTGACAATTCTCATTTCACCGACATGGCGCGCCCAACCGCGACTGCTGCGATGCAGTGTGGCATTTCCGATAATTTTATCATCCTGAAACGCCAGGATCGGAATGATGCGGGAAAAATCCAGATTGTCTTCCCAATACTGAATCACTTTCGGATCGGACACATCATCTTTTAAAAAAAGTTTGGCGCGGGGTTCTAAATTGTTGAAAAATTCAAGCAGCTTTTCACCATCCCCTTTTTTCATAGGACGCAAGGTCACCTGTGTGTCATCCCTTAATTTCAGTTCTTTGGGATAGCCGGACAGATCGATTTTTTCCTGCCGTAACGCCTGTTTCTTGTACTGACTGAGTGGAAGCAAAGTTAGCATATCGAAATCTCCTGTTTTGTATCATTATTAATATTTTGAAATTGTTAATTCAGTTCCTTTCATAAGGTAGATGTTTCGACTCCGTTCCGACAAAAATCAGCGGAACTTCCTGCCTGCTGCGGACGCGCGCTCAACACGACATGTTTAGAGGCGGTCACCCTGAGCGGAATCGAAGCGTGATTACAGCTAATTCATGAAGCAAACCCGGGTAGTTACATTTTTGAATTCAATAAAATGAGTCTTGTCTTTTTTAATGCCGGTTTGAGACCTTTAAGGTTTTTACTAATTTACTGATTGTAAACATCCTATTCTCATGAATAATACCAGGATTAAACCTGCCGGGTCATTTTAACCGGTTCGCCTTATAATTTTTTCGTGTGTTTTGCGGGCTGAATAATTACCTTTTTTTATGACGGCGTGTCTCCTTAATTCAGTTGCCTGATTTTTTCAACATCGCTTATTTTTCCAATCACTACTAAAATATCACTGTCTTTGATAATATAATCCGCCGCCGGCACCGCCACTAAATTTTCCGGCACCAGTTCTTTAATGGCGATCACCTGGATATGATGTTTATTTCTAATATCCAGTTCCCGCAGTGTTTTGCGCAGGAATTTAGCCGGCGGCGCCAGTTCAAAGATGGAATATTCCGGTCCCAGACTTAAAGCATCCAGAATATTCGGATGAACCAGCGTTTGCACAATTTTCAGGGCGGCATCTTTTTCCGGGAAAATCACATCCGTGGCGCCAATCATATCTAAAATTTTCGCGTGGTCTTCCGTGATGGATTTAACAATAATCTGTTTTACTTTCATCTCTCTGAGGTAGAGGGTAATCAACACGCTCTGATCAATTTTATCTCCCACACTAACCACCGCAGCATCTATATCCGTTACACCCAACTGCTCCAGGGCATTTTTCTGCGTGGCATCGGCAATCACCGCTTTTTCTACAAAAGGTTTAATTTTCTCCACCTGATTTTCATCCGCATCGATTGCCAGTACCTCTACGCCATTTTCAGCCAGGAAACGTGCCACATAGTAGCCAAAACTTCCCAGTCCAATTACGACAAAACTTGCCATGCAATACTCCTTGTAATGAAATTATCAACCGACCATCAGGTTCTCTTTTGCGTAGCGGTAGGGTAATTTTGTCCCCCGCTCTCCGGTTATTGCCATCGCCAGGGTTATGGGCCCCAGGCGCCCGATATACATCAACAGAACCAATAAAATACGTCCCGTGTTGGAGAAATCCGCGGTAATACCGGTGGAAAGCCCAACCGTACCGAAAGCCGAAACCACTTCAAACAGAATTTCCAGAAAACTTCCTTTGGTTTGAAGGTGGGAAAGTCCGCCCACTTCGGTAAACAACAGGATAAGCGTAAACATCGCAATTATGATGAAAGAAAACGCACCGATGGATACTGCTTTTGAAATTACATCCTGGTCGATGCGGCGATGGAACAGGTGAACATCCTCCCGGTTTCTGAATCTGGCCGCAACCATGGCCGTAAGTACGGCAAACGAAGTGGTTTTCATGCCGCCGCCGCAGGAAGCGGGAGAAGCGCCGATAAGCATCAGCATGGAAATTAGGAACAGGGAAGAATTGGAAACAGCGCCGATGTCCACCGTATTAAATCCCGCGGTTCGACTGGTAACAGATTGAAATAAAGCCGTGAGAATTCTCGAACTCCATGGTAACAGCTGTAACCGGTTAAAAAAATCAAACACAAAAAACAGCACAGCACCGGCTATGACCAACCAAAAACTGGTGTGTAAAACCACACGGGTGTGAAAACTGAACTGTGACCGGGCCATTGTCCTTTTGGTTCTCAGTTTTTTGTACAGGTCGAAAAGAACAATAAAACCAACGCCGCCCAAAAGGATCAGGATAATTGTTGTGAAATTGATAATAAAATCACCCTGGTAACGTACAAAGCTGTCCGGGAACAGGGAAAAACCGGCATTGCAGAACGCCGAGATAGAATGAAAAACCGAAAAATAAAGCGCTTTGCCACCGGGAAAATCTTTGGAGAAGCGCAAAAAATAGAAAAGAACCCCAACCGACTCGATCACAATAGTGACGCCAAAAACTGATTTGAGCAGAGAAGCTAAATCTTTCACCGGCTGCTGACTGAGTGTTTGCTGCAATAATTCCCGGTCACGGATGCTGAATCTTTTCGAAATCAAAAAAATAAAAAATGTGGAAAAAGTCATAATACCCAACCCGCCGATCTGGATCAGGGACATGATTACAATCTGGCCAAAAAGAGTAAGTTTTGCGCTGATATCGATGACGGTCAGGCCGGTCACGCAAGTTGCCGATGTGGCAGAGAACAACGCTTCGATGAAGGAGAGCGGGTTACCTGCCGCGGCATACGGCAATTTTAACAGCGCCGTGCCCAACAAAATGATTGTTGCAAAACTGAACAGAAGCAACTGTGTCGGTTTGAGCTTTCCCATCGCGTCAATTACCACTCATCAATACACTTACCGGACGCAGCGCCGGGAAATTGGCGGTAACAATTTTGATAGTTGCCGCGATGGGAACAGCCAAAATCATGCCTACAATTCCCCACAGAAAACCCCAGAAAATCAAAAACAGGATGACTACTAACGGACTCAAATCCAGGCTCTTGCCCATAAATTTAGGTTCGATAATATTGCCCATGGCCATTTGTACCAGCAGCAGCAGTACTGTAATCCACAGCGGGCGGAGGAATGAATCAAACTGAAGAAAAGCTACCAAAATGGGTGGTGCCGTGGCAATAATTGACCCGATGTTGGGAATGTAATTCAGGAGAAAGGTCAGCATTCCCCAGACAACGGCGAAGTCCACACCAAAAACAAGCAGGATGATGGTGGCGATCAGACCGGTTGCCAGACTGATCAGCGTTTTAGTGATCAGGTATTTTTGAATTTGGTCGTTGATGTTTTCCATGGCATCACGGATTTGCTGCGATCTTTCCCCTTCAAAAGCTCTTTCAATCCGGCCAACCATATATTCTTTGCCTACCAGGAGGTAAACCATAAAAAGCAGCACAATAAAAACATTGCCCAAAAAATTGAAAAAAGAACCGATGCCGCTGGATACAATCGACGGCAGGGACAGGTCTTTGATTGCCGTAGTCCAATCGATCTCCTTTATTCTTGCGTTCAGTTCCTCCATGGGCATATCAAACATAGTAAGGACATTTTGAAAAATATTCACAAATTTAGTCTCATATTTGGGCAGCTCGTCGGCAAAAGAGGTAATGCTGGTGTAAACCAGCAATCCAAGCAAAAACAGAAAGCTGAAGGTTAGAATCAACACCAAAAGAAGGGCAAGCGATTTGGGGATTTTTATTCCCCGCAGCCAGCGCATGATCGGCTCCAGCAAAATGGACAGGAAAATGGCCACGAAAAACGGTTTGAGAATACTCTGCAAAAAATAGCAGATGACACCTACCGCTACCATTGCCAATATTCCCAACAAAAACAGCACGGATTTAGATTGATTCATCCTTTATATCCTGTAAAATTCCGGTTAAATAATTACCTAAATAGAGTCTGTCCGAAAACCCTGCTTTTCTGTCATTCCCGTGAAAACGGGAATCCATAGCATCTCGTATCCTTTAGGTTCCTGCTTGCGCAGGAATAACGTTTTTTACTGATTTTCAGAGTCTTCGGACAAACACTAAATAGTTTCCTGGTCAAAATAGAATTTTATTGTAACTATGCAAATAAATTGAAGGAACATCCCCCGTACCCCCGGAGTCCCCATTGAGTGGGTACGCAGGGTGAAAAACAACTTCCAATATGGTTTGTATCCTGAATAGTTACAATTTATTTTTTACTCAAAATATCAAACTCAGGATTCCATTTTCTTGCGTAATTCCATGGTTTTTTCGTAAAATTCCACCAAGGTTAATTTTCTGAGAAAGCATAAACCATGAGTAGCGCGCAGCCGCGGATGAGTATTTTCGTTGAAGAAATCCCGTCCAACGCAGGTTTTGACGGCCAGAAATTGATCCGACTGGATCTTCTGCGCCAGCCGGGAAAACGGCCCGTCATATTCATAACTGGGAAAGGAAGCGTCTTTTTGTGAGCCGAAACAGTTGCGAAAAGATTCATTCAAAATCGAAGTGGAATTGAGGGAAACCGGGACAAAAATATTCGCTTCGGACGGGTCAAACCGGTACCAGACATTCCGGTATCCCCACACTTCAAGATCGCTCCGTCCGCTCTCTTTTTCATAAATTTTCAACGCTTCGCTGATTGTCTGCATCACTTTGTAATGGGTGTCCGGGCCGCTGCCTTCCGGATCGAAAGCGAGGGTGACGATATCGGGGCGAATTTTTTCCAACTGTTGCAAAACCGGTTTCACATCCCGCTCAATTTCCGGTTCTTCCGTAAAAATTTCACCTTTGTAAAAACCAAGCCGCAAATGATTTACCGAACTGGAGTTGAAACCAAAATGGTTCCACAGCAAATCCGCTTCCCATTCACGGGTCATTCCTTTTAACTGCTGGATATAGGTTAAATCTTTTTTACCCGGATACTGAGTGCGAAAATAGTTGATCAACTCGTTGATGCGGTCTTTCAGGTGGTGGATGCTGTCTTCTTCGAACAGAAAGATGATATTCCTCAGTGTTCTGCGAGCAAGCGCTTCATTTTTCATGGTGCGGCTGCGAGCGGCAATACCATCCAAATATTGGTAAACATCCCGGTTACGGCCGTTGTCATTCAATGGATTGAAATAATCTTCTTCCATCATTTGCCGGAAATCGGGTGTGTCGATGTGGCTGAGAAGAATTTCCAGTAAATTCAGAATGTATTTATTCGTGACGGCATTGAAACCGCTGGTCATATAGGTGAAATAGTGTTTGTTCAATGGAGTTCTGACCAGGTGAAAAATGAACGGTAAATAGCCCAACATGATATCGTCATGGTGCGGCGCGGTATGCATAAAAATTTTATTTTCGATATTGGCCAGCCCCGCTTCAATTTTTTCTTTCAGGCTGTAGACCACTTTGGCAAGTAGTTGCTGATAATTTTCTCCGGTTTTTTGCAACAGGGCTTTGGCGAAGCGGTTGCCGTTAAAATCGGCACGATTCAAACGGTTCAACCGTTTCCGTTTCTGAAGAGCAAGATCGATAATCACCTTCTCCGTCTGTTCATCTGTAACAGTTCCTGTGCTCTTGAAATCTTCGTAATTTCTCTCTACCAATCCCTTTGCAGCGCCTTTGGTTAAATAGAACCGGGCGTTTTCCAGATCCTGCAAAGTGGATGCAGGATACAAATTATCCTTTTCGCTCTGGATTGCCCGGGCCACAATTTTTGCTTTGGCCTCGCCGGCCGCTATGATGATGGCCACAGCATCCTTGTTGTAAGTAATAGTAGACAGGCCGATGCTGATAACCAATCGGTTTTTTGCCACTTCGATGCCGCCCAGGTCCGATGCGGCCGCAGCCTGAGTTTCATAGTTGGTTCGGGTTAAGCGGGTGGTGGAATAAAGGTCGGAACCACGAACATTGAAAGCGACGTGGCCGTCCGGGCCGATACCGCCCAGAAAAAATCCGATGCCGCCCATTGCACGTATCCCGGTCTCGTATACGGTACAGAACCGATCCACCGCTTCAATCACCGCCTTTTGTCTGCGTTCCCGGCTGTTCGCCGGATGTGTGGTTCGCAGACTCAAATCAACTTTGCCTTCCGGGAAAATGTCCGTTAGTCTCATTCCAACCGGTGTACCCAAATTCCAACAATTGATGAGCAGCGCTTTGTCCGGATCCAGGCCAAAACCATCGATGTAAAATTTATTTACGTAATAGTAAAAGCTGTTGTGCTGCTGCGGATTGATAGGATAAAATTCATCGATCTGCACAAAATGGAAACTTTTCATGTCCGGTTTGATTTCCGGATCGACTCCGTTTTCCTGCAGATCTTTTTTGATTTCCGGTAAACTCCACTTGTTCAGATAATAAGTAACCCACTTGATGAAATGTTCCGGTGTTTTTCCTGTAGGCAGAGAGATGACGCCGCCGGGATTGTTTTGTACCCATTCGATGAATCGCAGAGCTGTCAATTTACCCAACAGCGGGAAGTTTTCCACCTCGATGATTTTTATTTTTTCCGTTGGCAGGTAAACTATTTTTCGATTTGAGTGTTTTAAGGCGACCGCCTCCACCTGAGATTCTTCTTTGCCCTTTTTTGTTTTACTGCCGGGACTCATTTATAAAACTCCATACAATCTTTATTAAATCCTTAGCTTGGCGAATGCCGGATTGATTTACCGGATATGTGGATATCCACAAAATGAAAACAGGCCGGGGAATCTTGTCAAAGAAATTATTTACTTAGTGTCCGACCGAAAACACTCTTTTTTTCATTTCGATCCGCCAAAAGGTGGAGATAAATCGGTTTAACCCTTTAAGTTATTGTAACATACAGATTCCTCGAGTTTTCGTTCAGACACTATTTAGCACTTCTGCTCGAAATTATCTTTCCGAAAAGCAGAGCGGCGAAAAATAACATCCCGGCGGAAGAATTTTATCCGTAAAAAGGATGATATTTCTTCATCGCCAGAACAGGATTTCGGAATGATAAAAAGTTGAAAGATTACTTTAAATGTAACGGTTCAACCATGTTAAAAATAATATTCTTTGCACAAAAATCAAGTTATTTGCAAAATAATGCGGGGATATTGATGAGTTTATTGATTTACTGTAAAAAACTGCCAAAGTTTTTAATCAATTTTGTAAAATGTAATTTATATTTTTAGAACATACAATATATTGATAAATACTTACAAAGAAACTTTGGCAGTTTAGTTAATCAACAGAATCATTAATGGTTCAGAAAAAGAGAAAGACTGAAAATTGGAAAAATACCGGCGATGAATGGTTCACCGCCGGTATTCCTTGTTTGTTAAATTAGGAAAGGATATCTTCGACCGGAGTTAATTCCATATTAAAAGCTTCTGCAACGCCGGCATACGTTATTTTTCCCAAAACAACGTTGGCGCCTTTTTTGATCTCTTCATTTTCCAGAATCGCAGTTTTATAACCCTTGTCGGCTATTTCCACGGCATACGGCAGTGTGGCATTTGTCAACGCGATGGTGGACGTTCTGGGCACCGCGCCAGGCATATTTGCAACACAATAATGAATCACGCCGTCCACTTCAAAAATAGGATCCTGGTGTGTTGTCGGATGGGATGTTGCGACGGAACCGCCCTGGTCGATGGCGACATCCACAATTACGGCGCCTTTTTTCATCAGCTTTAACATATCTTTTGTGATCATCTTGGGTGCTTTTGCACCGGGGATGAGTACGCTGCCGACAACCAGGTCGGCTGTTTTTAGTAACTCGCGCACATTATGAGAATTGGACATCATGGAAATCACATTTTTCGGCATCACATCGTTGAGGTAACGCAACCGTTCCAGGCTGATATCCAGAATATAAACTTTGGCGCCCAGACCGGCAGCCATTTTTGCGGCATTGGTGCCGACAACGCCGCCGCCGAGGACAACAACCGTGGCAGGTTCAACGCCGGGAACACCGCCCAACAGAACGCCGTAACCGCCGTAGGTTTTTTCCAGGTATTTCGCGCCTTCCTGTGCTGCCATTCTGCCGGCAACTTCGCTCATGGGCGTTAACAGAGGTAAATGGCCATTCTCCTGTTCGACGGTTTCGTAGGTAATGGCAATACAGTTTGATTTGATCATGGCATTGGTCAGTTCTTCCGAAGCGGCAAAGTGAAAATAAGTAAACAGAATCTGGCCTTCTCTGATTAAACCGTATTCCTGCGGCAGCGGTTCTTTTACTTTCATAATCATATCTGAAATTTCATACACTTCTTTGGCAGATGAGATAATTTCCGCTCCCGCTTCTTTGTACATTTCATCATCAAAACCGCTGCCGACTCCTGCATTGGTTTCCACAACCACCCTGTGACCATGGGCAATCAGCGTTTCCACACCAACCGGCAGCAGGGCAACCCTGTTTTCGCTCGGTTTGATCTCTCTCAACAGTCCAACAATCATTTTTTCCTCCTTACATGACATTAAGTGAAGATCGTCTTATCCCCACCATTTATTTTTTCTTAGTTCTCACTTTTACTGCTCTTCATTTAAAAAATTTAATATAGATAATTTTATACAGCTAAACAAGTCAATTCGGCAAATCACAGAAACCCGGAAAGATTTTTTTAAGAGAAGAAACTGAATTTAGCTACTCTTTTTTTCAACGTAAAAACAAAATAGCCACACCGGAAACGGTCAGAACCGTGCCGGAGATTGCCCGAAAGCTAAATCTCGTTCCGTGAATCTTCATTTCGAGGGGAATGATAAACACCGGCATGAGCGACATCAGTGTAGCGGCCACACCGGTATTTGTATGTTTAATGGCAACCATGGATAACCAAACTCCCAAAAACGGGCCGAAGAAAGTGCCGCCCAATAAAAACAGGACAGCCCGGCCTTTATCACGGAATAGTTTCACCGGATTTTGTATTTTTCCCATCAAAACCGCTGCCGGCCAGATAAACAGCGTTGCCGCCGCCATGCGAATGACCGTAGCTAAAAGCGGATTGATCTCCATTTGCAAAGCTGACTTTGCAATGACCAATCCGATTGCCTGTCCCAGAGCGGCAAATAATGCGAAGACAACTCCCGGAATTGAAATAGTTTGCGCATGATTTTGATGGTCGGATTTCTTTTCTAACAGAACGAGAAAAACACCCGATATGGTTACCCCGATACCCGCGGCAGCTATAAAACTTACGCTCTCATGTAAAAATAAAAAGGCAATGATGGCCGCCATGGCGGGTGAGAGTGAAAAAACCAGCAGCGCAAGGCGTGCGCCAAGATGAACAAAAGCTTCAAAAAGAAAACTATCTCCGGCCGCCAACCCGATAACCCCGCTTAAGGCCAGCATCCATATCTGAAAACGGGTCGCGGTAAAATCGCCAAATAACAGCAGATAAGAACTGAATAACAGAATTAATGCCAGCGGGATGCGCAGCAGATTCACCTGAAATGAACCAACCCGTTGCGAGGCGGCCGAAAAGAACATGGCTGTGAATGTCCAGGAAACGGAAGTTGTCAGTGCGGCGATTTCACCAAGGCAGGGCATTTGAAATTTTTTATTCCAACTCGAACAATTTGTCTAATAGTTTTTCTTTTAGATTTTCTAAATCGTCCGGGTTATTTTTCCGCACGGCATTTTTTATCTTTGCAATTAACATTTCCAACCGGTCTTTGTCATCACCATCCTGCATTTCTGCCGTCAGCTTTTGTGCCTTATTGATCAGTGTAGTGATTGCGCTGTCGGAAGAGAGACCCATGGACAGAATTTTATTCCTGGCTTCCTCTTTTTCGGTTTCCGAAAGTTTGATTTGTGACGTTTTAACGGTGATCTGTTCCTTTTTGCCGCTATCCTTATGTGTGGCGGAAACATGAAGGATACCGTTTATATCCAGATCGAACCGGACAATTAGCTCCGCCGGTTTATCATCCAAAGACACGGGGATGTTTTCAAAAACAAAAGAACCAAGCAAAATGTTTTTGGATGCTGTTTTATGTTCGCCCTGAAATACATCGATTTCCACCTTAGTTTGCAAAGGGTGCATCGTATAATAAACTTCCGATTTAGTAACCGGAATAACGGTATTTTTGCGTAGAATGACGCTGTAACGATCCTCCCGAATATTGCCAAATTCCACTTCAACCACTTCGATGCCAAGAGAGTAAGGCGTAACATCTACAAGGATTGAGTCCACATTTTCCCCGGCAATGATGGCTGCCTGAATCGCTGCGCCGATGGCCACACATTCATCCGGGTTGATTTCCGAATGCAGTTCCTTCTCCATCATCTCTTTCACAACTTCTGCAACCAAAGGAATTCTGGTTGATCCGCCTACCATGAGCACTTTTTCAATCGCCTCCGGTTTCAATTCGGAATCATCCAACGCTGTTTTGATGGAATCAAGCGTGGAACGAACGAGGGGATCGATCATATCATTGAATGAATTGCGGGAAAATTCCGTATTAATATGGAGAGATTTGTTTTTTCTTTTCGCGATAAATTCTTCCACAATTTGCGTAAAAGGCTGATCGGAAAGGCTGATTTTTGCTTCTTCGGCCGCTCTGTTAAGCCTGGCGAAAGATTTCATATCCCCGCTCAGATCGATGTTATGAGTTTGTTCGAAATCCCTGATCAGAAATTCAACAATTTTAGCGTCAAAATCGTCACCGCCCAGGTGGTTGTTGCCGTGGCTCGCCCGCACTTCAACAATACCCGAATTAATTTCAACAACCGAAACATCAAAAGTACCGCCGCCCAAATCATAAACCATAACAAGCTGATCTTCTTCTTTATTAAGACTGTGAGCAAGAGAAGCGGCTGTCGGTTCATTTATAATTCTTACAACTTCCAGGCCGGCAATTTCCCCGGCATCTTTAGTAGCCTGGCGTTGCGCATCGCTGAAATAGGCCGGAACGGTAATTACAGCTCTTTCAACGGACTCCTCTAAAAAATCTTCGGCAATTTTTTTCAACCGCCGCAGAATAATGGCAGATATTTCCTGAGGTTTGTATTCTTTGTCGCCCAAAAGGATTGTCTCTGCACTGCCCATCTTTCTTTTAACCGATTTGACTGTCTTTTCCGGAAAAAGAGTGTACTGGTTTTTTGCCGCCTGTCCGACTAACAGTTCTCCGTCGGCAGAAAGGCCTACCACAGAAGGCACCAAATGTTGGTCGCCATCCGGAATTATTTGCGGAATACCATCCACCACAACTGCCGCTAATGAATTTGTTGTTCCCAAATCGATGCCGATTATTTTGCTCATAAATTTTTCTCCTGTTGTTTTACGACAATTACCTCTGCATATCTAATTATTTGTTGCCCCTTTTTATACCCTTTCAGGTGCTCTCTGCTGATATAGCCTGCGGGAATATCCTGATTGTTCTCAACCCCAACCGCAATATGCTGTTGCGGATCAAATTTTCCCCCAACACTGAGAATCGGTCGGACCCCTTCGTCTTGCAGCACTTTTAATAAGCGCCGGTAGATCAGTTCAAGCCCTTCCCGCCAGGTTTGAACTGCTTCCGGCAACGCTTCATTCCCGGCATTCCGGGACAAAAATATTTTTTGCCAGAATTTTTTCTCTTTCTGTGTCGAATCGACCGACGAGGATGAAAGTTCTTGTCCGGGAATGGTTGCCAGCGCTTCGGCAAAACCATCCAAAACGGGGAGAAGGTTTTTAATCAATTGCAAGTTTGCCCCCGATTTCAACTCGTTTTTAAGATCCAGCAATTCTTTTACCATTTTTTCCGTACGCTGAATCCGCCGCTGTAAATCCGGAAAAATTTGGTTGTCCGTCTCCTGTTTTGTTTCAAACAGCATGTTGATTTTGTAAATTTCACGTCCGAATTTCTTCAGGTTTTTTGCCAGGCCGGAAAGTTCCGTTTGAAAAACCGACAAATCCTGCCCAGATAAAAAAGCGCCGACTCGAATAAGTTCGTCTAACCGCTTATCAAACAGCTCCCGGGATTTGTTTGTTATGTTTTCTATTTTATCTTCGTACTGTTGGAACAGGGTCGCGCTGATTTCGGGATGATCCCCGGCAATAAGAAGCATTTCTTTTTTCAAAGAATCGAACCGATCCCGAAGATAACCGATCGCTGCAGTTGAGGAAAGTAGTGTATCCAGCTTGCGCATTTCCCGGAATACAGTGCCGGACGGAGAAGATTTTACTGTCCGGGCTATGTATCGAATCATAGTCAGGGTATTATTTTTTACGATCCGTTTTTTATGGAGGAAATGAAAATACCTGCGGAATTTGTATGAAATCGTATTCCTGTGTCGGACGGAAAGCTGCAAGGTTCGTTGATAAAAGAAGTCGTCGAAAAGTTCAACCACTCCGTCATTTTTGAAATCATAAATATCCCCGGCAGTAAAAAATGCAGTAAACCGTTCCAATTCGTGTTGATATTCGCAACAGGTTCTCTGAGATATGCCGGTTTTTTGTAATTTTTTCAGAAATAAAGCAACAGTTAATTGTATTTCCACAACGTACAACTACTCTGGTTTTATTGTTGAATAGTCTTCACTGAAATCTGTTTTATATAAATCTGAAAACAGATATTCGACGGCGATTAAAAAATCCGTAAAAGTAACTTCCGTAAAATAAGAATCCGGATTGTCAGCCTCCGGTGGCAAAATAAAACTCCCTGCCGGTTCTTTCAGTATGGAAAAATCGGTTTTAACACGAGCCGGTGTGGATTTAATCTGTTCATAAGCATGCCTGATCGTCTTGAATTTTTCCGGTTCCTTTTCGGGCGGATATTTTCTAACCAGACGAAAATAAGCTTTCTTGATCTCCGGCGGTGAGGCATTTTGAGAAATATTCAGTGTTTTATACGGATCCATCAATTATCCCCGGAAAATTGTAATTCTTTGAATAAATCCAACTCTTTACGCATTTTTTTGTGCAGATCAAATACATCTTCAAATCGTTCCGACAGACCGGCTTTTTCAGCCAGGAATTCCGCGGCCAACTTATGTTCTCTTGATTTTTTCGTCTTGTTCTGCAGCATGTAAACGAAACTCAGATCGATATGAGCATAGATATGGTTTGGTTCCAGTTTAATACATTTTTTGAAATATTTTTCCGCTTCCGGCAGGTCATCGGCTAAGTATTTTTTGCCAATTTTATAATACCATTCTGCATTTTGGGGATCGATTGCAAGCGCTTTTTTAAAATAGCTTTTCGCTTTTCGCCTGGATTTTTCGAAAAGCAACTTTCCCAGTTCAATTAACAGCAGAGGGTCGTTTTTTGCCAATTTCTCCGCTTTGCTTAAAAAGAAATTCGCTTCCCCGGAATGTTCAAATTCCAGGTACGCCTGACCTGCCTCCATATAAACAACAGGATTATCCGGGTCGGTTTGGACATAGCTCATGAATAGCGATCGCACGGCTTTCAGGTCATCATATTCCTCTAAATAAAGTTGTGCCAATTCAAAATATCCGCCGAAATCGGCAGGACTTAATTCGATCTGTTGTTTGTATAATTGAACCGCTTTTTCGATATTGTCTTCTTCAGTCCACTGATTATAAGCCAGTTCATTAATCACCGAAGCAAGCTGCTTTTTTGCACCAACATTGCCCGGATCAATTTCCAGCACTTTGTTCAGCGTTTCAATTGCTTTGGTCTCATTCCATTCCATCTCCTGAACAAAAGCCAAATCGAGCATTGCCTGAATATTTTCCGGGTCTTTCAGAAGTAAGTTTTCTAATAACCGGCGCGCGCTGCTCCATTTTTCCAAATCTATGAAAGCTTCCGCCAATTGAATCTGAATTTGTGAATCATCCGGCTTTAAAGCCGCTAATTTTTGCAATACTTTTAACGAACGGCCGGAATTATTACTATTCTCGTAATTTTCAATTAGATGCCGGTAGGAAACAGTGAGGAATTCTATCCTTGCTTTGTCATCCGGATGTTTGCGAAGTTCATTTTCATGGAACTGACAAACTTTATTCCAGTAAATATTGGCTCGTTTCGCGTCCGCCAATTTGTCATAAGCGATAGCTACGTTATGAAACGCATTCAAATCTTCTTTGGCACAAGACAACTGCCACATATTAAGCGCTTCCTCCCAGTGATTATTTAGCGCCAGATCGTTTGCCTGCAGAAAACAAACCCGCTCAAGATTTGACAGCGTTGCCTGATGATCCGGTTGCAAAGATAAAATTGCTCTGAACCATTCTTTGCTCTTTTCCCAATCTTTTTTTCGGGCATACTCCAATCCCTTTCGCCACAAAAGAATCATCAGATTACGGGAGTAGCGTTCAATAGTAAAACCGTTTTTAAACGCCCGCAGCCAATATTTGTCACACAGATCCCGCTCATTTCTTTTCAGATGAAGCAAACCGGTAAAATAATAAAGCAGAGAAGTCAGACGTAATTTGTCATCCCCTTTTATCCTCCGGTAACTCATATCGAACCATGTTTTTGATTCTTCCGTTGAACCCTTTTTAAGGAATAGCAAACCGGTAAAAAATTGTCCGGTTTTTGTTTGGCGCAGGTTTTCCGGGAATATTTCAAAAGGATGCTGCGCGGTTCCGGCTTTCAATTTATGCAAAACGGAAAGAATCCCGCTTAAAAAAGGTTCAGCACCCGTTTCGGATAATTCAGATAACTTTTGCGTGTGACCGGATTTAAGATAGGCCATGGCAAGATGAAAACCATATCTTTTATTTTCCGGTTCCAGTTCGACGGCCTTGCGATAGGCGTTGCGGGCTTTTTTGTCATTGCCCAAATGTTTATAAGCCAAACCGAGATGAAAATAAGTAATGGCCTGATTTTCCTGCAAAGAAATCGCCTGGGAAAGTTCTGCAACAATCAAATGATATTTTTGGGCGACATCCCGGTCACGATAATAACCAATTCCGAGGCGAAAATGAGCTTCGGCAAACAATGGCGCAAGTTCGACCGGTCTTTGGTGTGTTGGAATTCTGTTCCATTCACCAACAGCCTTCCGGAATTTCCCTGCTGCAAAATATTTTTTCCCGGCTGTAAAAAGATGGGAATATTTTCCTTTTAATTGAGCAGCGGTGAAATGATTTCCCGTTCCGCCCGGTTTATCCGTTTGCGCTTGTTCTTTTTTCTTTTTTTTTCTGCTCATAAAATGAGATGACCGGTTTGTAAAAAAAGTGCTGTTTAAAAATAAAAATACTGAAAAATGTTTTTATCAGTACTAAAAATGTTACCCAAAATCGAGCTGTGAGTTAGCAATTAATATAAAAAATAATTCTCCCTTTAACAATAATATTGTTACGTTTTTACCACATCGTGCATCACCAGAATAAAGAATGCAAAAAACGCAGCCATCCGGCGATAGCTGTGTAGAAAAATTGAACATTTTGAACTCCCTTTTTGTATTGGTAGTTAAATTTATAATTGAAAACAGACGGCATAGTCAAATTTAGCAAACTGTTGCCACAATTTGCAGTCGAAAAAGGAGGTTCAAAATGAGAAGAAAAATATTATTCACGGCCTTTCTCACACTATTTGTATCCTTTTCCTTGCCGGCACAACAGACTTTTGAAAAGGATCTTATTAAAACATCTGCGGGTGATTTAGAGATCACATTTATCGGTCATGCCGCGTTGATGTTTCAATTTAAAGGTAAAATTATACATATCGATCCGGTAGCAAAATATGCAGATTATTCTCAAATGCCCAAAGCGGATCTGATTTTGGTGACACACAAGCATGGAGACCATCTTGATGCCAACGTAATTAAAACATTGACTAAAAAGAATACCCAGATCATTTATACTGGATCCTGTGTACAAAAAGGGGTGAGTGGGATGATTATGAAAAATGGCGACACAAAGACTGTTTTGGGAGTTAAAATCCATGCTGTTCCCGCTTACAATCAGGTTCACAAGAGGAAGAACGGACAGCCGTTTCATCCCGAAGGAGTAGGTAACGGCTACATTCTCACCTTCGGCAATAAAAGAGTTTATATCGCCGGCGACACGGAAAACACACCGGAAATGAAAGCGTTAAAGAATATCGACATCGCTTTTCTACCGATGAATCTTCCTTATACTATGACGCCGGAAATGGTTGCAGATGCGGCAAAAGCTTTCCAGCCGAAAATTTTGTATCCTTATCACTATGGCAAAACCGATCCGCAGAAATTAGTCGACCTGCTTAAAAATGAACCGGGAATCGAAATCAGAATTCGTAGACTGAGATGAAATAATTGGTTGCAACTTCGCAAAGAATCAGAATGGGATGGTTAAAATGAACTGTAAATTTCGTTTTTTAGCACTACTTACCTTTTTGCTGTTTTTGCCGGTCACAAATTTGATTGGCGCCGAATCGAACGTGCCAAATTACGCAGATGAAGACCGGGAGCCGGATCATCTGCAGGAAAAAGCGGCAAAGATATTTCTGGATGTGCCCGGTTATTACCAGGATTATATTAAAACGGAAATCCCATTCGTCAATTATGTGCGGGACAGAAAACTGGCACAAGTCCATATCATGATGACATCACAACGAACCGGCAGCGGCGGCAATGAATACACGTTTACATTCACCGGATTGAAAAACTTCGCCGCCCTCAGCGACACAATGAAATATGTTTCGCGTCAGATGGATACACGGGATATGACACGGCAAGGCATGGTCAAAATACTTAAATTAGGTTTGATGCCTTACATTGCCAAAACACCCCAGGCAAAATATCTCCACATTTCTTACAGAGTAAAATCGAACCCGATGGATGTGATTGATAAATGGAATTTCTGGGTGTTCAATATTAACACCGATGGTAATCTTGACCTGGAGGAGAGTAAGAAAAATTACCGGCTTGGCGGTTCGCTTTCCGCCAACCGTGTTACTCCCAATTGGAAGATGAGTTTTTCTCTGAACACCCGGTACAATGAAACCAATATCGAGACATCCGAAGGGTCTATTTCAAGTATTACAAGATCGCCCGGTTTCAGGGGGATCATTGTAAAAAGTTTGGGAGAGCATTGGTCCGTTGGCGGGTACGCCTCGGCCAGGTCATCGGTTTATTCAAACTTGAATTATTCTTACGGATTTGCGCCGGCGCTGGAGTTTAATGTGTTTCCCTATTCCATTTCAACCCGAAAGGAATTTCGCTTTCTCTATCGACTTGGCTATAACAATCTTCATTATAATGAAGAGACTATTTTTGATAAAATGAATGAAGCATTATTCAGCGAAAGTTTGTCTTCTACTCTGGAGATCAAAGAGAAATGGGGTTCGACCTCTACCACGTTGAGAGGTTCCCATTTTTTTCATGATTTCAGCAAAAACAAATTAGAAATGTCCGGCAATTTAAACATCCGGCTATTCGAAGGAATTTCAATCGATATAAGCGGTAGTATTTCCCGGGTTCACGACCAGTTGTCATTACCCAAAAAAGGCGCGACGTTGGAAGAAGTTCTGTTGCGCCGGAAACAATTGGCTTCCGAATGGGGAGTATCGACAAGAATCGGCTTGCGCTACACATTCGGTTCAATTTACAGCAATGTGGTAAATCCGCGTTTCGGTTCCGGCGGCAGGCATAGAAGATACTATTGATCTGTTCTGTAGTTTTTCGGGATCCTGTGATTGTCAAACATCTGCTGGCCGGTGTGCAGTTTGTGCTGGGCGATCTGGAGGCGGATGCTTCGCCGCGGCTGGATTGATGGCTCTGTTGTTATTCAACCCGGCTCTCTTTCGCCACAAAGATGCCGGGCCACGAAGTTTGAAAAATTTATAGTTACTAATTTACTCAAATTTTATTATGGTCATGTAAATCATATTAAACAAAAATTGAACCCATCCCGCCGCCGGTTTTTACGGAAAATGAGTTACGGTTTCACCGTTGCAACATTGGGAGGGAACGTGGAATATTTAATACAATTCGAGTCTGTAAAAATTGCCCGTATCGAGATATTCCCCATTGTCTCTCCCATGGCTGGCCGGTTCAAATTTTTTGAAATCCCCCACGGACACATGCCGGACTCCTGTTTCCGGGCAGTGGACTAACCGATCCGGATATTTCTCTTGCCGCGACGCCGGCCTTATTCGGCGCTTTTCAATATAAACTGCCGGCGGCGTTGAACGGCCCGCAATTTATCAACTACCCGATCCTGAAAAATCCGTTTATCCCCCGTCTTGTCAAGTTGACCGTTCCCGATGAACCGGGGCTGGGCGTTGAAATGGATATGGAGAAGATGAAGCGAATCATGATTGAAATTTAAGAATTCGCCATATTTTTTCTGCAGATTTATCAGTTTTTTGTAGGTTGAAAAAATAATCATTGACTTTTTAGAGATTTCTTGTTAAGATAGCAACATTCTCAAACCAACAGAATGGAGGAATTATGAAGAGATTCATCATTTTAAACATTGCCATCGTTTTGGGGGCTATGTTTCTTATGGGTTCTGCCTTCGCTCAGGAAGAAAATTATATTGCATCAGGTGATTCTGCCTGGAAGAAATTTGATAATCAGGCCGCTCTGGAGTACTATAAAGATGCGTTGGCGAATGATACCGGAAATTATGATGCGCTGTGGCGAATCAGCCGCGCTTATGTGGATATTGGCGAACATCTGCCTAAAAATCAGCAACTTGGCTATTACGAAAAAGCGCGGTTGTTTGCCGACAGCGCCGTAACAGTTAATCCCAATAAAAACGAGGGATATACCCGTCGTGCCATCGCGGTCGGTCGGGTTGCTCTGTTCAAGGGTGTGTTTAAATCGATTGGCCTGGTGAAAAAAGTGAAAGCTGATTGCGAGAAGGCATTGTCCATCGATCCCAATGATCAGATAGCCCTGTACGTTTTTGCCCGGTCTCATCAGAAAGTGGCCGATAAATCCAAATTCTTCCGTGTGCCCTTAGGGCTTGGTTGGGCCAGCAACAAAAAAGCCCGGAAATTGTACGAAAAAGCGATTGCCCTGGAACCGGAATCTGTGATGTTCAATCTGGATTATGCCCGGCTTTTGGTTAAAACCAAAAAATATGATGAGGCGAAAAAGGTACTGATTAAATTGCAGAGTTTTCCTATTAAAGATGAAGATGATGAAGAAAACAAAACCGCGGCAAAGAAGCTACTGGAGGAGATCAAAAATAAATAAACCGGTTTGTCGATCGGTTTAGCGAGATCAAACCTTCCGGGTTTTAAAAACCCGGAAGGTTTTTTTTACGCCCAAAAGTTTTTTACTTGTCATTTCTGTGAAATCACCATATATTCATCCCTGTTTTATTTGAACCTGAATTGAGCGATTATGAACTTCGGACTATCACTGTCAAGTGAAATGTCATTCAGTTTAGGTTGAAGTTACAAAAATAACTTCCTTAGACATTTCAGGTTTTGTAAACCTAAAAGGTCTTTTATCTAGAGGCTGAACGAAAAGTATCTAAATTGTATATCAAACATCTTGTTTGAATTATAATCTTATTGAGAAGCAGGAAACTAAACAGTTTATAAAACAAGCAAGATGCATGTTTTCCACTTTTCGTTAAGACACTATATAGTTGAAGTCATAAAAGAATGAGGAATCCATGCAATTCGGCCTAATTGGTTATCTTAATTCCGGGAGGAAAACGATTTTTGAACTGCTGACAGGCAAGCCTCTCAGCGAGAAATATTCCGGGAGTATCGGTGAAGCAATCCCCGGCATCGTCCATATTCGCGATCAGCGGCTGGAAAAACTGTCCCAACTTTATCAACCGCAAAAAACAACACCGGCAACTGTGGAATTCTTTTTAGCGCCGGACTTTGTCCACAAATCGGACAGCAGCGGGAAGAATGCGCCGGCGGCCATGTTTCAGGTTCTCGAGCGGATGGATGTCATCGGTTTGGTTGTCCGGGATTTTGCTGACGATGCCGTTTTCTATGTGGAGGGAAGCGTGGATGCTGTTCGTGACATCCGCGTTATGCAGGATGAATTGTTGATTCATGATCAGATTTTTCTGGAAAAACGGATCGAACGGATTCGGAAAGATATGAAATCAAAAACAATGCCGGAAAAAGTAAAAGAGATGGAGTTACTGGAAAACCTGTTGCGTCAAGTGGAAGATGAAAAACCGCTGCGTTCATACTCCTTCAAAAAAGATGATTTGCAAACGCTGACCAGCTACCCTCTGCTCACCAGAAAGCCAATGATGATTATTCTCAATGTCAATGAAGACAAATTGTCCGGTTCAACCAAATTAGCGGAATTGCAGGAAGAGTTCGCTGCGCATCGTTATACCTGGCTGCAACTGTCGGCAAAATTGGAAAATGAATTGTCACATCTGGACCCGGCTGATCGTGTCGAATTTTTTAAAGAATTGGGTATTGAAACATCGGCTTTGGAAAAACTGACACGGACAGCTTATGAAATGCTGGGTTTGATCTCCTATTTTACGGTTGGCAAGGATGAAGTTCGATCATGGATGGTGCGCAAAGACAGCACCGCATCCCGGGCAGCCAGGGTGATCCACGCAGATATCGAACGCGGTTTCATTCGCGCAGAATTGATGAAATATGATGATCTGATCCGTGCAGGCAGCGAGCAGAAAGTAAAAGACGCAGGGAAGTTTTATTTGAAGGGGAAAGATTACATTGTGGAAGATGGCGACATTTTCAGTTTTCGGTTTAATGTGTAGATAGGCGCGGAGCGATTTTTGCAAAAAATTTGGGAAATATTCTCGGTGTTACATCGATTGCAATGTGACAAATGACAGCAGCAAAAAGGATGTGGACAATGAAGTCGCTGGGACTGTGAACATTCGATGAAGTGTATCCATTTTTCTTGCGATTTATACAGTAAAGTTCTCCCGGAGATTTTTACTCATTAAGTTATCCGACTTAGAATATTCTTAACTATTCAGGTAAAGTGAGGAAACACCCCCATTGAGGAAAGTACGGGGGTGTAAAAAAACTTCCAACACAATCACATATTATTCTGAATAGTTATGAATATTTGTAACTATTCAGTTCACGTCTGTCTGACACAGGCAGAAAGCACACGAAACAATCGAATGATCTCATCTAACTTTTTTCCTGTTTTTTTTTGAGTCTTTCGCGGGCTGCCTGAGTAGTGACAATACCGTAACACTTTAGTTTTTTGAACAAATCCGCTTTCTCTGCGCTCTCTGCGTCTCTGCGTTTTAAAGCGCCTGTTTTTTTAACGCAGAGACGCGGAGGGCGCAGAGAAATTGAAAAAATCGTCTGCCTATTCAACCCGCGAAACACACGAAATCATACGAATAGGACAAAATAGTTAACGATTCGCGTTTTTTAGCGATATTAGCGGGCAACCTGAGTAGTTATGAATATTTATATATTTTAAAGAATCATCTGCATGAGGATTTTTTAATCGACAAATATCAAACCTAAACTGAGTTATTCTTCTATAATCATATTAAAAAAAAAGGTAACTATTCAGCATTGTGTTCTTTTATGCAGGGCGATTCGCTGAATCGCCTTAGCGAGACAGCGTCTCGCTCTACAAAGAATACTGAGCCTGAATAGTTACGGAAAAAAGTGTTATTTTGGCTAAAAGGAGGGTTAATTATCAATAATAAAATGGTTTATGATATATGCTATAATATTATAATATGTTGACATTTATGCTATTTATTACTACATTTATTAATAATAAACGCATACAGACAATTATTATCATAATTATAACAATTGTCATGTGTACAATAATGAACATAATAAACCCTCTGTAGTTAAGGATTCACAAAATTATTTCGCCGCACTTATCGGGAGAGATTAGAAGCAAGACAGGGGGATCTAAATTACCCGGAGACAGCAGATGTATCCCGGTTTGGCGAAACAACAGGAATTTACCACCATGCATGGCGGTATTTTTCTTTTTTACATCTGATTATGTAACTTCGTCTTCCTGATCTATTTTCCACCATTGATTTTTATGGTTCCAAAATGATTCTCAAAACATCCTATTGTATGTCTTATCCTGGCTTAAAACTATTAGGCCAAAACCGTCTTTGTAATATTGATGATTTTAGTTTTGATTATGGTTGGGGCTTGTTTGCCGGTTTATTGCCGGAACGTTTCGTCTTTGATTCCAGGTTGACCACGTATGAAAATTTAAACCGGTTGAATCAGAAAGGAATATTATTCATCACCTTAAAACGGCAAGGAAGCAAAACCAAAAACCATAGCTGAAAAATTTATCGATGTTAAAGCTGATGTAAACATTAATGACGACTCTGTAGTGGTAAAACTAGCTAAAAAACCTGAAATGCCGTTGGTAATGGATTGGATTAATTCTATAGATACTATCCGAATCCCTTGGTGGAATAATAAAAAATTAGTTTTCGAATTTGAATAAACGCGAGGGTTTATTTTATGTGTAAAAATCCCCGGTAAATTTGTAGAATATTCAACAACGAAGGGGAAATAATTCCTTTTGGGAGCTCCTGTCGGTTGGGTTGGCAATGGGTTCAGTTTTGGCAAGATGACCGGCATATTATTTGCTCAAAATGCGATAAAGTAATGAAAAATTCAAGCATAGTGGATTATTTAGATTGTGAAAATGAACGATTCGGAAATATTTGACAGTATCATCATTGGCGCCGGGCCGGCGGGGATGACCGCTGCTATTTTTGCCCGGACAAAAAACCTGCATGTTCTGATCATGGAAGGAGGAAAGGCCGGAGGTCAGCTCATCAACCTCTATCCTTACAAGCCGGTTTATAACTATCCGGGTTATGCGCAAATAACCGCAGGCAAACTTGCGCGGCAAATGATTCGCCAGGTACAGCGATTCGATATCCCGATTGTTGAAAATTCTCCCGTTCTTGACATCAGAAAATCAGAGAACGGCGATTTTGAAATCTCAGGAAAGCATTCATTGGTAAAAACGAAAACAATCATTCTGGCGAGCGGATTGGGTTTAAGCGAACCGAGGAAATTGAATGTCCCCGGTGAGGATGAACTGAAAGGTTGCGGAATTGAATATACAATTGACGATATTGCGAGCTGGGCCGGAAAGGAGATCGCCGTTATCGGCGGCGGCAACAGCGCCATCGACAATGCCCTGCTTCTGCAGGAGAAAAATGCCGGAGTTACTTTAATCCACCGTTCGCATAAATTAAGGGCAGAAGCAGCCAATGTGGAAAAATTACAACAGAACGATGCCCAAATGCTTCTGGGTTGGCAAACCGTCCGTTTCCAAAAAGAAAACGATAGTAAAATTTCCATGAAAATGGAAAATAGCGTGAACAAACAAAGCATGTGCCTCACATTTGATAAAATATTGATTAACGCCGGTCTAAAACCGAACACGGAACTTTTAGAAAAGACAGGTTTGGAAAAAGCGGGCAAACAGATACAGGTAGATACCGAGATGCAGACATCTGTTCCGGGTATCTTCAGCTGCGGCGATGCTGTGTTCTATCCCGGCAAAGTCCGGTTGATCGTTACAGCCATCGGCGAGGCAGCAACGGCAGTGAACAGCATGCAAAAATATTTGAATCTGAAATACTCACATCTGGGAAAATAATGAGACTCCTCATGACAGCTAAATCAAAACTAAACAGAACCTTGCTGATATTATTCCCCCGGCCTAATTTGGGATGGAAAATCATCGATTTGTTTTCACAAAACAGATTTCGGACAGTTGCCGTCTTCGATAAGGAAACGACACGGAAAGACTTTGTTTCAATGTTCGACGATACGGTGGGAATAATTACAACTGTTCGCCGGCAAACATTTGAATCCGAATTCTGGCAAAATTTGTCCCGGCAAACAATGAATGAAATGCTGGCCGCACCTGTAATTATTTATTGCGCCGGGCAGGATTTCATGAAAATAAATGTCAAGGGAGCCGGAGAAGAATGGAAAATCGATCACAAAAGCGATCAGCAAAAAAGGTTGACTTTTATCGATCAGTTAATGAACCGGTTTAAATCAAAATCGCTGCGATTATGGTTCAATCTGGCTTCCGGCACGAGCGGGAAAGAAAGTGAAGGGGAGGTTTATTGCAACACCCGTTACGGCATGATTGGATTCAATAAAATTTTTGATTTAAATCCGAAATTTGCCAATATTAAAATGGTCAATATTTGCCTGACTTACTTTCATCATCAGCTCAAAAATGAACCAATGAAGAACTGCGCTTATTGTGCTGCAGAACATTTCCCTGATGCCCTAAAATTCATTCGTGATGAGACCGGTTTGGGAGAATATCTGTTGCAGGAAAGTGAAAAATTGATCGACCCTGCGTAAAAATCAGCGCCTGATTGGGAACTTGTCAGCCAAGGTGAAACCGTATTTAAAATTGATCCATTAAAATAAAGTCAACCCAACTTTCGCACTTCATCGCAGCTAAAAATAATTTAAAAAGTGAAGTTAGTTATTAATAAACAGTCAGTTGCATATATTTTCAATGATTTTAATATAGTCCATAAGTCCTTAAAAAACAACGAAGATATGTTAACATGCGGAAAGTAGTGCATGACCATAAAGAAGATACAGACCGCCGGGAAATGGGATTCCGCCGGAAAACAGGTTTAATGATTCAAAGAGGAAACAGAAGACAAGGCTGATGTTGCTGAAGTCTTTATAGACGATGTAGAAGAAGGAGTGATTGCCGTCAGATAGTCGTGGCGTTGGTTCTTAACGGCGAGGGTTTTATCCGCCGCTATCGTATCTTTAATGGCAAGAAAGATGAGCGATGTCAACTCTTTAGAACATATTCTAAAAGCTCTCAAAGAAGATTTTTAAAGGCAGTGAAATCTCTACAATAATAATGGATCCCGTCAATTGCGACGACGATTCCGGTGGCTTCCCTGTTTTCTGTGTTTTGCCGGTGAACCTTTTTCTTTGCCGAATTTTCCTGTTGCCAGCGCTTTTTTTTGCTCTTCTCTGCCGCGGAATGTCTTTTCCACAAAACAGGGTTCACCCGTGAACGGATCCCGCTCCGTCCAGTACATCACAGAAGAATAAGTAGACGGCGTGGGAGTAAATATTTGCACCTGCCGGGGTACAAGTTTCAGGTTTTTAAGTGCGAAAGTTTTTAATGCGGTCATATCGGCAAACATACAGCCGGGATGTGCCGCGATGATGTAGTAAGTGAGAAACTGATCTTTTCCCGCCTCTTTCGTCAATCTGAAAAATAGTTCACGGAATTGCAATAAAATGTCCGCACCCGGTTTGCCCATCTTTTCCAGAACATGGCCTTCCGTGTGTTCGGGCGCTATTTTCATCTGACCGGAAACATGATGCCGGACTACTTCCCGGAGATATTTTTCACCGTTTTTTTCATCTGCCAAAATCATATCATGGCGGATGCCGGATGCAACCACCACTTTGCGAACACCTTTTATTTTGCGCAACTTTTGCAGAAGAGAAATTTGCCGATTATGATTGATGGGCAGTAGAGAGCACATTTGGGGGTAAACACATCGCTTTTTAGCACAAACACCTTTTTTTAATTTTTTATCGCATTCGAAACCATACATGTTTGCCGTCGGCCCGCCAACATCATGGATGGTGCCTTTGAATTTGGCATGTACAGCGATCTGTTTCGCTTCGGCAAGAATGGAATCATGACTGCGCCACCGCACAGTCCGGCCTTCGTGAACGGCGATAGCGCAAAAGTTGCATTCTCCGTAACAGCCGCGGTGAGCGGCAATGGAAAAACGGATGGTTTCCAACGCTTTTACGTCCTCCGGTTTTCCGTAGTACGGATGGAGCTCCCGCTCGAAATTCAGGTTGTAAACGGCATCCAGTTCTTCGCCGGAAAGATAAACGGCGGGAGGATTTTGAATCAGGTAGCGGGAATCCTGTTTTTGTGCCAGCCTTTCAGCGGTGAGGGGATCGGTATTGCGATAAAAAAGATGGAACATTTCGGTAAACGCATTTTTATCAGCAGCAGCTTCCTGAAATGAAGGCAATTTGATGCAGTTTTCCGGGATTTCCTTTGCAGCGTAACACAGGCCGTTCACCGTACGCGGGTCCCGGGAGTTTTTGAGTGCGTCTGCTAATTGAACCACGGAACGTTCGGCCATACCATAAAGGAGATAGTCGGCTTTGGCATCGAACAGAATCGATTTTCTGATCTTATCGGACCAGAAATCGTAATGGGCAATTCGCCGTAAACTGGTTTCTATGCCGCCCAATACAATGGGTTTTGTATTTTTAAAATAGCGCCGGATCAGATTGCTGTAAACTATAACCGCACGGTCCGGCCGCCGGTTATTTTTACCTCCGGGAGTGTAATCGTCCCGCTTTCTTCTTTTCCCCCCGGCAGTGCGGTTGGCAACCATGGAATCGATGCAGCCGCCGGTGACGCCCCAGAATAGCCGGGGTTCGCCCAAACGGGTGATATCGGCAGCCGAAGTCACATTCGGTTGGGCGATAATGCCAACACGGTAACCGGCATGGAGAAGAACCTTACCGATGACTGCAACTCCGATAAACGGCGAATCGATGTAACTGTCACCGGTTATCAGGATGATGTCAAACCGGTTCCAGCCGTATTTTTTCAGTTCTTCTCTTGTGGTCGGTAGAAAAATAAAATGACTCCGGTTTACTTTGACAACATCTTCCTTATTATTTATTCCGGAAAATTCCGCTTGCCTCCAAGCATTTTTACCATTGCACCCAAAAGGTTCAGAAACTCACTTCCTTATATTTACAGGGTACGCTTCCAGGCCGGCTTTCATTGCTCCTTCCACAGTGCCGTCGACATGTTCCACACCGGGGAAGAACCATTCATCGGGATCATATTTTTCCCGGCTCCATCTGAAAATGGCAAAATCCCATTTATTCATTTTACCGGTATAGGTGAGATGACAGATCTGATCGGGCCGGCCGGTTTCATCCCGGTCGAGATAAAGATATTTTCCTCTGTATCGCGCGGAATAGCGGCAATTCTTGTTTTTCAAATGTTCTTTGTTAAATTTTTTGATAATCTTTTCCACTTTTTGTTTAATGCCATCCGGAATTGGTTTTTCTTGCATGGTTTCTCCTAGGTAATCAGATTTTATTTTTGATCTGCCTTATTTTTCAGGAAATTTGCCGCCGGCCACGTCTTTAATGAAATCGATAACGCCGTTCATAAAAACTTCCTGATCGTCCCACATGTCGAGATGGCTGCCGTTGGGGCAATACAGGGATCGGCCGTTTTGCACTAGTTTGCTCATCTCTTCCATCTCTTCAGGATTCATGGTGTCGTGGCCGGCCCCGCCGTGCAACAACAGGACTTTAACGGGACTGTTGCCGAACGGTTTCTATCTGTGTCAACGGTTTTTCAGAAAGGGTTACAATTTAGTTTTTTGAAAAATTTTATCAAACTCCTATTTAAAGTGCTGAAATCATAGTTGGAGGAAGAAACCTCCCCCGGCTCCTTCTTTATTAAGGAGGGGAAATTCCTCCCCTTCCCAAGGGGAGGTTAGGATGAGTTGTAACATATTTTTCAATGAACTAAAGTGTTACCGGAAAGGTTGTTTTTTGCGGGATATTTTTCTCCTGGACAGTAATATTTTTATCATCAGAAAGACAAACAAAATAATGATCCCGCCGTTGATCAAATCTCCCCGCCGTTGCGCTTTGCGCATCTGCTCTGCGTGAAATTTCAGCAAGTCCAATTGAACGGAGATTCTTTCTTGCTCCCGGCTCAGCGAATCCAATTTTTTACTGATTATTTTACTTTTAGAGTGGGAGCCGCGCACCGTCTCCGGGTTTTGCGCGCCCGGCGTATCGGTTGTTGGCAGTAAAATTGTGTCCATCGGTTTCAAATTGAAAAGACCCTGAATTTTTTTTAAATTCCCGGTTGAGCAAATCATTTTGTAACTATTCAGCTCACGTCTGTCCGACACAGGCAGAAAGCGCACGAAACAATCGAATGATCTCATCTAACTTTTTTCCTGTTTTATTTTTGTGTCTTTCGCGGGCTGCCTGAGTAGTGACAATACCGTAACACTTTAGTTTTTTGAACAAATCCGCTTCCTCTGCGCTCTCTGCGTCTCTGCGTTTTAAAGCGTCTGTTTTTTTAACGCAGAGACGCAGAGGGCGCAGAGAAATTGAAAAGATCGTCTGCTTATTCAGCCCGCGAATTACACGAAATCATACGAATAGGACAAAATAGTTAACGATTCGCGTTTTTTAGCGATATTAGCGGGCAACCTGAATAGTTACATCATTTTATTTATTTATGAATTTATTTTGCGTGCTAAACCGGAGACAGCCTGTTTTGAGCATCATTACCTTTTGCCCGGCAGAACCCAATTTTCAGCGCTCAATTCATAAATAAAAAATAATAAAAATTATTTCGGTCAAACGCAATGGAAATATTGAAAAATTTGCAACTGTTCAGAGGAATGCAAACGGAAGCTAAAAGCGCTGTAAACAGGGCCGGTTCAGCGAATCGACCGACAAATCCTCTATTCGGGATCTGGTGTATTTTATGCGTTGCATGATTCCCAATCCGGATTATTTAGACCTGAATTGAGCGATTGTAGGGCGATTCGCCTGTCTGCACAGGCAGGCTGAATCGCCAGACGTATTTGTATTAAAAATGAAAATCCGTTTAGTAACAAAAACAAGGTCAAAAACAAGAGAATCGCTCAATTCAGGTTAGATATAACAAGTTAAGCTGTTGTTGGTAAAAAACAAATTTCTAAACGCAGAGTTCCCCAGGAACGTAGTGAATAGCAATTTCCCTTTTCCGGTAATTTCTGGTTTACAGCTATCTCTGATTGGAATAAACAGGTAAGATTTTCTCTGCGTATCTCTACGGACTCTGCGTTCATTATTTTTCTGAATCGTTCCGGCCAAATTAATAAAATGGCCTCGGCAAGCCTGTACTTGATTTTTCCCATATTTTCCCCTAAATTGTAAAATAAAAATAGATACTTAAACCATTTTATAGGAAATTTTATGCCGGACCTGTTTAATTCCGCGCCATCAAAAATAAAAAACGAAAATAAGCCAACGGAGCGGCTATCTCAACCGTTGGCAGACCGGATGCGTCCACAGAATATGACGGAAATTGTCGGGCAGGATCATATTTTGGGCAAGGGGAAAATTCTGCGCCGGGCGATTGAAAAGGATCAACTGTTTTCCATGATATTCTGGGGGCCGCCCGGTGTGGGGAAAACGACCCTGGCAAGAGCCGTTGCCAATGAAACCCGCAGTGTGTTTTATTCTTTCAGCGCCGTAACCGCCGGTGTTAAAGAAGTACGACAAGCGTTGGAAAAAGCAAAGTTTAATCTGCAAAAATTACGCAAACGGACGGTGTTGTTCATCGATGAGATTCATCGTTTCAACAAAGCGCAGCAGGATGCGCTGCTGCACGAGGTGGAAGACGGCACTATTTACCTGTTTGGCGCCACAACCGAAAATCCTTCTTTTGAAGTGATTGTGCCTCTTTTGTCCCGGTGCCGTGTGTTTCAGTTGAATCCTCTGAATGATGCTGCTGTTCTGGCACTTTTAGACCGTGCTGTAGCGGAAGATGTCCATCTTGCCGAAAAAGAGATTGAATTTGTCTCCACTGCGAAAAAGTTGCTGGTACAGTTTGCCTCCGGCGATGCGCGGATGGCGTTGAATGCGCTGGAACTGGCGGTAAAAATCTGTGCGCCGGATAAAAGCGGAAATATAAAAATCACACCGGAAATTGTTACGGAAGCATTTCAAAGCAAGGCGCTGTTTTACGATAAAAAAGGGGAGTACCATTACGATGTTATTTCCGCCTTCATCAAAAGTATCCGCGGGTCCGATCCGGATGCGGCGCTGTACTGGTTGGCGCGTATGATCCATGCCGGCGAGGACGCCAAATTTATCGCCAGAAGGATGGTTATTCTGGCTTCGGAGGACATCGGCAATGCAGACCCGCAGGCGCTGGTAGTGGCGACTTCCGGCTTTACCGCTGTAAATTATATCGGCATGCCGGAGGGACAATTGGTGCTGGCACAGGTTGCCACTTACCTGGCTTCTGCGCCCAAAAGCAACGCCTCCTATCTGGGAATCAAACAGGCGTTGGCGGATATCAAAAATGAAAAAATGCAGCCTGTGCCGCTGCATATCAGAAATGCGCCAACCGGTTTGATGGCTGAGTTGGGTTACGGTAAAGAGTACAAATACCCTCACGATTACGACGGTCATTTTGTGGAACAAAATTATCTGCCCGAGGGAATAAAGGATAAAATCTATTACAACCCTGCATCACAGGGATATGAAAAAAAATTGAAAGAATATTTAGCGTGGATATGGAAAAAGAGAAAGGAAAAAGATACTGACGATGACAAATGATTTTAAAGTAATTGGTATTGACCTTGGCGGTACGAATTTGAAATATGGGATTTTTACACCATCCGGGGAGTTGGACAATTTGGCATACCGTCCGGCAGAGGCACAACGGGGGCCGGAGCGTGTCATTGAAAAGATAATCGATTCTATTGATCAAACTCTTACCGGTTCGGAAGGAAAGAGTATTTCCGGTATTGGCGTCGGCGTGCCGGGTCAGGTGGACCGAATAACCGGCGTGGTGCGGAACCCGCCGAATTTCCCGGGCTGGGAAAGTGAAAACCTGCGGGAGATTATTGAAAGAAAGTTCGATTTACCCACATATATCGACAACGATGCAAATGCAGCTGCTCTGGGCGAAAGCGTTTGGGGAGGAGGAAAAAATTCCCGCTATTTTGCTTTAATTACACTGGGCACCGGAGTCGGTTGTGGCCTGATTTTGGACAATAAAGTTTATCACGGTGTCACCGGAGCGGCCGGCGAATTTGGCCACACCGTCATCAAATATGACGGTCCGGTTTGTCTGTGCGGGCAGCGCGGCTGCATTGAACGATATGTCGGCGCGCAGTGGATTGTGAAACGGGCTGTCAACCATTTGTCAAACTATCCGGAATCCGCCCTCGGCCGGTACGTTCGGGGGGAGAAAGTTTCTCCCAAAGTCATTTCCAGGCTGGCCAATGAGGGGGATTGTTTGTGCCGGCGAGTCATAGAAGATACGGGTGATTTTTTGGGTATTGCACTTGGCTCACTTGTAAATCTGTTGAATCCGGATCTTATTTTGATTGGCGGCGGTGTTGCCAATGCCGGCACATTGTTATTTGATGCCGCCGGGAGATCTCTGCGAAAATTTTCATTGCCGGTCCCACGGGCAACCGTTAAAATTGAACACGCTGTTTTGGGAGAAAATGCCGGGGTGATCGGCGCTGCCCAGTTGGCAATCGACAACCTCAAAAATTCCGTATGAAACGGTTCAAACCAAATATTCTTTTCATTTTGTTGGTTTACAGCTCAACTACACTTTCGCTTTACGCCCGGCAAGCAAAAACAGATACTCTGAAAAATTATTCCATCGTGCAACATACCGATCTGGACACAACTATCTTTTATCAGGCGCAGCAAAAGGAGATCGATGTAAAAACAAAAATAACCCGTCTGATCGGTCAGGCGGAAGTAACTTATCGGAATATGCGACTTACCGCCGGACTGATTACCATCGATTGGGATAAAAATTTGCTCATTGCCGAAACATTACCGGACAGTCTGGCAGCCGAGGATTCGGTGCGGAAGGACAGCTCGTCGCTGGGCTATCCCACGGTCACAGAAGGCGGACAAACCATGACAGGGGAGAAGATGTTCTTCAATTTTAAAACCAAAAAAGCCCGGATCATCCGCGGCAGAACCCAGTTTCAGGAAGGATATTACAGCGGCAAGCGGATCAAAAAAGTGAGAGAGGGTGTGTACTATGTGAAGGACGGCATGTTTACCACCTGTGATCTGGATACTCCCCATTATCATTTTGCCATTAAACAGATGGAAATGATTTATAAGGATAAAGTGATTGCTAAACCGGTTATTTTTTATATACATAATATTCCGGTTGCCGTTTTGCCGTTTGCGGTGTTTCCCAATCGCAAGGGACGGCATTCCGGCATATTGGTGCCCCGCTACGGCCAAAGTTACACCGAGGGCAGATACCTGCGCGGGTTGGGATACTACTGGGCGGCAAGCCAATACTGGGACACTAAGCTGGAGATGGATTTTTTTGAGAAAACCGGTTTCATGTTTCACAGCACTACTAATTATGCCGTGCGTTACTTGCTGCGCGGCACGGTTTCAGGGTCTTTGCTGCGCAAAAGTTTTAGCGGAGAGAAGCAATCCCGCTGGGATTTAACTTTCAATCATTCGCAAACGTTGTCGCAAACTATGAATATTTCCGCGTATGGTTCCTTTGTCAGCGATGGGAATTATTACAACGATTTCAGCGGCAACCGGGCACAGCGGTTACAGCGGGAGATGCGCTCCAATGCAACCCTCACTAAAAGCTGGCCGGGATCAAAAAACAGCGTGACTGTTAATGTTTCCCGCAGCCAGTATCTGGACACCGGAAGTTGGCGGGAGACGTTGCCGCAGGTAAATTTCCGGCACGGGCAGGAGGCGCTGATCAATCTGTTCCGGTCGAAAAAATCACGTAAATCTTCCTCTTTCGACCGGCATTGGTATGAAAACATCTATTTTTCTTTGAATTCACGAATGTTGAACACCCGCGCCAGCACACGTAGCAGCAAAGATGCTCCGTTTCAAAATTTAAAATATTTTGGTATGAACCATCGCATTACCGTTAACAGTCCCTTTCGTTTGTTCCGGTATTTTACGTTCAGCCAGAATTTAAGCTACGCCGAATTATGGCAGGATCGCAGTAAAAAATATTCTTTGAACCGTGAAACCAACCGGATCGAGTCGGAAGATAAACCGGGTTTTGCCGCGCGCCGGACTTTTAACCTGTCTGTCAGCGCCAACACAAAAATTTACGGCATTTTCCCGGTGAACCGCTGGAGCATCATCGGATTTCGTCATGTCATCACGCCCAATGTTTCCCTTGGGTTTCAGCCGGATTTTTCGGACCCTGTTTTCGGCTATTACCAGGAGATTGAAGATACCACCGGACGGGTTTACAAGCGAGACCGTTTTACAGGCGGACAATTTGGCGCCACTCCTTCCACCGGTCGCCACAGTCTCAGCTTTAATGTGAATAACCTGTTTCAGATGAAACGGCTGGTTGACGGGAAGGAGAAAAAAACGGATCTGTTCACTTACAACCTATCGTCCAATTATAATTTTGAACTCGATTCACTGCGATTCGCCCCGTTGTCCTCCTCTTTGCGGGCCAGCCCCAGCCGGATTTTCAATTTCACCATCAATATGTCGCACACTTTTTATAAATATGATTTGACGGCCAAACGACAGACCGGTCAATCCCTTGCGTCCGAAAATCTCTGGCATCCGTTACGTTTAACCAACCTGACGTTAAGCTCTTCGCTGCGTCTCACCAACAAATTATTTGAATTTGGCAAAAAAGCCGTTTCCACCAAAGGTTCGGAAACAGACACGACGGCCGGAGAATTTGTAGAACCGGTGGGTGGGAATTTCGCTGCCGGTAACCGCTTTGAAAACAGCGGCCGATGGACTTCTGAAAAAATTCCCTGGACAGCCAATTTTTCGTTTAGTTACAATGAAAGACGGTTCAACCCGGAAAAGGTTATAAAAAGTATATGGCTCAATCTGGACGGGAATTTAAAGCTGACAAAAAAGTGGCGTATTCAGTATCACGCCAGAATGGATTTGAAGAAGAAATCGCTCATCTCCCAGGATTTTCGTATTTACCGCGACCTGCATTGCTGGGAAGCGAGCTTTACCTGGACGCCCACCGGGCCGTATAAACGGTATTATTTACGCATCAACATCAAATCCAGCATGCTGAAGGATATTAAGCTGGAAAAGCGGGGAGGGCGCGGGTCTATTTTTGGTTATTAGGGGAACGGACGATGTAGCCGCGTTCTTTCAGCTTTTTCTTGAGCATTTCCCGGGCGCGGAATATTCTTGCTTTAACTGTGCCGATGGGAACCTGTAAAATGGCGCTGATCTCTTCGTACGATTTATCCTCTTTATGACGCATATTGATGACAGAACGGTATTTTTCCGGCAGGGTCTCGATGGCGCCTAAGATTATGGATGTGCTTTCGCTGGAAATAGCAGATTGTTCCGGTGTGTAGTGTTTATCGGCAAATTCCCTGTTTACCTCGCCGTTTTTTGTCTTCACCGGGGAGTCTAAAGAATATGTGCTCAGTTTCCTTTTCCTAAGTGTGTCGATACAGTTATTGGTGGCGATTTTGAACAACCAGGTGGAAAATGCGAATTCTTCATTGAAGGTATGTAATGCGTTGAAGGCTTTGATGAATGTTTCCTGCAGAATATCTTCCGCTTCCTGCCGGTTTTCAATCATACGGTAGATTAAATTGTATACGCTGCCGCGATATTTTTTCACTAATTCATCGTATGCTTTCTGGTCGCCCTGCAGAGCGGTATGGATCAGTATTCGATCGACTTCGTGAATCACAAATCACCTGTTGTTTAGCGTATGTGAATGATTTGAGCTAAATGATAATGTAAATATTTATGTTTTTATTTTTAATAAGACAAACAGGATTCAACCCGGATAATTCGTGAATTTTTGCCACAAAGGCACCAAGCCACTAAGAATAGAAAAATTAAAATCACTTAATGTCTTAAACTTAATTTTATTCTAATGTTATCTCATATAACATCTTGTTTTATTTGATTTTTGTGCCTTTGTGGCCAATGAATTTCTCAGGTTAAAAGATTTTTTATCCTGTGCATCCTGCTAATCCCACCAAATAAAGAGTAGCACCGGAAATTATTTTTTTAGAAATGTGCCGCTAAGCGATAACAAAACAAAATAATCATTTTCCCGGCATGAACTTAATTTAAACGTTTCCTCACTTTTTAGCAAGTATAAAATCGTTGCAAATCATGTTTAAATTCTTTATTATTTCTCTGACTTAAGCTGCCGGCTGCTTACTGAAAAGGAATTGGCTGACGACTAACGGCGTTTATTGATTACCGATTTAAGGAAAACGCATAGCATGCTTGGCGTGGGAATTGATATTTCGGAAGTAGACCGCATACGGAAAATCACCAACCGTTTCGGGAAGCGATTTCTTGATCGTATTTACACGCCGGGGGAACTTGAATATTGCTCCATTTCCGGTAGCGGCCGTTACCGTTTCACGTCTCTTGCCGCCCGGTTTGCGGCAAAGGAAGCTTTTTACAAAGCTGCATTTCCCCTGTTGCGGCATGCAATCTTATGGCACGCCTGTGAAGTGATCAACGATACCGATGGTGTGCCGCAAATGAAAATTGCAGAAAATATTTTAAAGGAACTTCATTCGCAAAAAATTCATGTTTCCCTGTCTCACAGCGACCGGTACGCGGTGGCAATTGTGATGATCGAATAAATATTGGAAATTTTGGCGGAAAAGGAGAGAAGATACAATGGAATTTATTCTTTCTGTTGAAGAAATGAGACGCGCGGATGCCGTTGCCATTGAAAAATTGAAAATTCCCGGCATAATTTTAATGGAAAATGCCGGTTTGAAAACGGCGCAATATATTGCCGAACGGTTCGCACCGCTATCCCGGAAAAAAGTGGGGATTTTTTGCGGCAAGGGCAATAACGGCGGTGATGGGTTTGTTGTCGGCCGGCATTTACATCAGATGAGCGCTAAGGTAAATTTTTGGCTTGTCGGGAAAAAAGAGGATCTGCATGGCGATGCTCTCATCAATATGAGGATTGCTGACCAGATGGGATTGACAATCCGGGAAATAGAAACCTGGCAATCTGAAGTAACCTCTTGCGGTTACGATCTTTTAATCGATGCGCTTTTGGGCACCGGCTTGAAAGGGGAAGTGCGCGGCATTTACGCGGAAATCATCAAAAGTATCAACCAATTTCCCGGAAATGTGGCTGCTGTGGATACACCCTCCGGATTGAATTGTGACAGCGGTAAACCGCTGGGCGATTGTGTTTGTGCAGATATTACGGTTACCATGGGCAATATCAAAACCGGAATGCTCTTTTACCCCGGGCGGGAATACACCGGAGAATTGGCCATCGCCGATCTGAGTGTGCCCGCGTCCGTATTCCGGCAAATCCATTCGCAAAAACAGCTTTATAGTATTGACAATTACATTGCTCTGCTGCCGTCCCGTTCCGCCGATGCCTATAAAAATACATTTGGCAAAGTACTAGTGCTGGCCGGTTCCACCGGACTCACCGGCGCTGCCAGCCTGTGTTCCCAGGCGGCATTGCGTTCCGGCGCCGGGATGGTTATTCTGGGCTGCCCGGACAAATTGAATTCAATTTTTGAAGAAAAATTGACAGAGGTCATGACCGATCCTCTGCCCTGCACGGATAATGGTTGTTTACAGGCCTCCGCTTTCGATGCTGTGGCCGGCTCTCTGGCCTGGAGCCATGTAATTGCGTTGGGTCCCGGATTGTCTACTCACCCGGAAACACGCAAGTTTGTGCACCGGGTTCTGCGGGAACAATCCCGGCCGATGGTCATCGATGCCGACGGGCTGAATAATCTGGCGGAGGCCGCCGAATTATTGGCAGAATATAAAGGAGAACTGGCGCTGACACCACACGTGGGTGAGTTGTCCCGGCTGACCGGTCTGAAAATTGCGGAGATTCAGGAATCACCGGTAGAGATTGTAAAAAAATACGCACAAAAATGGGATGCTGTTTTGTTGCTGAAGGGAGCGCCCACTATCATTGGCGACAGGGAGGGAAATATTTATTTCAATCCTTCCGGTAATTCCGGACTGGCAACGGCTGGATCCGGAGATGTGCTTACCGGCCTGATCACCGGATTTTTGGCCCAGGGATTGAAAGCGAAAAATGCGGCTCTTCTGGGCGCCTTTGTGCACGGTTTAAGCGGCGATCATGCCGCAATGGCGAAAGGGCAGCGGGGTTTGATTGCCGGTGATCTGCTGAATCATATTCCGGACGTACTTGTCGATCTGGAAGCGCGGAATTATGAATCAATTGCTAACTATTTTTTGGAATACCACCTGCGGTTGTTTTAAATTAGCAGTTGCAGGATAAATGTAAACGACAATTTTGCTGAAACCGAAGAATTTTCAGAAACGGATTGGAGTTGCGGTGAGGGAAAAAAAGAACGGGGGAATTCGGTTTGTATATTTTGTTTTACCGGTTTTGCTGTACGCTGCGGCAATTTTTTATGTGTCTTCTCTGGAGACGGTTTCTCTCCCGGATTTGCATATCAGTCTGGAAGATAAATTGCTTCATGCCATTGCGTATTTTCTGTTTGGCATGCTGCTGATCCGGGCATTCCATTTTGGCGGTGCCAGAACGTTGTCGAAGAAACTGATTGTAGCGGTAATGTTGCTTGGCTTTGTTTATGGCCTGTCCGATGAAATTCACCAATATTTCGTTCCGGGCAGGTCGTCGGAAGTTTTGGACTGGCTGGCAGATGCCATTGGAATTATGTTTGGAGTTCTGTTTTATATCCGGTTCAGCAAGTTTGAGATGCAGCTAACCCGCGCTGTCACCAGGAATTTAAATTACCATGGAACAGAAAAATAAAGGACTTACAAGGTCGGCCATTGTCTTTTTCCTGATTATGATCGGCATTATATTTTTGGGAACAGTCGGTTTCAGTATTGTTGAAAAATGGAATTGGCTGGATTCACTTTACATGACGCTGATTACCGTTACCACAGTCGGGTTTGGCGAAGTTCATCCGTTGTCTGAAAACGGCCGTCTCATCACACTGCTGATTTTGGCTGGCGGTTTAATTACTTTTTCAGTGGGTGTCTCAACCCTAACGCGGTTTGTAGTCGAAAAAGAATTAGGCACAATTTTTTGGAGAAAGCGAATGGAAAAAGATTTAAAAAATCTTAAAAACCATGTGATTATCTGTGGTTGTGGGGACACCGGTAAAATTACCCTTAGAGAATTTGTCCGTAGCAAACAAAAATTTGTTCTCATTGAAAGAAACCCGGAAATTATCAATCAATTGAAAGAGATCTATCCGGAAATGTTAATTATTGAAGGCGACGCCACCAAAAATGAGGTGCTGCAGGAGGCCGGCATCGAAAATGCAAAAGGTGTGATTACTACACTATCCAGCGACACAGAAAATCTCTTTGTCACCATTTCCGCTAAAACATTGAACAAAAATATTAAAATGGTGGCTCGCGCCGTTGATGAGGATACGCAGAGTAAATTATACCAGGTTGGCGCCGATTACGTAATTTCTCCCAATATCATCGAAGGGCTGAGAATGGCTTCGGTAATGTTACGGCCAACGGTGGTGTCTTTTCTGGAGGTGATGACGTTGGGAGAAGATATCGATCTGTTTCTGGAAGAAGTGTCCATTCAAAGCGCTGCCCAAATGAAAAACAAAACATTAGCGGAAGCGCAAATTCCACAAATAATTGGTCTTATCGTAATTGCCATGCGTAAAAATGACGGTAAATTTTTATACAATCCCCAATCGGATACGCTGTTGGAGGCTGGAGATACCCTCATCGTTTTGGGCAAACCGGCACAAGTTGATCAATTGAGGCATTATCTGGTAAAAGGGAAAGTTAAGTAATTGGAGATATCATGAAAATTCGCTGGTTTCTTTTTATGGCAATTTTACTGGGAGGCGTCACCTTTTCCGGTCAAGCTCAGTCATTCGGCTATGCTAAAATCCGGCTGGGTGTTAACGGCGGCATCTTCCGTATTAGTGTAGATAAATATCCAGATTTCTATGGCAGCCGGGTTGGTTATCCGTTTGGCGGTTCGGTCAGTTACGCCATCTCACCTTCTTTTCATATAACTTTGCAGGCCAAACAGTACCAAAAAGCAGCAACAAAATATGATAACTCAGAAAGAAAAAATCTGAACCGGGTTTGGCGGGAACGCTGGATCGGTTTGGGAATTCAACAATACTCCATTTCATTCAATGAAAAGATGCGCTCTTATTTGGGATTCGGTCTGGCATTTTTTTTCATCGAAGAGAAAAAAGAGGGAAATTTTCTTTCCCGGTTGGGCTACGGTAACGGGAAAATACAGCCCACCGGTTTCTATCTGAGCGTTGGTTTTGAACGGTTCCTTTTGGAACGAGTTACATTGGGGCTTGAAATTGAACTGTCTTCCGCCGGTGTTGGCAAAGGAGGCGGACTGGAAGCACAAAGCATCGGCGGAATTTATGCCGGAATCGGGTTGAACTGGCTTATTTTTTAGTTCAGTTAAAATTTTTGTTGACTTTTGCGAAAAATTGTTTAATCTTAAATGCAGCACAAATAAACGGATTTTAATCTTACGAAAGGAGGTGATTTAGGTGGCAGAAACAGCATATTGTGTGAAATGTAAAGCTAAACGTGAGATGAAAGATGCTCAGAAGGTGACCATGAAAAATGGCCGGCCGGCAATGAAAGGAACATGCACAGTTTGTGGGACGGGAATGTATAAAATTCTTCCTTCCAAGTAAGTGTGTTTGATTTGTAAAATCAATTTTTCGTTGAGAGGGATTGTTTGTCATACGAAAAGCGGAATTGTAAAATTCCGCTTTTTTGTTATCCGGTCATGGCATAAAATGTTTTATCTGCTATCGCGAACTGCCGCTTTACCGGAAACAGTCGCAGGGGGATCACTTTTTCCGCAATGAGATTCACTTCGCCGGGAACCCGTGATTGAATTTGTCCGATAATCTGCACTGGCCCGGACAAGTTGGTTTCTCTGCCGAATTTTTGATATACGGCGGGAAAGAGCACAACCTCGATGGTACCCCACAAATCTTCGATGGTAAGAAATTTCATATATTCATGTTTCGATGTTGATAACCGCCGCGACATAATAACCCAGCCGACAACCGTAACTTTTTCTCCTTTCTTTTGCAGCAGATCTACGGACTGTGTAAAATCAATTCCCGGATTGTTTTCTATGAACAGAGAAAGTGGATGTGCCGTAACGGAAAATTTCAGCAGTTCCAGTTCATTCAGAATTTTCCGGTATTTGGGATAAGGGGGTAAATTCAGATCGGTAGAGAATGCCTCCGCCAAATATTTTCTCCGGTGATTTTTGAAAAACAGTTTTATTTTCATCAGGATGACAGCTTCACTGTTTTCAAAAAACCGGAAGCCGTTACAGCGTGCCAGATTTTCTGCTTCCCGTTGATTCATTCCCGTTCGTAAAATCACATCGTAGAAATCACGGAAATCTTTTTGCCTTCGTTCCTTAATTATTTTTTGAATGGTCGACCGGCGCAATTCGGAAATAAAGGATAATCCTACCCGGATTCCGTTATTTTCAACCGTAAAAAGGGAATCGGATTTCAATATGTCCGGCGGGAGAATTTTGATACCAAGCCGGCGCGCTTCTTCCAGATAAGCGAAGCGGGGATAAAAACCGCCGTCGTTATTGAAAATGGCGGTCATATATTCCGCCGGGAAATGTTTTTTCAAATAGGCGGTTTGATATGCCAGCAGGCCATACGTGGAACTGTGCGCTTTATTAAACCCGTATCCGGCAAAATGATTGAGCCACTCCCATATTTTTTCCGCTGTTCCTTTGTCGATCCCTTTCCTTTCGGCGCCCCGGATGAATTTTTGCTGCATCGGTAAAAGGATGTCGTTATTGCGTGATTTTGTCATCGCCCGGCGCAAAACATCCGCTTCGCCCAATGTAAAACCGGCAATAGCCTGAGCCGCTAACAGAACCTGCTCCTGATAAAGGATGATGCCGTATGTGCTTTGCAAAATGGATTTGAGGCTGGGATGTAAATAGGTTGTTTCTTCCAATCCGGCGCGACGGCGAATATAAACGTCTTTCATCCCGCCTTCAGCAGGGCCGGGTCGGATAAGGGAGATGGCGGCGATCACGTCATCCAGATTTTCGATTTGCATTTTGCGGATCAGTCCCCGCATTCCCGGACTTTCCAACTGAAAACAGCCGATAGTGTCCGCCGCTTCGATGAAGGCGATGGTGCCGGGATCATCTTCCGGGATGCCGTTTATGTCGATTTTTATTTTGCGGTGCTGCTCTACCAATTTTACGGTTTCCGTGATCACACTCAGAGAACGAACACCCAGCAGATCTATTTTTACCAGGCCCAATTTTTCAATGGAATACATATCGTGCTGTGTGGTGATCAGTCCGCCGCCGGCCACTTCCAGTGGCGTAAAATGAGTAAGCCTGTCTGGCGCAACGACCGTGCCGCCCGGATGAACAGAAAGGTGACGCGGAAAACCGGCGATGAAACGGGCCATACGATCAATCTTTTCCAGAACGGTTTCCTTATCCGGTTTGCCATTCTCCTGTGTTCGGGATTGTGACAACAAATTCGCTTGGCTGGTCAGGTGGGCGCATTCCGGAATATCGGTAATGGCGTGAGGAAGTTCCGTAATGCTGCGATGAGGAAGATTTTTGGTAATCCGCTTGATCTCGGTTTCCGGTAACCCCATAATTTTGGCAATTTCCCGGATGGAAGAACGCATTTGGAATGTAACAAATGTGGCAATCAAAGCGGTTTTTTCATGCGAGTATTTCTGATAAACGTATTTAAGCACTTTTTCACGGTTTTTCCAGCAGATATCCAAATCGATATCCGGAGCGTCGGTTCTTTCCGGATTGAGGAACCGTTCGAAGTACAGTTCATAGCGGATCGGATCTACTTGTGTAATGTCCAAAACATACGCCACCAGACTATCTGCAGCGGAGCCCCGGCCAACACAGGGTATGTTCTCTCTGCGGCAAAAATCGACAATCTCTTTGACAATCAGAAAATATTCTACAAAACCAAGGTTGGCAATGGTGTTCAATTCATGAGTTAATCGTTGTCTTGCTTCTGTGGTTACCGGTTGATAACGTTTTTTTAATCCGGAGTTGCATAATTTTTGTAATCGTTGAAATGCTGTTTCACCGGGATTCAAGTCGATTGCCGGGAAAACAGGTTTGCCGAGAGAAAATTGGAAATCACATTTTTGCGCAATTTCCAGTGTGTTCAAAAGCGCTTCAGGGGAACTGCGGAAGCGTTTTCCGATCAGGAACGGGGATTTGAGATATTGTTCGGAATGGCCGAATTCTGCAACCCGGTTGATTAGCTTATTCTCATCGATTGCCCGTAAAACCAGCCAGATTTCGTATTCCTGTGAGCGTAGTAGATGCACATCATTGGTCGCCACCGTATTAATTTTTAGCGCTTTGGCCAGATCGGTTGAGTAAATGAGAGAGAAATCATCCCGGGAATGAAAACTTTGTAATTCCATGTAAAAATCATCTTTAAAAATTTCTTTCCACAAGAGTGCATTGTGGAAAGCCCGACGACGATTTCTTCTCTTTAAATGACGGTAAATACTGCTCTTTTTCCCGCCGGAAAGGCAGATGAGCCCTCCACACCGTTCCGCAATGATGTGTGGATTCATGCGGAAATTGCGATGTCCGCCCTGCAAATTTCCACGGCTGATGATTTCACAAAGATTCCGGTAACCGGTTTGATTTTTCACCAGAAGAATCAGCGAGGATTCATCTTCCAAAATAATTTCCGCCCCGATAATCGGTTTGATCCCCGCCTCCTGTGCCAATTCAAAAAATTCCACCGAGCCGGACAGATTATTTGTGTCGGTTAGTGCCACGGCATTCATGTCCAGATCGCGTGTGCGGGCAACTAAATTTTGTAGTGTGATGGTGCTGTCGAGCAGTGAAAAGTTACTGTGACAGTGAAGGTGTATGAAGGATGTAGCCATTTTTATCCATCCTGTATTTTGATTTTAAAATATGTGTTTTCGCCGGCAGCATGGCTGTGAAGCCGAAGCGATTGCGTATTTCATCGACGCTGTTCAGTAATTTTTTATTTTTACCGTCCATTGTAAAAAAGTCGGGCTGCCGGTTTTCCGGTTCAATCTCAGAGACGGAAATGTGAACGTGCCGGATACGGATTCTTCGTTCCTGCAACCGGTTGTAGAGCCGGTGTACCATGGTATTCAGAACGGCGGCGTCTTGTGTGTGTAACGGTAATTTTTGACCGATGGAAGAAATTTTAAAATCCGAGTACCGCACACGTAAATGGATGCAGCCACAGGTTAATTGCTGTTTTCGTAATTTCATGGCAATTCGTTCACAAAGGTACTGAAAGGTGGCCATCGCCACTTGTATATCCTGTGTGTCTTCTTCAAAGGTTGTTTCACGGCTGATTTGTTTCGGTATATGCAGCGGCTTCACTTCACGCGGATCGATGGCGTTTGCATATTGCCAGATTTTAAGTCCGTTGGCGCCCAACAACTGTTGGAGTGCCGGTTTGGGAATCTTTGCCAGTTGGCCGACAGTCTGAATACCCATTTGGAATAGAAGTGTTTCCGTAACCCGGCCAATTCCTAAAATTTCCGCAACCGGCAGAGGATTGAGAAATTTCCGCTCCCTGCCCGCCGGGACATAGGTGACCCCTCTTGGTTTGTGCTGCGCCGAGGCGATTCTGCTGATCAATTTTGAGGAACCGATGCCGATTGAGACAGGTATGTTAAGCTTTTCATCAATTGTTTTCTGCATCTCTCCGGCCGCCGTTTGCGGATCGGCAAATTTTCGCTGTGTACCGGTCATATCAATGTAAGCGTCATCCAGGGAAGTGAATTCGACCAGGGGAGAATAACCGGAAAGGATTTTCAGAATTTCTTTGGATATAAATTTGTAATGGAGAAAATTTCCTTTTAAAAAAACGGCCTGCGGACAGATCCGTTTGGCCTCGTGGAGCGGCATACCGGTTTTTACACCCAACGCTCTTGCTTCGTAACTGCCGGTATGGACAACGCCGCGCTGGTGGGCGTAACCGCCCACAATAACCGGCTTGCCGCACAGGAAAGGGTTGAGACTCTGTTCTGCAGAGGCAAAAAACGCATCCACATCGAGGTGGAAAATAAGTTTCTGTTGCATGAAAATCTCCAATAATAGTGAACACACGACCACTTGTTAGAGTATATAAATGTTCACCTGAAAAGTCAAGTATTTTTTAATAATTTGGCTTTATTTTTTCCTGAATTGAACAGTTCTCTTGTTTTCAAGCTTGTTTTTGTTACGAAGAAAATTTTCATTTTTAATGTAAATCCGGTTGGCGATTCAGCCTGCCTGTGCAGACAGGCGAATCGCCCTACAATCGCTTAATTCAGGTTTAAAAAAATTGAGGTAACCAAAATTATTCGTAATACTTTAGTTCTTTGAAAAAAGTTGATTTGTTGTTAGCCTCTTTTATTTTCTTTAAATTTCTTTCCGGTTCTTTTTATGGCTATTTAACCGGCAATAAACTATATTTTCCACGGAATTTTTTTTACAAACCATACAAAAGGTATGCAAATGAGACAAAATTGTATAAAGCTGAGAGTCCTCTTAATTTTCGCTTTCTCCATTTTGCTAATTGTTCCTCTTTTCAGTCAGGAAACCGGTTTGAAGAAACAGGCGATGGCAAAATTCAGGCAGGGCGATTACGTGAAAGCGATAGAACTGCTGGAAGAAGCAAAAATTAAGGCGCCGAAGGATGCGGAAATTTATTACTACCTGGGTTATTTTTCTCACTACCTTGCTTACGATTATCGTCCGTTGATCGGGTATAATGTGGACTATTCCGATAACGTTTTACGGTATCTGTTAAAAGCTGTCGAACTGAATCCGCATTTTGGTAACGCCTATTATTTTATCGGCGCTGAATATGGTGCAAGGGCGATCGGGGCTTTACAGAATGAAGATAAACATCGGTACAAAACAGCATACCGGATGGCGTTCAAATATGAAGCCTTTCCACTTTGGTTGCTTGAGTATGGGCGCAACATATTAAACTCCTGTGACAAAAATGCCGTCCTTTTCGTCGGCGGTGATGCGGAATTCAATCCGTCGCAATACCTGCAGGTAGTGGAACATTTTCGAACGGATGTGACCGTAATCCCCATTGCGCTTTTGGACAGACCATGGTATGTAGAAACGCTGTGTAAAGGCGTTGCCGGCGTGCTGAAAAAAGCGCCGCTCGGTTTCACTCACGAGCAAATTTTGAATATGCATCCGTACAAATGGGACACTTTAACAATTACAATTCCTATCAGCGATGCGCTGAAAAATGAGTTGCAGCTATCTCCGGCAGCCACAATGAAATGGAACATTCTTCCTGATTTAAAATCCGATAGAGGCCCACGACTGAGCGCAGGCAGAGCGGTATTGGCAAATATCGTTGAAACCAACAAGTGGCAAAGACCAATCTGTTTCTCCCTGGGTTGTCATCCCTATTTTTTGGCAGGGCTGGATGATTATTTTCAACTTTACGGGGTGGTCAATCGATTGTTACCGGTGAAAACTAAAAACTCAATTTATCGGATTTCTCCACGGAGAGTAGAAAAAATTCTGTCAGACGTTCGAAATATCAAAGATTTTTATGATGTAAAATCGCATGATATGCCCCGTGTGTCAAATATTTTATTGAATTATTATGTGGTTTTATACAGATTAGCTGCGCACTATAAAGAACAGAATCAGAAAGGGAAAATTAAAAAGATCGTAATTTATATAAAAAAATATTTATCTCCGGATATTTTCCCGGGGGGACGGGAATTGATGAAAAGAATAGTTGAAATCGGAGATATGCATTTTTAACCTTACTTAATTTTGTATCTCAACTGTGAACTTTTTGTACTAAGAGTAAAGATTTCTGAACCGCTGCAAGTTTTTGTTTAGACCTTAACCCAGGAAGTACCCGACTTTTCCAGACTGTAATAGACCTTAATATCTTCCGTTTCCTCAAAGACCTGGGGAACCACCTGGAGTTCCATGCCGATCTCGATCTCCTCTTCTTTAATGGACTCGCCAAACCATGCCAATGCTCTGCCACCCTCTTCCATATCTACTACGCCCACGATGTAAGGGGCGGCATCCTCAAAACCGGTAGGCGCTGCCTCGACCTTTGTGAAGCTGTTGAGCCAGGCTTTCCCGCTCATCTCAAAAAACTCGAAATCCCCGCTCATGCACTTATCACAGTCGGCCCTGGGAGGAAAGGAGATAGAACCGCATTTTTTACATTTCGATCCCATTAGATGACCGTCTTTTAGATAGCGGGCAAAGTCGCTTACTTTGGTATAAGGCGAATAATTAACTTTTCCGAACCATTTGAACATTGTTTAATCCCTCCTCAAAACCTGGACAAAGCAGTACTGACCGATGCCTCCCACGTTGTGGGTGAGACCAATATCGGCGTTGGGGACCTGGCGCTCCCCGGCTTCGCCCCGTAATTGTTTGGCAATTTCATAAGTCATAGATACACCTGTGGCACCGATGGGATGCCCCTTTGCTTTTAACCCACCATCAACATTGACCGCCACTTTCCCCCCGATATAGGTCTTGCGTTCGGCAATGAATCTCCCGCCTTCCCCTTTTTTGCAAAAGCCCAGGTCTTCATAAGCCATAATTTCGGCAATGGTAAAACAGTCGTGCACGTCGGCTACTTTAATATCGTCCGCCGTCACACCAGCCATCCGGTAAGCTTGGGCTGCGGCGGCTTCGGCACTGGGCAGGCTCGTCAGGCCCGGTCGTTTTAACACCGACATACTGGCAGTGGCACACCCCATACCGTCCAGCCAGACCGTCTTTTGAGAAATCTCCCTGGCTCTATCTTCGCAAGCCAGGATAATACATGCAGCGCCGTCCGCATTAGCACAGCAATCGTACACCTGCAGCGGTGATGCCACCTGGGCGGATGCCTTCGCTTTATCCATGGTGATCTCTTTGCGGAACAGGGCGTTGGGATTCTTTGCACCGTAAAAATGATTCTTTATGGCCACCTGGAACATCTGTTCGCGGGTGGTGCCGAATTCATGTATATGCCGTTGGGCAAACAAGGCGTAGTAAGCGGGAAACGTTGTTCCAAAGACCGACTCCCACTGCACCTCACCAACCCTGCCCATGAGAGCCAGGATTTCCGGTGTGCTCAATTCCGTCATTTTCTGGCACCCGATGACTGCGACAATATCATGGACTCCCGCCTTAATTGACATCCACGCCGTGCGAATGGCTGCGCTTCCGGAAGCACAAGCCACCTCGGTGAGCCAGGTGGGTTTGGGCACAAGCCCCAGGTACTCCTGCACTACTCCCGCCAGGGAACGCTGCTTGTGGTATTCGGGAACGGAACCGATAACCGACGCGTCCAGTTCTTTACGCTCGATCCCGGCATCTTCCAGCGCCGCTGCGAAGGCCTCGAAAGCCAGCTCCTGCACCGTAGCGTCGCTGCGCCTGCCGAATACGCCGTGACCTAAACCAATAATTCCGACTCGTTTCGTCATTTACCGTCTCCTTAAATATACTGTCCGCCATCCACCTGGATAACTTCGCCGGTGATGTGACGGGACCTATCCGAGCAAAGGAAAACCACCACATTTGCACACTCTTCGGGAGAGGCGATCCTTCCCAGCACGGTTTCATCCACCGCCTTATTAAGAAACTCGGGCGGAATTTTTCGTGCCATCTCCGTCATCACCATGCCGGGCGCGACCACGTTGACATTCACGTTGAACTTTCCCAGTTCCCTTGCCAGGGATTTGCTCATTGCTATTTCGCCGCCCTTGGAGGCAGAGTAATTGACCTGACCAAACTTTCCCCTAAGCCCGTTGATGGAAGAAATATTCACGATCTTACCGCTCTTTTGTGTCTTAAACACTGCCGCCGCCGCTCTGTTATAGTTGAAATAACCTTTCAGGTTCACGTTAATCACCCTATCCCATTGTTCCTCTGACATTTTCCAGATAACCCCGTCCCAATTAATCCCGGCATTACAGACCATTATATCCAACCGACCGAACTCCCTGACGACCGTATTTATCATATTTTGGCCGTCATTGTAACTGGCTACATCCGCTTTTACAGCCAATCCTTTGCAGCCCATCTCCTCGATCTTACAGATTACCTCTTTGGCTTCGGCATCGTGACGCCGGTAGTTGATGGCAACATTACATCCCTCCTTTGCCAGTCCAAGGGCAATGGCAGCGCCGATTCCCAGACTGCCGCCGGTAACAATAGCACTTTTACCATCCAAACCTAAATCCATAATTTATTTCTCCTCTTTTGTGCTATATGCAGTTTTTGCAGTTGAGAAAAAAATATTTTTCCCTGAATTTCCATTTTTTTTATTGATAAATCGTAATTATTCAGCTAGCTAAATTTAACCACAGAGGTCGCAGAGAACGCGGAGTTTTTTTAAGCATTTTTATACCTTCATCAGAAAATTTGCTGTTTTCCTGAATTTAGCAAACATAGAAAACTAAATTTATTTTCTCAGCGTCCTCTGCGCTCTCCACGGTGAATAGCTGCGCTAAATCTTATGACTCACGTAAATCAATAACATGGGCATCATCGGGCAAACCTTCAAATTGACCTTTAATCATGCAGTCGATGTACTCTTTATAATTTTTTTCTATGCTTCTCGGAATAATCTTAAAAGAGGGAGTTAACTCATTCTTCTCTAAACTTAATTCCTGATCAATGAGAACCGCTTTTTCGATCCGTTCAAAATCCACGTTTAAGTGGCGGTTTATCTTGTGAAGGCATTCAGAAAAACATGTCGTCAGCAAATCTGATGTCCCGGGATGATTACATTCTGATTCATCCAGCACACTGATCCCGGTTGAATCCAGAAGCTCATAGTTTGGGAAAAGCAAAGCAACAGGATGATCCTGTCCGGCGCCAAAAATGTAAGCATGTTTTATAAACTTACATAGATTTCCGATATTTCTTTCAAGCATTGAAGGAAATACTTTTTCACCATTATTTAATTTGAATATTCGATCTTTTCTTGCCTTGATTTTTAGACCGTCAGGGATGATTTCGCCAATGTCGCCGGTCTTAAACCAACCGTCTTTATCAAGAACTTTAGCCGTTTCATCCGGCATGTTAAAATAACCTTGCATTACATTAGCCCCCCGGACTAAAATTTCATCATCATCGCCTAATTTAATTTCTACACCGGGGATTGGAAATCCAACAACACCCGGTTTCCGATGGAGCAGCAGTTTTGTCAATGTGCAACAGGGTGAGGTTTCGGTTAGCCCCCATCCTTCGACGACGGGAATATCCTTTTGTTTAAAAACATCGGAAATAGCGAGAGACAAAGGCGCTGCTGCGGTAAACACAAATTTCAAATCTTTGTGAAAAAAAATATCTTCCGATTCTTTTGAAACCAGCACGCGGGAGATGATTTCTTTATACACCTTGGGTACACTAAAATAGATGTGTGGTTTAATTTCCGAAAAATTCTTAAACAAAATATCAATATCTTTGCCCCAGGAATCATCGACTGCCAGACAACCTCCCGAATGCAGGGCAAAGAAACGTTCAAACAGTCCGCCAAAGCTATGATGCCAGGGTAGATAGCACAAAAATCTCATGCCGGGGTCTGGATTCCACAGTGTCCGCAGCGCGCTTTGTTGAGAGAGTATATTATAATGCGTAAGTCTAACCCCTTTCGGAAAACGAGTGGTGCCCGATGTGAACATGATCAGACACGTATCGGTAGGTGCGATGTCTAAAAATAACTTTTCAATGTTTTTCCTGTCCGCGGGAGACAGTTTGACTTTTCTCATAATATCATCGAAAAACTCAACATGTTTCTCAAAAGGATAAAACTTCCTCGGAAACTCCGGTGTTTCCATCACGACGAGATGCTTGTTTGCCACCGGCAAGTATTCAAGCCGCCAATAATTCACCAGAATGAGCATTTTAACTTCGGAAAATTTAAGTAACTCGGACATCATCTTTTCTGTATAGCGATGAAAAATCGGAACGCTGATAAAGCCTGATGCCATGATTGCCATCTCAACGACTAAACGGTCGTAATAGTTACGACTGATCACGGCAATCCGATCTCCTTTCTTCAGTCCTTTATTTTTTAAGTAAAAAGAAAACTTGCAAATATCATTAACAAGCTTGGTCCATGTCCAATATTGAAATTGGGCATCCATTTTCTGAGCAAATGCGGGCAGATCGCTATAGTTATCCTGATTGTTTAAGAACATGGTACCGATATTTTTGGTGATTTTTCCCAATGGGAATTGTGAAGTTAAATAGTTGTTTTTAATCATATATAATCAGCCTCCTTTTTCTTCTGAGGATTGAATAGATTGCTCTCTCAATTTTACATGACGAAAAGCGCCCCAGATTGCCGTCCCAATTGCGCCGGCAAAAACAGAAAGTTTATGAGTACAAAAACAAACGTTCATTTTCTCGTTTTCAGCCAATTCATGCATGGCTGCCACAAAACCTTTATTATTAGCTAATCCGCCGGTGATCATAACTTCGCCGCTTGCATTAAGACTGCGAAGTAAATTAATGAGCCGTCGTCCCATGGAAAGATGGATCCCCTTTAAAATATCGCCGGCAGGGATACCGCGACTGACCATGTTGATCACATCAGTTTCCGCGAGAACGGCGCAGATTCCTGAAACCATCTCCGGCGAGGTGGATTGCATGGAAAGATCGCCCACATCTTCGAGAGGAATCCCCAGATAACGCGATATGTTTTCCAGGAATTGACCCGATCCCGAGGCGCACTGTGATGTCATTTTATATGCCAACACCTTTGAACGTGAGTCTACAACAAGAGCTTTGGCATGCAAAGCCCCCACATCTATAATCGCCCGGACATCCGGATTCAAAAACAAAGCGCCTCGTGAGTGAGACGTCATCGAGTAGAAATGTCCTCTCCGAAAATCCACCATCTCACCTTCACCGGTTGTGGCAATATAGGCAATGTCGCCGGTGGTCAGCTCTGCTTTCGACAATACATGTTCATAAGACTGTGAGATGACCTGCTTCGTATCTCTCTTCCTGATTTTGTTTAAATCTGTAGCAAGCAATTTTCCATTTTTACCGTTGTTATCAAATTCCATCACCACCGTTTTAATCGAGTTTGAACCGACATCGATTCCGGCGGTATAAATTGTTTTCAGCCACATATTTTTTCCGGTTTTTTTATTTTTTACCTAAATTGAGTGATTCTTAGCTTGAAACAACCACCCAAAGAGTTTTGTCATTCTGCCTGCCCGACCACAGGCGGGAAAGAATCTCGCTAGTTCTGTTCACTAAACCAACAAGATTCCTACGGAATGACATTAAAATCGCCCAATTTATTTTTCAGTTATTACTTGCTGTTTCCGGCAAAAAGCGCCGCTCCGCAAGCGCCGGTATAGATGCTGTCCGGACTGACATTGATTTTAATATTACCGTAATTCTCTAAAACAAGTTTTTTAAGAGCACCGGTAGCTGCTTGATTTTTAGCGACGCCGCCGGTAAAAGTGAATTCATTATTGATGCCGCCGCTTCGAGCCAGCAGAGACATTGCCCGCAGGATAATCGCCCGGTGAAGCCCGGCTAAAATGTCTTCGCGTTTCTCTCCTAAAGCGAGACGTTGTCTTAATTCGGCGCCGGCAAACACTGTGCAGGTCGAATTGATGCGCACCATCTTAGTCGCCTTTAACGCCTGCGGACCTAATTCGTGAACGCCCATATTCATTTCGTCGGCAACATAGCCCAAATAACGACCACAACCGGCGGCACAGCGGTCATTCATCTGAAAATTCTCAACAATCCCATTCGCATCGATCTGAATCGCTTTTGTATCCTGTCCGCCAATATCCAGAACCGTCCGTGTTTTGGGAAACATATAATGGGCGCCTAACCCATGACAGAGAATTTCCGACCGAAGTTGCTTTTTATCGAAAGGCAGCCTTTGACGCCCATATCCGGTACCTACAATGTTGACGATATTGAACTCCTGTTCGTCAGCATATTTTACTGCCTGATAAATGTCGTCTTTGAAATCTAAAAATTCAGGCAGCCGGGAAACTTTCCGATAGGCAAAATCAATATTTTCTGAAAAAGCCCTGGCAAAACTGATCGACTCCACCCGAATGATGGCCCGATCAAAAATTCCGATCAACCGATCAAATGTAATCTTCCCATTGTGCTCTCGAATTTGATCCTGGGCGTGATCCATAAATTGGCTGGTGGCAATGTCCCGAAAGAAATCGCTTTTCGAAGACGCGCCGGACTGAAAAAATAACACAGCTTCTTCGGCCATTTGACGAAGTATTTTTTCCACTACTTCTCGATATAAAGAAACGGACACCGGATCTTTCCAGGCATTTAAGTCGGTTGCACAAATGTCCCTGAGTGCCCGGAGTTGAGCATTGTATTCTGATAATCGGTAGCGGCTGAAAAGCCACGGCATTAACGAAGCGACAATTTTTTTACAACGCGGATTCGCTCGTATCATTTGTTCCAATAAGGAAAAACGGGAGTTGTTTTCAGCCTCTTCCCGGGCAATTTGACAGGCGAGATGATAATTGCTTCGTGAATTGGTTATCCCGCGTCCCAAAAACTTTTCCTGCTCATTCATAAAAATGGCTTTACTCGTTGTCGAACCTAAATCTATTCCGATAAAACAATTCACACTATGCATTCCTTACAGTTCTTCTTTTTGCATCGATCATCTGAAAATAAGATTCGAGTCGATTCTTGATATTCGCCGGGCTAAAATAGCGTGGATCGACTAAATCCGACTCGATGAACCCGCCGGCCTTGCCGGTCCTGTCTTCTAACTCTCGCAAAATCAAAAGCTGTCCCGCCGAAAATGAGTTACAACTCTTGATTGAATTGATCAAAAAACCGTCTGCGTCATAGTCTTTAATATATTTTTCGAGTAAATCGATCCGTGATGGCAGATTCAGATTAGTATAACAACCGAGGCAATAATCTGCCAGCGATTCAAAAGGTCTGGCCGGGTCATGCCGGAAACCATTGTCATAAATGCCGCCGACTTTGGTGTAAGACGAAGCGACAATCACTGCCGACTCGTCATAAAACATTTTCCAGAACTCTCGAAAACTTGTCCAATTTGGCGGTCCTTCAACGACAAGGCGATATTTTTCTTCGCTCATTTGACCTTCGGGTGTTATTGGTCCCTGTCCATTATTTACCCGCTCCTCGATTTCTGCTCTCAGAACTCGATAATATTCTTCGCATGAATCAAATCCCCGAAATGCGGTAAATATCGGACCGATGTAGTAAACACCGCCAAAATAAGCATCTATTGGAGAAGGCTTGTTCTTTGCCGACGCCAGGATCGCCACTAAATCATCCTCAGCTCTTGCTGAAGAAGCCAGGAAAGTCCTGAGCTTTTCCGCATCAAATTCAGTCCCGGAGACTTTTTCCATTGCCGGCACTACTACATCCCGGAGCTGATCGGCGACGTAGTTTGTCATTTCCGGCGTAATTTTGCCGTCGCTTTGATATGGAACCTGCAACATAACTGTTGGCGGATTATTGTATTCTTGCCGCAAAATCTCGAACCATTTCATGAAGGTAAAACAGCCGGTATAACTTAAAAGGAGTAAATCCGGATCCGGCAGTTTTTCGCCGGTGGGTCCTATATTTCCAGTTTTCATCATACCGACGTCGCATTTCACATAGGTGCACACATCTTCTGAATGACCATGTTTTTCAGCTTCACGGATATAATTGGCGCTTTTTTTCCGCATCGCCGATTGCAGCGCATTAATTTCGGGATGAACCGGCAGCATATCGAACGACCGGATCAACTCATTTAAATTTCCCGGTACAAAAGTGTAAACAACTTTTCTACCTTCTTCCCCGGCACGGCTTAACCGTTTGAAATGGTTGGCGAACATATCCTTTTGCAGCGTCATACTTTTTTCTTTTCGGACTTCCACTTTTTATCCTTTATTTTTTTTGCAGCTTACCGCAGTATTTAGATAATGAGCATATAATTTGTTAACTCATACTATTTATAAAACGCAGAGTTGTTTTTATTATTTATTTTTTCTCTGCGCTCTCTGCGAACTCGGCGGTGATAAACATTGTAAATATCTGGCAAAAAAAACATAAATTTTATTGATGCCTCAATATCAAGAATCTCCCCATAGCTTAATTGAATCGGCAAACGTGCCGGTCTGTTCTTTAATGACCTGAAATTGTCCCGTATTTTCAGAATACTTGAATGAAGTATAAGGAATATTCTCCCGGTTCAAGGCTTTTTGCTGCATGGGACGTTCCAGCAAAGCCGGATCGCAAAAACTCGGCGCGGCAAAAATCACTCCTTCTGCCTTCGCTTTTTTGACCTGCTCAATCAGAAAAGCGCCTTTATTTCCATCTTGATCATACTTCGACGCAGTGCAAACAGTGTGATTCAAATAGGCGTCTGCCAGTGCATTTATTGGATCGTTTGACAATGCCACATCACCCAAAATAAAACGGGCGCCCAGCATCCAATCATCATCAACTATAAAACAGCCGCTATTTTCCAGAGCCCGGATCAATGCTAACGGCGGCTGTTCACAAAAGACGCCGGTAACTACAACCCTGATATTATCGCGCTGCGGTCTCTTTTCACAAACTGTCTCTGAAATATATTCCCGTAATAGCGCTGTATATTCTGTTATTTCTAATACATTCGAAGCCCGCATTAACAAATAAAGTTCAGAACCTGGCACAAGATGAGGGTTTTGGCTTCTTAAATCATACAACTCTTTGATAACAGCGCGATTTTCATTGTACAATTTAATCGACCGGTTCAAATCATCCCGGTTAACATCGACGTTGTTAATTTGTGAGAAATCATCCGACATCGTTCGTAATTCATGCTGATAAAAATTGCCGCCCAGGGTTTTAAGAAAATTTTGGGGGAAATCAATATATTTAACATACATATCCTTGAACATCAATTTGAACATTCCGCTTAGATTGCGGATGACGTCGCAAATCGCCGGAAACAACATACCATCTAGACAGTCCAGGCGGTTGCTGATTCCCAGCTCAATTGTTGAACGTGGAATATGGCAGATATAAGATTGGAAATAGGCATCTCCTTTTATAATTTCCAGAAGATCACCAGCGCCCATGATGCCAACCGGCAGCATTCCGGCAGCATGAATGAGTTCACGCGGCACATAAACCGGCATAAAACCTATCGCCCTGGATTTATGCTTCTCTTTCCATTCTTGCACATAAAAAAGATCTATGTCGTTGTAGAGTTGTTCGCATTTTTTTATGATCTGCTTCACGCTCACTTATTCACCCATTCGGCTTTTCGTTTTTCAACAAAAGATTTAATCCCTTCGACAGCATCCTGTGTCGCCATCAAATCCTTCAAATAGAGTTGTTCAAGTTGTTTAATATATTGCTGATAATTGCCGACGGTTGTTATACGGGCAGCCGCGCAAGCGATCCGCAATGAAACAGCGCTTTTCGGCAAAATGGAGTTATTACTAAATTTTTCCACATCCATCTCCAGATTGCCTTCTTCCGAAATTGCATTGGCGATACCTTTTTCAAAAATCTGCAATGCTCCGTACACTTCACCCGTTAAAATCATTTGCGAAGCAAAAGCATCTCCGCAGCGCAAAGGTAACAGAATACAAGCCGGTGGTGGAAAAACCGCTAATTTAATTTCCGGTACACCCATTTTAGCATTTTGATCTGCAAAAATGAAGGTGCATGCTAAAGCCAGTTCAAAACCACCACCTAAACAAGAACCTGAAACTTTCGCCAGTGTGGGAATTTTGCTGCCGAGAATTTCACCGATAAACCGGTGAAATTTCGGCAGCATGTCACCGGCAAACTCCGGTAAATGCTCTTCAACACTGGCGCCATAGCTGAAATTTTTCCCTTCGCCGGAAAAAACGATCAGCTTTTTGTCCCCAACTTCCTGTTGAATCTTCAGGCAATCCGAAATCTCGTCCATCATTTTTGAAGTGAGGATATTCGCCGGCGGTGTGTTGAGTATAATTTCTGTGACTTGATTGTCGTGTTTTTCCCGGATGTCAATAAATTGGTAATTCATAAAAAATACTCCGTTTAACCTTACGGCTGCGGTATAAGTTCCTCAACCATCTCCTCGGTCCAGGGCCTTCCTTTTGCTAATTCCTGCCGTAGTTTGAAAAAATCAACCTGGCGCTTATCTTTAGGACCTTCATTAAATGCCCGGAAACCAAGCTTCGCTTCCGTCATCATGTTTAACGCCAGCCAGGAGCGGTTCGTTTCCGAGTTTTGTTGCCAATGCTCTAACTTTTTCTTTCGGATTGACTCGATTGTTTTTGACAGACAATCGGGCATAGTCATCGCCAATGAGCAGGCAAGTCGATTGACTTCTCTATCCAGCAGCGAAAGATCAACTTCGCATTCTGCCACAATTTTCTTAGCTTCGGCTCTTTCCACGCCGCTTTTAAATGCACCATAAGCCGGATTTCCCCAATCATCATATTCTCTTGAACTTACCATAGGATTAGAAATAAAATTGTTATTTTGATCCTTTAATACCGGCACTATTTTATTGATCAATCCTAATCTCACTGCCTGATGCGCCGACCAATGCTGGCATAATGTTAAGGATTCCATTGCCGGTGACATACCCACGAAAAGATGCAGGAAATCGGTGGATCCGCCATCCGGCGCCGAACCATGTTTGGGCCCAGCCTGACCAAACCGGGCCAGATCCGAGGCAACGCTAAAATCACAAGCCATTCCGATTTCCTGCCCGCCCGCAATGCGCATGCCGTTTACGCGGTTAATCACCGGTTTATCACAAATTAAAATATGAGTAACCATATCATTAAAAAGCCGCATATATTGTTTGTACTCTTGCGGATTGCCGGCATAGTATTCGGCATATTCCTTTGTATTTCCTCCCGTACAGAATGCCTTATCGCCAACTGCGGTAAAAATCACGGCAACTGCCGAACGGTCGCAGGAGGCTTCACGCAAAGCTAAAATAATTTCTTTAATCGCCGCGGTGGTGTAAGAATTGTACTGTCGCGGATTATTCAGAAAAATCCAATGATTGCATAATCCTTCCACCGGATGACCTTCTGCATCTAAAAGCGGGCGTTTTTCGACTAAGATATCTGAGTATTCAATTTCTTTAACCAATGTATGACTTTTTAAGTTTTTCATATTTTTCTCCCTTCGTTAAATGTTAAAATAAGTAAAACCATTGTAACTATTCAGGTTGCCCGCTAATATCGCTAAAAAACGCGAATCGTTAACTATTTTGTCCTGTTCGTATGATTTCGTGTAATTCGCGTGCTGAACAGGCAGACGATTTTTTCAATTTCTCTGCGCCCTCTGCGTCTCTGCGTTAAAAAAACAGGCGCTTTAAAACGCAGAGACGCAGAGAGCGCAAAGGAAGCGGATTTGTTCAAAAAACTAAAG
>CAJVYQ010000023.1 GCA_913009825.1 uncultured Deferribacteres bacterium
TTGCCGTGAACGACAAGGCTAAGAAATAAAAGGGCGCTAAAGCGTCCTATTTACGATAGCATCCTTCAGGATGCTTTCATGTCTTAGCCTGAGGGGTTCACTCTCAGGCGACCTGAATAGTTACGATAAATTATATGTTAGCAAAAACTCTTGAATTACATTTTTGAATTTGGCACACGCAGGAACAAATAATTTGGCATTACTATTGCCATTTAAAATAATTTGAAAAGGTTTAGGCTGTAGATTATTTGAATACCGGATTCAGGGATCGTCGGAATATTCCGATACTTTGTAATTATTCAATTATGTTTGTTAATTGTTGCACCATAAGCTTCCAACTGAGTTTATCCTGAGCATGTCGAAGGGTTCAGACCGGACAAAACAACCACACTGAACGGAGTCGAAGTATGATTCCTTCAAAGTTAGGGAACATATCTGAATAGTTACGATACTTTTTATTATGTAAAAATCAAAATCGAAAGGGATAGATATGAAATCAGTAAAAGTTACTTTGCTGTTAACTTTATTTCTGTTATCTGCAGGAATGGGTTATGGTCAGTATTTACAGGTTTCTGCAACTTTCATGGGCGCGCCACAGAAAATTTCTCTTCAGGATATTGATCTGACCAGCTCCGGCGGGCAGCCTCTGTTTACATTGCAATTAACTAATTCTGATTCAGTGAACAAAAAAGCAGAGGCCAAATTATATATTGAAATTATAATGGATGGCAATAGTGGAAGTGAGGTGTTGGCTAGCGGTTCAACCAGACCCTTTAATCTGTACTTTGGTCAACCTATAAATATTTCCGATAAAAATCTGGATAGTGAACTTGATTTACAGGATTTCAGTGTGGAAACCGGTACTAAAGATATATTAAGCCAAATTTTGGCGACAGGTTTTCTGCCGGACGGTGTTTATACATTTAAATTCCGCCTCACGGGTAATATTCTCCCGCCGGGGGGAGAACCGATTCCTGACCAGGGTAGTGAAACGGAAATCAGTCTGAATATCAGAAATACCACCACCATCGAGCTTGTGTATCCCGGCCGTCCGGCGGATCAGGGGGATTTACCGGTGGTTTACAGCTCCCAGCCAACTTTTCTGTGGTCCGGCAATGCCGCTCAATATACTATTATGGTTGCCATGCGGGACGAAAATAATGAAGACCAGAGCCCGGAAGATGCAATTCGTACCGGGGAAGAAGGGATCACACTCTGGACAAAAGATAATGTTTCGGGCAATACCATCCCTTATTCTACCAATCCGCCGTTGAAATCGGGCGCTACTTATTTTTGGCAGGTAAAAACAAATATAAACCTGGCCAACAACCGGTTCGAGGAATTTGCCAGCGAAATTTGGGGGTTCAAATACCAGGAGCCGGCATCCCAAAGCGGTCCTATGCAGGATGATGTGAAAGAGAATTATTTTGTTTCCATGTTCAGCGGCATTGAAGGCATGGGAGATATAATTGATAATCTAATCGAACAGGGTTACCAGGTCGACACCGGGAATATGAAATATAAAGGTTCAAAAATGAATTTAGCCGGCTTACAGATTCTCATCGGTTTGATTAAATCCGGCGAAATTGAACTGGTTCCCTTCGGCGATGGAAATTTATATCAAATAAGATAGAAAAATTGAGGTTAGCATGAGATCACCAATTAAAGTAATTTTATCCGTTTTTGTATTGGCCGGATTGTTCTCCATTAACGGGACGACCGATACAAAGGATATTGCCTTTTTATTTAAAACCAATGGCAAAGTGGAAATTCAACAAAACGGTTCAAAGTTGTGGCATGGTGCAAAACGGGGTTTCCGGTTGAATTCCGGAGATAAAATTCGTACCGGCGACAATTCTCTTGCTGCGCTTCTTTTCACTGACGATAAAAGTTTGATGAAAATCCGTTCCCGTTCCGATGTAATTGTAAAGGGTGAGCGGAAGCAGGCGTCTATTGCCAAATCAATTTTTATGCAAGTTGGCGAAGTTTTTATCAGTGTGAAAAAACAGCGGTCGGTTTTTCGCCTGGAAACTCCCACCGGCGTGGCCGCGGTCAAAGGCACCGAATTCTACGGCCAGATGGATGAAGATGGAAAGTTCACCATTCTGGGGATCTCCGGCATTGTGGAATTGATCAATAAATACGGTTCCGTGCTGGTGAAGGCAGGCGAGAAAGGCATTTCTACCGGGGACAAGGCTCCTCAATCTCAAAAGGCGGCTCCGGGTGATGGAAAAACGTGGGGACAGGAAGGCGATAATAATGAACCGCAGTACGATGAGTTGGAAATTCCTTTCAAGGACAAAGATGGTAATATCAGGACGCTTCAATTGAGAACAAAAGTAAAAGGAAAGAAATAATGATTTATGATGGACTGATGATGAAAAACAAGTGGTTGTTATTATTTGGTATGGTTTTCTGTTTTACTACAATTTCTTTTGCTCAGCCGCGTTTCATATACAATCCGGTCTTTTTTGCCAGGGCGGATCAACCGATTGAAATTTCCATTCGTATCGATGGCAATGTTTCGGCTTCTGATGAAATGCGTATCTATTTTCGTACAAAAGGAAATGAATCTTATGATTATATTGTAAGTGAAAAATACGGCGAGGAATTTCGCGGCAGTATTCCTGCACAGTCGGCTTCGGTCGGGAAAATCGAATATTTTTTCACCTTTCTCTATGGAGGAAATATCTACACATTACCCGAATCGAACCCGTATTATGAACCTTTCGAAATTCAAATCACCCCCGTGGAACCGGGTAACACGATTACTGTCCGGCAGCCTGTTTCGCCGCTTGTGGCAAAAAAGCCCCGGAATTCCGGTAATCTGCTCTCTTTGAGTACTGAAAAATACCTCATTCTCAGTCCGGAAAACGAAGAAAGATTGATGGGAGAAGATGTGGTCATTGCTGTTTCCCTGTTTTTTGAAACAGGTGAAATTGATATTTATAAAACTAAATTATTACTCGATGGCAGGCAGGTTAAGCCGGAGCTATCGGAGAATTTAATCACGTATGTACCGCCACATATTAGTGAGGGCCGGCATGAAGTTGATCTCAATTTTATCCGGTCTGACGGCAAGGAATATGAACCGGTGCGCCGGCGTTTTCAGGTGATGAGCGCCAGACGCGGCGGCATGGTTACTCTGCCGTTCGTTTCAGGCGCTTCCGGAAATATTTACGCGGAATCCAGATCCGAGAGTTACAGCGGCATCCGCCAGAATACAAACCTGACCGGCGGTCGGTTGCGCGGTAAAACAGGATTTCTGCATTACGGTACGCGGTTCTATATTACTTCTCTGGAGAATAAAAATTTTCAGCCGCGCAACCGCTTTCTGTTTTGGGTGGAGGCCAAATTTTTCAATTTGTACGGAGGCGATACGTCGCCCCGGTTCTCGGAATTGATCCTCTATGGCAAACGGATACGCGGGTTTAATGTCCAGTTGAATCTCAAACTCATCAATTTTGACTTTGTCATGGGACAAACATACCGGTCTGTGAAAGGAATTTCTCTCAATCAACTCATTATCGATCCGGCCACGCAGGACACATCGTATTATAATCCGGCCACCGGTGATACAGTGCAGAATCCCATTTCCCGTTATGGTACCTATGACCAAAATCTTTTGGGACTGAAAGTTACATTTGGCAGACGCCGCGGGAGTCATCTGGGATTTAGCGCCATCAAAGTGAAAGATGATATCAATTCCATTCAATCCGGTTTGAAGCCTAAAGATAATGTGGTTGTAGGCAGCGATCTTCAGATTGCCATGTTCAGTAACCGGTTTCGCTGGAAGACGGAGGGAGCATTCAGCATTTTAACGGATGATATTTCCGGCGGTTCATTAACCAAATCAAACATCGATTCCTTAACCGGTGAAAGTATCCCTTTTGATCCGGCGGATTTTGAGAAGATTATTGTTCTCAATACCAGCACTATTCCAATAAATCCCGCGACATTTTCATCTATCGCCTTCACCGGCACTTTACAATTACGATTACTGCGAAATGCGCTTACGGTGAAATACAAATCCATCGGCGCCGCTTACAATTCACTGGGCAATCCGTTTATTCGTAAAAATATTCGCGGACTTTTTGTCAACGACAGAATCCGCCTGTTTCGCAACCGGGTTTATTTGAATCTTGGTTACGAAAAATACAAAGACAATTTTTCTCAGGATGACGGCAAACCTGTTTTGGATCTGGAAACTCACCAATTAGGTATTAATTTCTTTCCCGGTAACGGACTTCCCAACCTAAACCTGAACTATAAAACGTACCAACGTAATAATGGTGTCGCCGTTTTTGATAACACTTCCCTGAATTCCGTGGATGAGCGGGAAAACAATACCACGAAAGAACTAAACATCAACGTGAATTATGATGTACGTCTGTTCAATCTGCGCCATAATCTCAGCGTGAACTACATCAAATTAGATAAAACGGATGCCCTTCAGGGTTCAAGAATGATGATGCCCAATTTTTTGCCTGTTGCCATCAATAATGATATCCAGTCTTTTTCATTGCAGACCAGGTATCAAATTCCGCTGCGGACGACTGTCAGCTATTCGGGTAACAAAAATTCTTTTTTAGGCGGCCTGAATCTGTTTGAATTTAGCAGTATCGACGCTCGTGCTGATTACAGCATGTTTCAGGAAAAGCTGAATCTCTATACGGGATTCAGAAGATTTAATGCCTCCGGAGGAACACAGACCAATCTTCCCGGAGCTGCTTATCTGGGCAGCCTGGTTATCAAGTATGACAAAACGCAATTTAATGTCGGCGCCAGACTTATTCTGAAACGAAAGCATCAATTTATTATTGATTTGACTTCCATCGATTTTAAAGACAACGGCGGATATTATGATGCCGACAATCAGTTTGTCGTCAATCCATCCTTTAAAGATTACATGGTAAGATTCCGGTATGAATTGCAATTTTAGTATTAAACAGTAACCGTTCAGGTATGCTTGCTTTATGATCTGAAAGAAGCCTTTGGCCCCCTGCCTGAGTATTACTTTAACCTGAATTGAGCGATTATTGGGCGATTCGCTGAATTCAGGTTTGACCCAAATTGAAGCTTACTTTTTAAAGAATCGCCAATGACACTCAAACTAAGTGAAAAGAAAAGAAAAGTTATTGCCGTTATCGGCATCTCTTTTGTTGTTTTGCTGCTCACCGGTTTTTTTTCGGTCTTTTCGCCGGTAAGAAATCTGGAATTGAAAGTGCTTAATCAGCAGTTCAGCTCACGCGGGCCGATGACGGACCGGGATACTTCCCTGGTCATTGTCGCCATCGATGACCAGACCTTTGCCAGCATGCCGATGAAATGGCCCTATCCCCGCAGCGTTTACGGCAAACTGATCCGCAACCTGAACGAAGCGGGCGCCAAATTGATTGTCTTCGATTTGGAATTCACCGAACCGACGGTGAACGATCCGGCACAGGATGATTCCCTCGCTGCTGCCGCGCGCAGATTCGGAAATGTGATTTTTGCCGGCAAACTGGTTTCCGAATTCGGTTCTTCCATGACGCTGAACCAGTATACTTTACCGCCCATTCCCCAATTGTTACGGTCTTCCCCGGTGGATTCGTCGGTTTTACCCTGGGGGTTGGTAAATATTGTGGAAGATGAAGACAGCTTTTTTCGGCGATATTTTTTGAGTAAAACAGTTGCCGGTAAACGATTTTATCCTCTTTCCATGTTGACGGCTAAAAAGTTATTGCACGTTCCGGATGATTCAGTAAGAGAAGATGCGCACTATTTTTATCTGGGAAATGTGGCCATCCCCAAAGCTACATCTGAAACCATGTATATCAATTTTGCCGGGCCGGCCAAAACCTTCAATACTTACTCTCTGTCCAATATTCTGGACGATTTCGAGTTTGATTTGGGCGAAGGTGAAGATACCGACATCTTCGAGTTACATAAAATGTGGGGAACATTTAAAGATAAAATTGTCTTTGTCGGCGCTTCCGCCGAGGAATTGCAGGATACAAAATTCACGCCGTTTTTTAAATACGGCGGCGTGGCCAGAAAAATGCCCGGTGTGGAAACCCATGTAAACGCCTTGAATACAATCCTGACCGGCAATTTTCTTAATAATGCTCCCCAATTGTTGGTATTTGTGCTTATTCTTCTGTTTGTTTTTTTAACCGGCGGCGCTGTGATCATGCTGAAACCCCTGAAAGCAGGAGCAATCGCTATATTTTTTGTCCTTTTATTCACCGCCCTGACTCATGTGAGCTTTGTCAAATGGGAACTGATCCTGCCGCTCATTACCCCTCTTCTGTCGATCGGTTTGAGTTATCTGGGTAATACTGCTTATCTCTACGCCACGGAAAAAAAAGAAAAGGTTCGGTATCGCAAAATATTTCAGCAGTACGTTTCTAAAAGTGTTGTTGAAGAGATGCTGGGTTCCGGCAAATACCCCAGTTTTGGCGGTGAGCGAAAGGAACTATCCGTACTCTTTTCCGATATTCGCTCTTTCACTAGTTTTTCCGAACAATTTCCGCCCGAGGAGGTTGTGAAAAGATTGTCTGATTACCTGACGGACATGACGGAAATTGTGATTCAACATGAAGGTACTTTGGATAAATTCGTCGGTGATGAGATTATGGCTGTTTTCGGCGCGCCGCTGTTCTACCCGACCCATGCGGAAAATGCCTGTCGCGCCGCATTCCGGATGATCGATGTGCTGGTAAAACATCAGAAAGATTATGAAAAAAAAGGGGAAAAATATTTCAACATTGGCGTGGGCATCAATACCGGCGATATGGTAGTCGGCAATCTCGGTTCGCAACAACTCTTTGATTACACAGTCATTGGCGACGCAGTGAATTTAGGCGCGCGGCTGGAGGGCTTGAACAAATTTTACGGAACTCATATTATCATTTCGGAAAGTACCAAACAACAGGCAGGGAAAACGGTTGTGGTACGTGAATTGGATACGGTGAAAGTAAAAGGCAAAGATGAACCGATCCAAATTTACGAATTACTGGGCATCGACAGTATCGGCAAAGAGGAGCAGACCTGGCTGGTTGAAGCGTTTCAGAGGGGTTTAACTTATTATGCCGAAAAAAAATGGTACAAGAGTTTGTTGGAGATGAACCAGATTCTGAAGCATTTCCCCACTGACGGTCCTGCCAAACTATACATAAAACGCTGCCTGGAAATGATCGAAAATCCTCCCGAACGAGACTGGCAGCCGGTTTATAAATTTGATACAAAATAACTTTTCGGGTATGCTCTATGTATTAACTTTTATCACGCTTCGACTCCGCTCAGCATGGCTTTTAAGATCAGACTAAGCTCTTCGTCAAGTTTATCCTGAACTTGTTGAAGGGCTCAGGATAAACTCAGTCGAAGGCTTATCTCACATCAGGAAACCGGTATACCTGAATAGTGACAATTTTTGCCACAAAGGCACTAAGTGACTAAAAATGGCAATATAAGGGCGTTTAAACTCAGTCTGTTTTATTAATTCTAATATTTACCAATAGTGAGCGATTCTCTTATTTTTGAGCTTGTTCTTGCTACTAAACGGATTTTCATTTTTAATGTAAATTCGGTTGGCGATTCAGCGAATCGCCCTACAATCGCTCAATTCAGGGTGAAGATATTCCGCTTGAAAACCGGCCTGTTGCAAATATTCGGGAAATTCGGGGAAACCATGCAGTGTGTATATTTGCTTCGGATCGACTGCCCGGGCAAATTCGATCAATTCATCAAAATCCGCATGATCGCTCAACGGTAAAGCATAATCGGAATAAACCCGGTTCCATGAATAATGGTTGTTTTCCGCCCAGCCGGAGAGGAATATGGTTTGATAGTGCACATACCCGAAAGGGTTAAAATTTTTTACCTCATGTGGCGGGATGATAATTACGTCGTGCTCCGGGTCAATTTTATCTTGAAATAAGAAACAATTAGGGAATTCCATACCGAATTTTTTATAAATTTTTACAATCTTCCATACAGATTGGTGAACCAGAACATTTTGACCGCTTTGTTCAAGCATTTTCATCGCTTCCTGCGCTTTTCCCAGCGAGTAGGCCAGAATGACCGGCACCGCACCATTTTTTTGAATCTCTTCAATTTTATCATGCAATAAACGGGAGAGATTGGCTCTCGCTTGCCGGAAATGGTAAGACGGATGTCCGAACGTGGATTCCATGATAAGAATGTCTGCGTGGGGAATTTCGATCTCCGCCGAGGTGAACCCCCTTTGTAGCTTAAAATCGCCGGTGTAGAGCAGGCGTAATCCTTCCTGTTCCACCAAAATCATGGCCGAGCCCAAAATGTGTCCGGCGGGAAACAGGGTAATCGTTGCCTTTTTCAGTTCGAATGGTTGGTTAAAACCAAGCGGAATAAATTCAGGTTTTTTGACCCGTTTTTCAAATCGCAATTTGAAAAATTCAATGGTTGGCGCTGTGGCCAATATTTTTTTGTGATTACGCAGATGATCCCCGTGTCCGTGACTGATAAAGGAAAACGGCACCACCCGGTGGGCGTCCAGAAACAGGTCGTATTCTCTTAATTTAATCCCTTTTGCGTGATAATAAAACAAGTGATTCTCCTTTTGTTGCTTCGCCGGCAAAAAATCCGGGTTTACATGAAACAGAGTTTGTTCTTCCTGTCCAAATTTTCGATCGGTTCTTTCATTTTTTTTCGTTTGCTATGGCCGGCTTGGGGCAGCCATTCTCCGTTACCGGAAAATCTTGTTCCCGGGTAAAAAGTAACTTCCGGATATCGACCAATTGATACCGCAATAATTGCCACAATCCCGGACTATCCTTCCCGCCTGAAATACCAACTACGATCCGGTCACCGGGTTGAATAAGTTGATGGCGGTCGATTGTTGCCGCCATCTGTTTTAGGAGCATTTTGTTGAGTCTGGTCATCATTTTCTATAATAAAGTAGTTTTTGGCTACTATAAAATCAAGTGTGAACCCGGATTATTTGTAAAACCTCAGTTCCGGGTGGATAAAAGTGGTTTCGCTTCATTATTTTGTAGCCTGAGCTACCCATTTTAGAGTTCTGAAAACATTATTTTTATCTTTTACACCTTAATAGCATGATTTGCAACTAAGTCTCTAAACCTTATTACCTTAGTTGTGATATGAAAGCATGAAAAATAAGGTAATAAGGTAAAAATGGGGTGGGGCTACTTGCAGCTATTAAGGTTGAAAAAACAAAAATAAGGTTTATGCATACTTCCACCCGTAACTGAGGTTTTACGATTATTTTTCTTAAATCATAAATCTGTTCTGAGATGAAATATTCATCCGCCACAAAGGCACCAAGACACAAAGGTTAAATGAACAAAATGTTATATGAAATTATTTTTGAATAAAAGAATTCGTAAAACAAATTGAGTTTATATTATCAAGTTACCTTAATTTTAATATTATTCGTGTCTTAGTGTCTTTGTGGCAAGAGTTTATAAATAATGAGGGTGTATGTTTCTCAAAATCCTGTGATATTTATTTCATTTTTAACGGAGGGAAGAGAAGTTGAGAAATCTGAACCTCCATTGACATTAGATTGTTTTTTAATTGAAACCATCATTTATATGTTCAGGGAAAAGCCTTGTTAACACTATATATACAGTCAGTTACATTGAATTTTAGCTTTGCTGTCCGGGAGAAAAAGATTGATTTCGGTTCAAAAATTTATTAGCTTAAATTCATTTTACTGAATGTGTAAAATTAGTTGAAGGAACTATCATGGCTCAACTCAAGGGCAAAGTGATGTGGGTGGATGATGAAATTCATCTGCTCAGGCCTCATATCATATTTCTGGCGGAAAAAGGATTTGAAGTGACACCGGTAACCAATGCAGAAGATGCGCTGCAATTACTACGCGAGCAGAACTACGACCTGGTGCTGCTCGATGAAATGATGAGCGGCAAAGACGGTCTGGCCGCCCTTGTGGAGATTAAGGACTTATATCCGTCTTTGCCGGTGGTGATGATCACCAAGAGTGAAGAAGAAAGCTTGATGGAAGATGCCATTGGCGGCAAAATTGATGATTACCTGACCAAACCGGTGAACCCCAGTCAAATTTTATCTACGTGTAAGAAGTTTTTAGAAAGCCGCAAGATTGGTGGAGAAAAATTGACGAGAGATTATACTTCCGAGTTCCATTCCATCGCCATGTCCCTGATGCAAAAACTGGATTGGCAGGAGTGGCTGGACATTTATGCAAAGCTGGTCGACTGGGAAATCGAGTTAGAACGATACCCCGATTTGGGTTTACGTGAATCTCTGATCGAGCAGAAACGCTCTTGCAATATCGAGTTCGGCAGATTTGTTGAAGAAGAATACATCAAATGGATTCACCAGGACCGGTACTCCCCTCTTCTTTCCGTGGATGTAGTGCTCAATTTTGTCGCACCATTTCTGCAACAGGGCAAAAAAGTGGTTTTTGTCGTCATCGATAATATGAGACTGGATCAGTGGCTTGCCATTGAACCGTTGTTATTTCCTTATTATAACATCCAGAAACACTACTATTTTTCCATTCTGCCTACCGCCACACCCTTTGCCCGGAATGCAATTTTCAGCGGTCTGTATCCTTCGGAAATCGAGAAACAGCATCCCGATTTGTGGCAGAAAGGCAGTGAAGACGATTTTAGCCGGAATCGATACGAGAGACAATTGATGGATTTTCAATTGCAAGCGCTCGGGTTTACCTTTACCCAGAATCCAAAATATATCAAAATTATTGATAGCCAGGAAGGCCGGAATTTGGAACGGAATTTATCTTCCTATATTCAGTCTCAGTTACTATCGGTTGTGGTGAATATCGTGGATATTTTTGCGCATAATCGCAGCACGTCTGAAATTTTAAAGGAGATCGTCCCGGATGAAGCTGCTTTTCGCTCCCTGACCCGATCCTGGTTCGAACATTCGTTTTTGTTCACCGTGCTTCGGGCTTTGGCCCGTGAAAATGTTACGGTTGTTATGACTTCTGACCACGGCAGTGTGCGTTGTATGCGTGGCGTTAAAGTGATTGGTGACCGGGAAACCTCTACAAATTTGCGTTATAAATATGGCAAGAACATTAAATGTGGAGAGAAACATGCCATTTTTATTAAAAATCCCTACGAATTCAAATTACCTGCGCGGGGGATTAATGTGAATTATATCATTGCAAAAGAAGATTATTATTTTGTTTATCCGACGAATTATCATAAATATTTGAATTATTACAAAGATAGTTTTCAACATGGCGGTGTTTCCATGGAAGAAATTATCTTGCCTGTGCTTACGATGGAGCCGAAAAATTTATAACGGTTCGGAAATAAAATGATTAAAATAGATAAAGCGGTCTCTTCTCCCGGAAAAATAGAATCGATGAGCCTTTCACAGGACGATACTTTTCGTTTCGCTGACATACTGGCACAATTCCTTTACCCCGGCGTCATTGTAGCTCTGTTTGGCCGGTTGGGAAGCGGGAAAACCGCGCTGGTTAAAGGATTTTGTCACGGGTTGGGTGTGCAGGAGGAGGTGACCAGTCCATCTTACACCATCATGAACATTTACAAAGGACGGCTGCCGGTTTATCATTTTGATTTCTACCGGCTGTACCAAAACACAGATTGGAACGAATTGGGTTTGGACGAATACTTGTTTGGCGAAGGAGTTTCGTTTATCGAATGGCCGGATCGTTTGGGGAATTGGCTGCCCGGGGAAAGTGTGGAAATCACCATTCAGCGTTTGCGTCCTTACACGGAAGCAAATGTCGATCACAGAAAAATCATGGTGAAGAATCTGAAAGGGGCGGATTTGTTACAACATAGTGATAATGGAATTATAGCCAAAATTTAGTAATTGTAGGTCGATTCGCCGAATCGACTTACAGATTTACGGTAAAAAGGGAAACAAGCGTTTTTCGCATAAAAACAAAATTGAGAACAGGAAAATCGCTCTATTTTGGGGAGTATATTTATTACAATAAATGATATATTTTGGCGCTTTGAAAATATCTAATTTGCAATGAGGGAGAGATTTATGGGATCCTTCGACTCCATCCCGATAAAAACCATCGGGATTCTGCTCTGAGTGACAGCGTCGAATTTTGTCATACTGATTCTTTCGACAAGCTCAGGATAAACGAAGTCGAAGCATCTCGCAGCATGCAGGCAAAGAAATCGTCAATTTCAATGAACTAAAATGTTGCCAATAAATCAGGTGTCATGCGGATATAAAATATGTATATTTTAGGGATAGATACTGCCACAGATGTTGGCTCGGTTGCCATCAACGAAAATAATATTCTCCGTGGTGAGGTGAAGATAAACAAACGATTTGCGCAATCCAGAAATCTGGTGCAGGCCGTCGGTTTTTTGATGAAATCGTTGGAGATAAAAAGTGAGCAGCTTGGTGGAATCGCCATTTCCATCGGTCCTGGATCTTACACCGGATTGCGCATCGGATTGAGCATTGCAAAGGCATTGGCTTATTCCTGGGAAAAGCCGCTGCTGGCAGTGAACAGTCTGGATAGTCTGGCCTGCCTTGGACAGGGCCGTACGGAATTGATCTGCCCGGTAATAAGGTTTCGTAAAAATGAATACTACCATGCTTTTTATAGCGATAACAGAACAGAAATACAGAGGCAAAGTGATTACTCCGTCTCTCTGTTTCCTGAAATATTACAGGATGTTAATGTGAATCTGTTTCTGGCCGGCGTTTTACAGCAAAGCGATCTCGATTTCGTTTTAAACGGAGAGTTGAAAAACAGAGTGGTCTATTTTCCGGAACGCTATCCAACTGCATTTTGGGTAGCTTATCTGGGGGCAAAAAATTTGGCAAAGGGAATAACCGAGAATGTGAATACTGTAACCCCTTTTTATATGCATGATTTTCCCTTATGAGTACCGGAACATGGCAATTGTAAGACTAAAAAAAGACCTGGATGTTTGTATTCAGTTTCAGTTGCGCAGCGGTGAAAAAGCCTGGGTGCGGCGTATGCGGGAGAGCGATCTGGAAGAAGTACATGAAATGGAATGTATTCTGTTCGATGATCCCTGGTCCTTTGACAATTTTCGTTACGAAGTAGTCCGCAGCGCCGTCTCCTGGCCGCTAATTGCTGAAACCGAATATGAAATAATCGGTTACGCAGTTCCCTGGTTTGTGACAGATGAAATGCACCTTGCCAATATTGCATCTTCCCCACTGTACCAACGACAGGGAATTGCAGCGAAATTGGTGATCGTGATGCTGGATGAAGCGATGCGCCGTTCCATCCGGATTGTTTATTTGGAGGTAAGACCAACGAATAAAGCCGCTATCTCTTTATATAAAACGTTTGGTTTTGAAACGCTGGGAATTAGGCGCAGATACTACCGCAACGGCGAAAATGCGATTCTGATGCAGCGATTTTTACCTGAGCAGAGCAGCAACTTATTTCTCGCGGATTAGCGGCACATTTTGGAGGATAAATGGTTTGGTTCAGAAGAAAAGAAAAAGGGGTGTTGACTACAGAGAAGAAACAGATTCCCGATGGGCTTTGGCAGCAGTGTGAACAGTGCAGAGAAATTCTCTATCGCAAAGAGTTGGAAAAAAATCTGTATGTGTGTTCCAAATGCGGCAACCATTTCAAAATTCGCAGCTGGCAGTATATTGCGATCATTTTAGATGAAAACTCGTTTGAGGAACAGGATAGTAACCTGCAATCGGTGGATCCGCTTAAGTTTAAGGGAGTGAAGAAGTATTCGGATCAGATCAAAAGCGCGGTCAAAAAAACCGGTTTAAATGAAGCTGTGGTCACCGGAAGCGGCAAAATAGAAAGGCTGCCGGTTGTAGTGGCGATCATGGATTTTGCCTTTATCGGCGGCAGTATGGGCAGCGTGGTTGGTGAAAAAATCGCCCGCGCCATCGAAACCGCCATCGAGAAAAAAAATCCGCTGATCATTGTTTCGGCCTCCGGCGGCGCCAGGATGATGGAGGGCGCCTATTCACTGATGCAGATGGCCAAAACTTCCGCACTTCTGGCTAAATTTTCTGACCGGTGTGGACTGTATATTTCTATTCTCACCAATCCGACAACCGGCGGCGTCACTGCCAGTTTTTCCATGTTAGGGGATGTGATCATCGCCGAACCGGGGGCGCTGATTGGGTTTGCCGGGCCGAGGGTGATCAAACAGACCATTGGCGAAGACTTGCCGGAAGGATTTCAGCGGTCAGAATTTCAATTAAAACATGGATTTGTGGATTCTATCATCCCCCGCACAGAATTAAAAACCAAGTTGGCACAGATTATTCGTTTATTATGGAGTGAAGGAGACAATGGCAGCAGAGAATGAAAAACCGTTCATTTTAATGGTGAATGATGATGGAATTTATGCGCCCGGGTTGGCTGCCCTGGTGAAAGAAATTAAAAAAATAGGGGAAGTGATGGTGGTTGCGCCCGCTACCGAGCAGAGCGCGGTTGGTCATGCCATTACACTGCTTTCGCCGCTGCGGGTTTGGCCGGCGAACCGTAATGGGGATTCAATCGGTTATGCCGTGAGCGGCACGCCAGCCGACTGTGTAAAAATTGCTTTTTGGGCGATCCTAAAAAAAAGAAAACCGGCCCTGCTTATTTCCGGCATTAATCACGGTTCGAACTCGGGAATTAATGTGATCTATTCCGGGACGGCCTCCGCCGCCACTGAAGGAACAATATTGGGTATTCCGTCTTTTGCTATTTCGGCAGCAACTTATGAAGAAGTGGATTTTTCCGTGGCAGCCCGATTTGCCCGGCGTTTGGCAGGCAAGATTCTTAAAAACGGTTTGCCTCCGGCTACTTTTTTGAATGTAAATGTACCGCCGGTTGCCGAAGAAGATTTACAGGGAGTTGAGGTGACCCGGCAAGGGATGGCTGTTTTTCGGGAAAAGTTTGATATTCGGACGGATCCCCATAAAAAAACCTATTATTGGCTCACCGGATACAAAGTTAATTTGGATCAGGAACCGGATGATGCCGACGATGTGGTTATCCTAAAAAATAAAATTTCCATTACACCCATTCGCTACGATATGACTAATTATGATTTTTTGGATGATTTAAAAACGTGGGATATTTAAAATATGGAACATTCGGAATGGATTCTGGTGCTGGATTTTGGCTCCCAATATACGCAGCTTATTGCCCGTCGTATCCGGGAATGCGGTGTCTATTCCGAAATAAAACCGTTCAACTATGCAGTCGATCAAATTAAAAAGAATCCGCCGTCCGGAATGATCCTTTCCGGCGGTCCTTTCTCCGTTTACCATGAAAAAGCGCCGTTGTCCGATCCGGGAATTTTTCGCCTGGGAATCCCGGTCCTGGGAATTTGTTACGGATTACAGCTAATCGCTTTTCAGTTGGATGGCCAGGTTGATCCGGCAGCAAAACGTGAATACGGCCGGGCAAAATTGCACGTAATGGATGCCGCCGGCTTGTTCAAAAACATCCCCGATTCATCTGTAGTCTGGATGAGTCATGGCGATCATCTTACTAAATTGCCGCAAGGATTCCGGGTTATTGCCCGAACCGATAACGCCCCTATTGCGGCAATCGGCAATAAAGCCGCCCGGATTTTCGGAATCCAGTTCCATCCGGAAGTGATACATACGGAACATGGCGTAAAAATAGTAGACAATTTTTTAATGGAAGTTTGCCGACTTAAAAAATTGTGGTCGCCGCAATCTTTTCTTGAAAATACAATTGTCAACCTTCGCAAAAAGATTGGCGCTGAAAAAGTCATTTGCGGCGTCAGCGGCGGGGTTGATTCAACCGTAGTTGCCGAATTGCTGCACCGGGCTGTGGGGGATCGATTGAAAGTAATTTTTATTGATAACGGTTTGCTCCGCCTTGATGAAAGCGTGTGGGTGCGCAGAATGTTTGAACAAAAATTGCATATTCTGCCGCATTTTGTCGATGGTTCCGCTCTGTTTTTGGAAAAATTACACGGCGTTGTCAATCCGGAGAAGAAGCGTAAAATCATCGGGGAGGTTTTTATCCGACTGTTTGAGGAAGAGGCTAAACAATTTGACGATGCCGCATTTTTAGCCCAGGGCACTCTGTACCCGGATGTGATCGAAAGTCAATCGGCGGTAGGGCCATCGGCGCAAATTAAATCGCACCACAATGTGGGCGGATTGCCGGATTGGATGAAACTTGATCTCATTGAACCCCTGCGTGAACTGTTTAAGGACGAAGTGCGCAAGATTGGTAAACTGCTCGATATTCCCGGCGAGATGCTGAACCGGCACCCGTTTCCGGGACCGGGTCTGGCCGTACGTGTGATCGGGGAAATCACGGGAAATCGACTAAAAATAGTACGATTTGCCGATGCCATTTTCATGGAAGAATTGCAGCGATCCGGTTGGTATGACCGTGTTTGGCAAGCGTTTGCTGTATTATTGCCGGTAAAATCTGTTGGCGTGATGGGTGATGAACGAACTTATGAAAATGTAATTGCCCTGCGCTCCGTAACCAGTCTGGACGGCATGACAGCGGACTGGGGTAAGCTGCCCTATGACTTGTTGGGGGTTGTCTCTAACCGGATTATCAACGAAGTGAAAGGCGTGAACCGGGTGGTTTACGATGTCAGTTCAAAACCGCCCAGTACTATCGAGTGGGAATAAAGGATCCGTCATTCAGAGTTTACCGGCTACTGCCGATTATTTAAATAGGTTGTAATAATTTATCTGTCATAACTATTCAGGCAAAGTATAATTGAGTTGAAAGTCTTACATCCCCCTCTGTCCCCTAATGTTGTTGACTTAAGGGGAAAATGTTGCACCGTGGTGAACCTCGAGGCTAAAAACAGGAAGAACGCTAAAGCGCCCTGTCTCTTGAGCGTCATTTATGGCGCTTGCTAATTTTAGCTCTGTGATTTATCGCGGGGCGGACGGCGGAAATTTCTAAAGTCAACAACATTGCCTGTGTCCCCCCTCTCAAGGCATGGATTTACTGTTCCCCCCTTGAGGGAGATACAGGAGGATGTTATCTCTGCCAATCTGAATGGTTGCCCGGTTTCCGTTTTTAATACGGAAAACAATTGCTACATCCAACAGATTAAAAAGGAATCGATCATGTGCGGTATTGTCGGCTATATCGGAAAGCAGAAGGCTCTTCCTATTTTGATTAACGGGTTGAAAAGATTGGAATATCGCGGTTACGATTCCGCCGGTATTGCCATGTTAGAGAACGGTGATCTTCAAATTGTAAAACAACCGGGCAAAATTTGTGAGCTGGAAGAGAGTGTCGCCGCCGCAAATTTTACCGGCAATGTGGGAATCGGCCATACACGCTGGGCCACACACGGCGTCCCGGATCGTAAAAACGCCCATCCCCATACTGATTGCCGGAAAAGGCTGGCCATCATTCATAACGGCATCATCGAGAATTATTCCACTTTAAAAAATGAATTGATTCTAAAGGGTCATACTTTTGTTTCCGAAACGGATACGGAAATTTTAGTTCATCTCATCGAAGAATTTTACGATAACAACCTGGAACAGGCGGTTCGCTATGCCCTGGCGGAAATTCAGGGCACGTACGGTATCCTGGTGGTTTCCAAAGATGAACCGGAAATGATTGTTGCAGCCCGGAATGGCAGTCCGCTGCTCATCGGCGTGGGAGAAGAAGAATATTTTGCCGCTTCCGATGCGTCGGCTATTATTCGGCACACGCGTGACGTTGCTTACCTGGATGATGGTGAAATGGCAATTCTGAATCACAAAACGTTTGTTACCAAAACCATTCACGATAAACCGGTGACAAAATATGTGGAACGTGTATCTTTCGATTTGGAACAGATCGAAAAAGGGGGCTATCCCCATTTTATGCTGAAGGAAATTTTTAATCAACCGGAGACCATTCGTGATTGCATGCGCGGCCGGCTTATGCTCGAAAATGGCGATGTCCGTCTGGGCGGGCTGGAAGTCCATCTGGATCAGATGCTGAAAGCAAAGAAAATCGTTTTGACCGCCTGCGGCACCAGTTGGCATTCCGCCCTAATCGGCGAATATATTTTGGAAGAACTGTTAAGATTGCCGGTGGAAGTGGATTATGCTTCGGAATTCCGTTATCGCAATCCGGTGCTGGACCCGGAAACCATTGTGATTGTAATCAGTCAATCCGGCGAAACCGCAGATACTCTCGCTGCCGTGCGGGAGGTTAAAAAAATGCGTTCACCTGTGTTTGGCATTTGTAATGTAGTGGGTAGTACCATCGCCCGGGAAACTCTCGCCGGCGTTTATTTGCATGTGGGACCCGAAATCGGTGTAGCCTCTACCAAAGCATTTACTGCTCAGGTCACGGTTTTAATGCAGATTGCCCTGCTGCTTGCCAGACGAAAATGGATGAGCGCGGAAGAAGGGAAAAAGATCATCCGGGAATTGCAGGCTATACCGGAAAAAGTAGAAAAAATTTTGCAGTTGGATCAAAAAATTCAAAAATTGGCTGAGTTGTACGGCAACTCCCACAATTTTCTATACCTGGGCCGGGGTTACAATTTTCCGGTTGCGTTGGAAGGTGCCCTCAAAATGAAGGAGATTTCTTACATACATGCCGAAGGATATCCTGCTGCCGAAATGAAACATGGCCCCATTGCTTTAATCGATGAAAATATGCCGGTGGTTTTTATCGCTATTAAGGATCATTCCTATGATAAAATAATCAGCAATATCGAGGAAGTGAAAGCACGTAACGGCCGGGTAATTGCCGTGGCGACCGAGGGAGATGAGAAAATCAAAGAAAGGGCGGATCATGTAATCTATGTGCCGCAAACGCTGGATTTTTTATCGCCTTTGCTGACCATTGTTCCGTTGCAGTTGCTGGCCTATCATGCTGCAATTGTAAGGGGATGTAATGTAGATCAACCCAGAAATCTGGCCAAAAGTGTAACGGTGGAATAAAAACGGTTCACGCCCGAATAGTTACAAAATATTTAGAAAAAATGGGCCGTCCGCCGGTTGGCGGAAAATGCCGCAGAAAAAACAATAATCTGAATTGAGCGATTGCAGGGCGATTCGCTGAATCGCCAACCGGATTTACATTATTCTTGCAAAGGCATGTAGCCAATAAAACCACAAACTTATAGATTCCCGCTTGCGGCGGACACGCGCTCGATATGACATGTTCAGAGGTTGTCACCCTGAGTGCGTGTCCGATTCTGTCGGGGAATCCTGATGGTTTTTATCGGGATGAAGTCGAAGGGTTTACTTGTTCCTTCTCGCCACAAATAAGTTATTTTCAAAGAACTAAAGTGATACGATAAATTTTAAAGGAGGTCGTGGTTTATGAAACGGCTATGGTTGGTTGTGTTTATTTTATCTCTGAGCGTTGGTTTCTCAAACTTATATTCATCGGAGCCGGATAACTCTCCGGTCAATCAGCAGCAGAAGCTGAATCAGGATGTGGAGAACATCTTTCACAAAGCGGTGAATCATTATATCGATAAAAGATACGATATTGTCGAATGGGAATTACAGGGACTGCTGGATATCTACCCGAAAAATCAGCGCATCACCTCGATTCTTTACTTAATGGGCCGTGCTCGATACAAACAGGGAAAATTTGCCGGAGCCAGACAAATCCTCGATCAATTGATTACGCAGTATGACAACAGCGGTTATGTCGATGACGCCAAAGTTTTGCTCGGTGAAATTGCTTTTAAACAATCCGGTTATTTTACCGCCGGGCAAAATTTTTTATCTGTTCTGGATGAAACGAATGATCCGCGTCTGCGCGACCGGGTTGTTGGTTTAATCCTTCCCCTGCTCACCGATTATGTGAACTGGGACGATCTGCAATCATTCCAATCCCAATTCAGAAGCAAAAATATCCGTTCGGTCTTACGTTTTGCCGAAGGGGTAAAATTGTTTCGCCGGGGCGAGAAGGAGAGGGCAGTGACTGCTTTTCAGCAAGTAGTTGATATGGCTTCTTTGAATCAGGTAAAATCCGACGCAGAAAAATATCTGAAAAGAATTGCAGCAGCACCGGAACAGAATGTAAAAATCGGTATTATTTTGCCTCTTAGCGGCGACCTTAGCGAGGAAGCGAAAAGCCTGCTCTCCGGCATTCGATATGCTTTCCGGAAAAATTCCATGGCCCGGGATCTGGGTATCCAATTAGTGGTTAAAGATTCGGAAGGGGATGTTTTAACTACCATTCGCAGAACAAAGGAACTGCTGCAGGATAACAGCGTTATTGCAATTATCGGCGAGATTGAGAGCGACCAAACGGCCGTGATTGCGTCTTTGGCCGGCGCAAAAAAAATCCCGGTTATTGCACCTACGGCAGCCGAAAGTGGATTAACCGAATTGAGCAAAAATATCATTCAGATGAATCCTGACGTGAGTATCCGCGGCAGGATAATCGCCGAGTATGCCGTTAAAAAATTAAATCTGCATACTTTTGCCATTTTGGCGCCGGCGGATCGGTACGGCAAAACCATCACGGATAGTTTTTCCGAAACTGTGGATCATCTTAACGGTTCCATCCTGGTTCAAACCTGGTATTATCAGGGGGCCACGGAGCTGAGAAGTCAATTCAGATACATTCGCGAAGTCGGGTTAAAAAAAATGGGCAGAGATTCCGTAGCGCAGCAATTTCCAGATTTCAATTTGACCCGGATTGATTCTATGTTGGTTGTCTACGGAATACAGAAAAGAAAAGAGATGAAGGAGAAAAATCAACCTGCCCCCAAAAAGTTCACAGATTCAACCGCAACACCGGTTACCTCCATCGATGCCATTTTTTTACCGGTTTACACGGATGAAATCCCATACGTGGCTCCTCAATTTGCCCTGTTCAATATCAAGTGTCAGATTTTAGGCAGTGACTTTTGGAATAATGAGGACGTTCTGGACAGCCAGGAATCTTATGTCTCCGGCGCAATTTTCCCCAGTGATTTTTATGCTGATCCCGTCGATCCGGTTTATCAAAAGTTTCGCAACAATTTCCGTTTGGAAACCGGAATTTCCCCCGGGAAAATGGGAATCTTCGGTTACGATTCTTTTAATCTGTTGATGAGTGTTCTGAAAGATGATGTGAAAAATCCCGGGCAAGTTCTGCAAAGATTAAAGCATATCGAAACATTCAACGGCTTGCTCCATTCCTACCTTTTCAATCTCCAACCTTCCGTAAATTCATTTTTATATATTTTGCAGTACACGGATCGAACCATTAAGCGACTACAGTAAGTTTGAAGATGAGCGGATTTATATCTTTGCAAACACTGTTTGAGGCCGCTGTGCAGGAAAACGGTGAACGATGAATTTCGATTTATTAAAAGATATGTTCTGTTTCACACCGGAATAGCAAGTTTTAAAGAGGTGTATTATTCCGGACATGGTGAAAAATCTTTGCCCGATGAGGATTAAATTCTGTGCCGCGCTCAGAATGACATTTTTGCCGGACTACATCTATTCCATTCGATTTGGTTGGCTGCCATGGATCATCCCCTCTCGTCTGAGCGGAAAAGTTGGAAGAACCGCGCCCTTTTTATAAAATGTCCACCGGTTTCCATTATCATCCAAAATTGAGAAAATTGCAACTGCTCAGGTAGCGCACTAAATACACGAAAGACACTGAATAACCTTTCGTATATTCAGTGTATTTCGCGGGTTGAATAGTTACCCGAAATTGAAAAATGGTAACCGATCACCGGAATAAAAATTAACCCTCGCCTGAAGCTGAAGCAACAGGCTTAAATATTGAAGCACCCTAAAGGGCGCTTTAGCGTCCTGCCACTTTTGAGCCTGAGGATTTATCCTCAGGCGGTATTGTGAACATCCCTGTGATTGGTTACGAAAAATGTCTTTCTCCGGCCAAACCGGAAACAATGTCGTAATTTCTAATTTTACTTGATTTTGTGGGTTATTTCTTTAAATTATATCTGCTATGAACGAAGAGGAGCTAACAAGTATGACGCAGGATGAAACAGTTCAGCAAGAATTAAAAAAAACCGGCAATTTACCGCGTCATATCGCTATCATCATGGATGGTAACGGACGCTGGGCACGGATGAGAGGATTGCCCCGGGTTTCAGGTCATAAACAGGCGATCAAATCCGTCCGGGATGTGGTGGAAGCCTGTGGAGAATTGGATATAGATGTGTTGACTCTGTATACTTTTTCCATGGAAAATTGGCAGCGGCCGAAAGCAGAAGTGAATGCCTTAATGAAATTGATGGTGAATACAATAAAGCATGAAATAGATGATCTGTTAAAAAATAATGTCCGGCTTATCACCATGGGACATTTGCATGATCTACCGAAACCGACAAGAGAGAGTATGCAATATGGGATTGATGTAACCCAAAATTGTACAGGCTTAACCTTGAATCTTGCTTTAAGTTACGGTGGCAGATTGGAAATTGTCGACGCGGTAAAATCGGTTGCCGCAAAAGTTAAAAACGGCGAAATGGAATTGGAAAATATTGACGAACAGTTGTTTTCCGGTTTTCTCTACACCAAAAACCTGCCCGATCCCGATTTGTTGATCAGAACAAGCGGTGAACTGAGAATTAGCAATTTTTTGCTCTGGCAGTTGGCTTATACCGAAATGTATATTACAGATTTACTTTGGCCGGACTTTCGCAGACAACATTTGTACGACGCAATCCGAGCTTATCAAAAACGCGAACGTAGATTTGGGAGAGTAAGCAACCAATTGTAAATCATTCTTGCCCCCGATTTTTTTCGATCGTACCGGTCTTCTCTCTTTAATTTTATGTTTGCAGGATTATGTTGTTTTTTGTTGGAGCTTGTTGTATGCGCTGTTACTTGTTGTAGGTTTCTCAATTTCATCCGGTTATATTGGCCGGCTGCAGGAACTTTATATTGTGACAGCCGTTTTAAAAATAAGTTAAAAAGTTAGTGATTACTCGATTGCCAGACACTGTTAAACCTTTAAACCTAAGTGTCTGGCAAATTAGTTTAATAGAAGAATATCGACATGAATTCCCGGCGTTGGGTCATTTTTTTAGTTACATTTGTGGTTATTGTCGTAGTTGCCTTTCAAATTGTTTGGCGCGTTTTTTCTTTGGATGACAAGCTGCGCAGTATGATCATTGCACAACTTAAATCCAAATCAATTAGCCAGATTGATATTGGAAAGGTTTCCGCCGATTTTAATTCACTCAATTTCCATGACATCTCTTTCCGTCTGCCTAACACACTTCACGAGTTAAAAATTGCCAAATTGGAGTTGGGTTTCAGTATTTTTAATTTTTTGAAATACAATCTAAATCCCGTTCGTTTCATCTCTGAAGTTGTCCTGGACAAACCGGTTGTTGTTCTTAAGGAAAATACAGCCAATAATACGCCGGCCGATTCTTTGTCCACATTCAAATTGGATTCTTTGGAGTCCAGATACCGGAATAAACTTATCGATTTCGGTTTTGTCGGCCGGATTATTATTAACAATGGATCGGTTATCTGGAGCAGTAACGACAGCACAGACCTTGTAATGTTGAATCAATTGAAGGGTTGGTTGAGTACCACCGATCTGGAACACTCCGTTATCCGCATGAAAGGAAAACTTTTCCGTTCCGAAAAAGACAATATAGAACTTACCGGCGTAGGAGATCTCACTTCCGGCAGGATCGATTCTGTCTTAATTAATTTTAACGATGATGAACTGTCGACAACGATTCCTACTCTCTTTCCCGATGTACTGAAAGTTGAAAGCGGAGAATTACATGGCGGTGGTGTGCTTCGGCAATCGGCTGCCGGGAAACTAATTCTAAACGGCTACATCTCTCTGCAAAAAGCTCAATTGGATCTTTTCGATAACAAATTGACATTGGAAAACCTGAATACGGAAGCGTTTATCCAAAATTGGGATGTAATAATTAAATCGTGTCAACTTGATTGTGATCAGTCAAAAATTACTATTTCCGGGACCATAAAAAATCTACTCAAGCCGGCTTTCGATCTGGCCATTCATTCGGACGATTTAAAAATAAAGGAACTTGCCGCTTCCTTTATCGATCCGGAAAATAAACTGGGTATTGCGGGTGTGGCAAATGTCGATCTGTCGTTGACCACAATAGACAAAAAATCAGTGATCAGCGGTAAGGTGGTTGTTCCCTCTCTTTCCGTGAAAGCGGTGCAATTCGACCGGGTCGAATCGGATTTTTCCTATGCCGACAAGGCGCTGAAAATAAATTCCATTTCCGGACTCTACCGGAATTTCAAATTACAGAATTCCGGTGAGATCGATTTTATTGGTGAAAAGCCGGTTTTTGATTTCAATATCCACGCCATCGGTGATCTGAAGTCTCTGTTACCCGGTTTTTTTAACGCTAAAATCGAAACAACGCCATTTGATATGCAGGGAACTCTGAGCGGAAATTTTGCCGATATAAAAGGATTGGTAAATATTAAGCTCGCCGCAAAATTCAGCGACCGTGATTCAATTCCCATTGAAGGTCGTTTGCAGTTGGACAATCGCAAAATTAAGATCAGTGCATTTTATGACGGACAGCCTTTTCAATTAAAGGCCGATCTGGATATTTCCGGTGAACAGGTGAAAATTGACGGTAGAATTGACCGCTTTGGCGGCCGGCTTTGGGAAATGACGGGATTGCCTGTCGCCGAGCAGTTGAAAAATCTGGTCGATGTGAGCTTGCTTTTTACCGGGGATCAAAAATATGCTACTTATTCGATTTTAACCCATCGAAAAGATTACACCGGCGATTCCGACCTTCTGTTTCGCATCGATGGATTTTACAATGTAAACGGCGGCGGGACGAAAATCAATGGTAAAATTACCTATTTCCCGGGTACCGGCGGAGAAATTCCCGGTGAAATAAAAGCAACTGTTTCCAAAAAGTTTTTTACCCTGGAGAAATATGAATTGGGAGATTTTTATCGCGCTGCCGGCCGGATAAATTTTACCGGATCGCGTGAAGTTTCCGGTCGGTTCAACATCTCTCAGGCCGATCTGGCTTACATTTTTGATGGTATTTTTCTTAAGCCTAACTTTGAAATGTTTGGCAAAATTTCCGGCAATATCGATCTGTCGGGGACAATGGATCAACCGGTTTTTCAGGGAAATCTGAATCTGCAAAACGGCATTATCCGGGCCTCGGGCTATTATTCGGGGGATACTCAATTTTTGCTCGAGAATAAAAAACTTACCATCCGCAAGAGCCAATTGCAGTTAGATCAAAAAAAGTTGATGGATGTAGCCGGTAATATCGATTTCGGAAAAAAAGAATATAATCTGAAAGTTCAGGGGAGCGGGGTTAAAACCTCTCTGATACTGAATCTTTTCATTGGCGGTCTGAATTTTGTTCACGGAAAATCGGATTTTAATTTAACCGTTACAGACCGGTTAAGCAATCCGAATATTGCCGGTAAAATCATCACTACCAACGGCAGACTTTTTTTTGTTGATTTCGATTCGTTATATCTTGATGTTGGCAAAGACCTGAATTCCGGACAAGCACAATTAGCAGCAGCAGGCCCCGGTTTTCATATTCAGAACGCTCATTTAGTCAAAAAAAATAAATATACCATCGATGGCCGCGGGTATTTGCCGTTCAGTGAAAATGATGATATGGATTTGACTTTATCGGGAACGGGGGACGGTTTTGCCATCCTTTTTGCCAATGAACCATTTGTTAAAGGAAGCGACAGCAAAACAACGTTTTCCTGGGGATTCGGCGGCACGTACAGCAGCATCATTTATACAGAAGGAAAAGTTTCGCTTACAGATGGGATGCTTCAGTTAGCGGATTTAACCCCAAAAGTTGAAAACATAAAAATTGAGGCTGAACTGGAACCGATGAATCAGTTTCTCCGTTTTGATAAAGTTACCGGAATTGTGAGAAAACAACCGATTTTTATGGAAAGCAGCCTTGATTCTTTAACAGTGAGTCAGGGATTGCAGCCGCTGATTATCAAGTCATGGGGATTGAATTTCGGTGTTATCCGGATTGCCACAGATAAAAAAGGGGTGCCGCTGCATATTCCCGGTTTGATGGAAGCAGGTGATGAAGGCTGGTTTGTGGTACAGGGGCGAGACCGGGAGAGATATTTTACTGTATCCGGTCCGGCGGAACATCCTTTAGTCCGCGGCCGGATTCTGGCGCACAATGCGACCATCACGTATCCGTTCATTGTGGAAGAGGGAGATACTTCCGAACCGGACCTGACGGAGCAGATTTTGGAAAGCATGATTTGGGATTTGGACTTAATCCCCATAAATGATGTGCGTTACGTGAAAAAAATACCGGGATTAATTGATAATGTTTGGATCGATGTGTATATCGATCCGAAAATCAGTCATCTTACTTTCAGCGGTATCATCGCCGATGAATCGTTCCGGGTGGATGGTATTGTGCAGACCACCCGCGGCAGTATCGAATATCTGAATTTGAATTTCAATGTTGTAAAATTTGCCGCGGAATTCGATAAAAGCGATATTTTTCCGGTAACCTACGGGAAGGCGATGACAACCATTTCCGATGAAAACGGGAACCCGAGCAATATCTACCTAACCCTGTTTGTTTACGATAAAAACACCAAACAGGAGTTGGAACGCGGACGTTGGAGTGACGATATCCGATTCAGGCTGTCTTCGGATAATCCCACTATCGGCAATAATGAACGGCAAATTCTGGCAGAGTTGGGGTACACGGCCAGTACTATCGATTCTTACGGTATGATCGGCATCAGCACCGATAATCTGATTTTTCGCCCGTTATTCCGGCCGGTGGAGCGGAAGCTGGAGCGCGCACTGAGGCTGGATGTTATTCGTTTTCATGCGCACTTTGCCCGCAATTTGGTGGATATGATCCAACCCCGCGATCCGTTGCAAAACAGTTTCGGAGCTAGTGACGATCCGAGTCTTAAAATTGATCCGCGTTACCTGTTGTTTCGCAGCACACAGTTGATGGTGGGGAAATACTTTTCCAACAATATCTATTTTGTTTATTCCGGTCAGTTGGAAGCGGGGCAAAATCGACTTTACCGGAATAACGGGATCGGGATAAAACATTCCCTGGATCTGGAATACCGGATATTACCCAATTTACTTTTGGAACTTCAATACAACTATGATAGTTTACTTCTATCAAACAGAGTCGACAAAAGGATTCAATTGAAACATTCTTTTAATTTTTAATGCTTTGGAGACGATCAAAATGTTGCAATCATGGAAAAAAATTATTATTTTTATTTTTATTTTTTGTGCAATTATCTTTATTAACAGTTCTTTGACATACGCTCAAAAAAAGACCGTCAAAATTCTTGGCATAACGGTTAAAGGCAATCAAACCACCGATTCCGATATCATAAAAATGACTGCCGGATTGCAGGATGGGCAGGAAGTGACCGGGGATCAGATACAGAATTCCATCAAGCAATTATGGGGTCTGGGAATTTTTTCGGATATTCAGCTTTATCTGGACAGGGAAGTCGGCGATGGTGTATTTCTACTACTCCAGTTAAAAGAATTCCCTCGTCTGGGAAGTTTCTCTTTTACCGGCAACAAGAAGATCAAAGATAAGAAGTTTCGTGAAGACCTGGATCTTTATCCCGGTCAGATTGTGAGTCCTTCTCAAATATTGAAAACCAAGAGAAAAATTAAGAGTATGTATGAGGATAAGGGATATCTGTTAGCTACTGTTTCTGCGGATTCTTTGCCGGGAGAACGGAAAAACCGCATCAAACTGATTTTTACCATCGACGAAGGGAAAAAAGTAAAAGTCAAAAATATTCGTTTTACGGGCAATAAATTTTTTGACGACGGCAAGTTGAGGAAGCAGTTGAAAGACACCAAAGAAGACAAGTGGTGGTGGTTTGGCGGTGACTTCAACAGAAAAAAATATGATGACGATCTGGAAAAATTGACTACATTTTACCACAAAAACGGTTTTCGCGATATGGAAGTGCTGAGCGATTCCATCTATTACGATGATCTGCGTGAAAACATGTTTATCAATATTAAATTACGTGAGGGCGTACGCTACCGGATAAGGAAGATCACCTGGGCCGGAAATAAACTATTCAAAAAAGAATTTTTGGCCAATGCTCTCAGCCTGAAAGAAGGTGATTATTACAATCAGGAATCTTTGCAGAAAGATGTGTCCGAAAAACTGGGCAGCCTTTATTACGACCGCGGCTACATTTTTGCCCAGGTGCAGCCACAGGAAATTCCCGTAAGTGAAAATCAATTAGATATTCATTTTCAGATCACCGAAGGAAATCCGGTGACGGTACGGAAAATTCTCGTCGAAGATAACACCAAAACCAAAGAAAAAGTTATTCGCCGGGAATTGCGGATTTTACCGGGAGATACTTTTAGTCGTGCTGCTTTGATGCGGAGTCACCGGGAAGTTTTTATTTTGAACTATTTCAGCAATGTGACCCCCGATGTGAAACCGGTGAATGATAAGGAAGTGGACCTGGTTTTTAAAGTGGAAGAAAAGTCAACGGATCAGGCAAACATGTCTGCCGGCTGGAGCGAGCGTGACCGCATGATCGGCAGTGTGGGCATCGGTATGAACAACCTGTTTGGTAACGGACAACGACTCAATTTCGATTGGACATTCGGCCGTTTTTACCGCAATTTTCAAATCGGTTTTACGGAACCGTGGCTTTTCGACTCACCGACACTGGCAGGTTTCTCCTTTTATGATACCAAACGGGACGCTTATTATATCGGTTACAAGCAGGAAAGTAAAGGCTTTTCCCTTCAGCTTGGCCGCAGAATGCGCTGGCCCGACAACTATTTCCGCAGCGATCTTATTTACCGTTTAGATCAAACGTCACTGTCCAATTTTTCGTCCTATATTCTGGAGCGGAATCCCAACGGTATCGCTTCAGAGAACTGGCCATTGACCAGCAGCAGCGTCACCTACGTTCTGTCGCGGGATAGCAGAGACAGGCCGGAATTTCCTACTATGGGTTCGCAATTTTCCCTCACCACCGAATTTGCCGGAACTATTTTGGGCGGAAACGTGGATTACCATAAACATCTGTTTTCTTTCAAGGGATTTTATCCCATGTTCTGGAAATTTGTCTTGTATTCGGATACGGAAATCGGCTATCTGGCCGGATTTTCCGCTACGTCGCAAATTCCCTATCTGGAACTCTTTTTTATCGGCGGCGCCGGATTGTCCCGGTCCATTCCTTTGCGTGGTTATGATGATCCGTTGGCCGGCGGGCGGGCTATATCGAATGGCGGGCGGACATTGTTGAAACAGTCCATCGAATTCAGGATGCCATTCATCGATAACCCGACTGCATTCGGCATTTTGTTTGCGGAGGCTGGTAATATCTGGCCTAATTTAAGCGACACGGATCCCTTCAATTTGCGCAGATCGGTAGGTGCCGGTGTTCGCATATTTATGCCGATGATCGGCATGCTGGGTTTTGATTATGCTTACGGATTTGATAACTTTGATAGTTTAGGCCGGCGCTACGGCAAATGGAAACCGCATTTTGTCTTCGGCAGAGGATTTTAAACAGGCGGATACCGGGAGAACGCCTCACCGGATTCAACAATACCGGAGCAGGGAATGACATCGTTTAAACTCATTTAAGATTGAAAAGGTACACTTCAAAAAATTAAAATGTTACAAAAACCTAAATTGAGCGATTCTTAGCTTGAAACAACCGCCCAAAGAGTTTTGTCATTCTGCCTGCCCGACCGCAGGCGGGAAAGAATCTTGTTAGTTCTGTGCGTTAAACTAACAAGATTCCTACGGAATGACATTAGAATCGCTCAATTCAGGAAAAATAAAAAATCGGCAGATTAAGCAACTAATTCTTAGGAGGTACGGGTGAAACAATTGAAATCGATCGTGGCGATCACATCTCTCTCATTATTGGCAATACTGATGATTTTTCAGTCATCGTTTGCTCAGGTAAAAATCGGTTATATCAATTCGCAAAAAATTCTGTTGGAATTCAAAGAAGCGCAGGATGTCCAAAAACAACTGGACGCAAAGAGCCAGGAATGGCAGAAACAAGTTCAGGATATGCAGGTTCAATTAAAAAATATGAATGATCAACTGGAATCTCAAAGCCTGTTGCTGAGCCAGGAAAAGAAAGCTGAAAAACAAAAGGAAATGCAGGATTTGTACGCTAAAATGCAGCAGTTCCAGAATGAAAAATGGGGACAAAGCGGTGAACTGTTCAAATTGCAGCAGGATCTGCTAAAGCCTATCTATGGTAAAATCAATACGGTTCTGGAAAAACTCGGCAAAGCGGATAAATTCGATTATATTTTTGACGGTGTTGCCGGAAATATTGTGTATGTAAATCCGGATCAACCTGATTTAACAGAAAAGGTGCTGGAGGAATTGAATAAAGGTTTAAAAACAAAAACCGCCGAAAAGAAAAAATAGCACATCTTGACACAAATCTTTTAAATTCCAACCTGATGAAACTTAGTGAAATTGCTGATTTAGTGAGCGGTACTTTGCGGGGCGATGGCGGGATTGAAATATCCGGCATCGCACCGCTTGAAACTGCCGGCGACGGGGATGTCTCATTCCTTGCCAATCCACGCTATCAAAGCCAACTTAAAACTACCCAAGCTGCTGCACTTCTGCTGCCGGAAGGGGAATGGCCGGTTGAGCAACCGGTTATCATTTGCAAAAATCCCTATTTCGGTTTTGCCCTGTTGATGCAACATTTTCACCAAATTGTTCAAAAACAGGCGGCTGTTATTCATCCTGCCGCTCAGATTGCCGATGATGTACAGTTCGGAGCCAATCCCTCTATCGGTGCATTCGTGGTGATCGGATCCGGTGTTCGGCTCGGTGACAATGTAACTGTTTTTCCGGGTTGTTATATCGGGAAAAATTGTAAAACGGGCAATGATGTAACGCTGTATTCCCATGTCATGCTGCGGGAAGAAGTAGAAATCGGCGACAGGGTAATCATTCATTCCGGCTCGGTATTGGGCAGTGATGGTTTTGGTTTTGCGCAGGAGAAGGGTGTGTATCACAAAATTCCCCAAATTGGGCGTGTAGTTATCGAGGATGATGTGGAGATCGGCGCCAACTGTTGCATCGACCGGGCGACACTGGGTGAAACCAGAATCCACCGGGGCACAAAACTGGACAATTTAATTCAGATTGCCCATAATGTGAAAATCGGCGAACATTCCGTCATCGCCGGCCAGACAGGAATTTCCGGCAGCACACAAGTTGGGCATCATGCTATGTTTGGCGGGCAGGTTGGCATAATTGGCCACATCACCATCGGTGATTATGTTATCTGCGGCGCTCAGGCGGGTGTGACGAAATCTATCCCGGATAAAGGTTTTGTTTCCGGCTATCCTGCCCGGCCTCATAAGGAACATTTAAAAATTGAAGCGGCAGCAAAAAAACTACCGGAAATGTTGCGCCGGCTGCATCGGTTGGAAGAGAAAATAGCTCGATTGGAAAAACAGAATGAAGTTTGATTTCGTGCAGCCGTTATCTGTGAAAAGTAAATGAGGAACACTGAACAATGTTCAAAAATCAACGCACAATAAAAAATCCGGTTTCGATGTCCGGTGTAGGACTGCATACCGGCAATCAAACCAACTTGATTTTTAAACCGGCGCCGACCAATTCCGGCGTCCGCTTTGTCAGGGTTGACCTACCCGGTAAGCCTGAAATTTTGGCTAACATCGATCATGTCGTGGATATTTCACGGGGAACGACGATCGGAGTAAATGGGGTGCAAGTTCATACGGTTGAACATGTTCTGGCCGCGGTTTTTGGTCTGGAACTGGACAATATTTTTGTGGAACTGGATGGCAACGAGCCGCCGGTGTTCGACGGCAGCGCACAGCCTTTCGTGGGGAAATTGCTGCAAGCGGGATTTGTCGAGCAGGATTCACCCAGGGACATTCTCATCATCGACGAAACAATCACCTATTCCGAAGAAGACCGCGGTGTGGACATTGTTGTTTTTCCTTCCGATGAGTTCAGAATCACCTTCATGGTAGATTATCAAAATCCGGCTCTGGGAACCCAGTACACCTCTATGTATTCATTGCGGGATGAATTTGTTTCCGAATTTGCCCCGTCCCGTACGTTCTGTTTTCTCCATGAAGTTGAAGATTTAGCCGATCATGGCCTGATTAAAGGAGGCAATTTTGATAATAGTGTGGTTATTATTGACCGGGACCTCGATGATCCCGAGTTGAACAGGCTGAAAAATTTGCTCCAGCTTAAAGAAGATATTCGTCCCAGCGCCAATGGCATATTAAATAATGTGCAGCTTCGCTTCAAAAATGAACCGGTTCGGCACAAAGCATTGGACCTGATCGGTGATCTGGCACTGCTGGGTATTCCCATCCAGGCTCATGTTATGTGTGCGCGCTCCGGTCATAAAGCCAATGTAGAGTTGGTTAAAAAGATTAAGAAAATTTACGAAAAGAAACTGATCACAAAAAAGTATAAATCGGGAAAATCTGATGGCTACCTGCTGGATATCAACGCTATTATGCAGGTGATGCCCCATCGCTACCCGTTTCTGCTGGTAGACCGGATTGTCGATTTTGTGCCCCAGGAAAGAGTGGTTGGTTTGAAAAATGTTACTATCAATGAACCGTTTTTTGCGGGACATTTTCCCGGACATCCTATCATGCCGGGCGTTTTAATTGTGGAAGCGATGGCGCAGGTAGGCGGTTTTATGCTGCTCAACGCGGAAGAAAATCCCGGCAACAAACTGGTTTATTTCATGGGCATGGACAATGTCCGGTTCCGCAAACCGGTTGTGCCCGGTGATCAGATCCGCTTTGAATTAGAGATGATCAAACAACGCCGTTCCTATTGCAAAATGTCCGGCAAAGCGTACGTAAAAAATGATTTGGTTGCCGAAGCGGAACTGATGGCTGCTGTGGTGGACCGGGATAAAGAAAAGTAGGGGTCTTGTGGCAGACGTACATAAAACAGCCTTGGTGCATCCCAAAGCCCAATTGGCTGAAAATGTTCAGGTTTCTCCTTATGCCATCATCGAAGAGGGAGTTACGATCGATGAAAATAGCTGGATCGGCCCCCATGTTCTGCTCGCGAAAGGATCAAAAATAGGCAAAGGATGCCGGATATTCACGGGCGCTGTGATTGGTACCATCCCCCAGGATCTCAAGTTTGAGGGGGAGGAAACATCGGTGGAAATTGGCGATAGAACCGTGGTGCGGGAGTATTGCACTCTCAACCGCGGCACAAAAGACCGCATGAAAAGTCAGATCGGCGAAAATTGTCTGCTGATGGCTTATGTGCATGTGGCGCATGATTGCATCATCGGCAACAATGTGATCCTTGCCAATGCCATCAATATGGCCGGACATGTGGAAATCGATGATTTTGCCGGTGTGGGCGGCATGAGCCCCATTCATCAGTTTGTGCGTATCGGACGGCATGCATTCGTCGGCGGAGGTTACCGTGTGCCCAAAGATATTCCGCCGTTTATTCTGGCGGCGGGAGAACCGCTGCGGTACGCCGGTGTCAACCGGATTGGCCTGAAACGGCGGGGGTTTTCTTCGGAAACCATCACTACTCTGCAAAGAATTTACAGATTGATTTATCGCCAAAAATTGAATGTAACACAGGCGCTCACCAGAATTACAGATGAGTTTCCGCTTGAAGGAGAGGTGAAACAGGTCGTGGATTTTTTTGAATCCAGCGAGCGGGGTGTATTAAGATAAATGGAAACCTGGCGGATCGTGCAAACCCCCCATCTTCCCGGTTCATTCAATATGGCGATAGATCAAACTATCGCCAATTTTGTCAGTGAGGGCCGGGTTCGGTCTACACTGCGTTTTTTCAGTTGGCGGCCCTTTTGTTTATCGCTGGGATATCATCAGTCAACGGAAGATGTGGATTTTCCCGCCTGCCGTAAAAATGGGGTCGATGTTGTGCGCCGGCCAACCGGTGGGAAAGCGGTTTTTCATGCGGCTGAGTTTACATACTCGGTGATTGCCGATGCCTCCTCCTGCGTGTTTGGTGATTCCATTGCGGCAACGTTTCACCTTTTGGCCGGCTGGTTAACGGCGGGATTGGCGGATTTGGGTGTTGCCGCGGAAATCAGCCCGGTGCTGGATGCGCTTGAAAAGCAGGCTCTTTTTAAAAATCCGTCCTGTTTCTCTTCCACATCCGGTTATGAAATATCCGTGCAGGGGAAAAAATTAATCGGCAGCGCTCAGCGACGCCGGCAAAATGTGATGCTGCAACACGGCTCTTTGCTCAGCGGGACGTTGTATCTGAACGTAGCCGGTCTGTTGCATCAATCGGCACAGAAACGCCGGAATATGCGCGAATATTTGGCAGCGCACACAATTTGTCTGAAACAGCTCATTGCTCCCGTCCCTGATTTTGAGACCATTGCCGCCGCGCTGACTTATGCCTGGCGGGAAAAAATTAAGGTGGCAAAGGTTCAGGCAGACTTGTCCGGTGAAGAATGGCTGCAGGCAAAAAAATTACAGCCGGAATTTGAGGTAAAAGCGGCAAAGCGTGCACAATGGCACCATCCGGGAAAATGAAGAATTATTGTGATAATTGTGATAGGAGAGTAAGGGGGATGTAAAGAATTTTGGTAAACTTTAATAATTCAGACCTAAATTGAGCGATTGTAGGGCGATTCGCTGAATCGCCAACTTGATTTCTATGGATTTACCTGAAAAAATGAAAACCCGTTAGCCGCTTAAAACAAACTCAAAAACAGATGAATCGCTCAATTTAGCTCCGATTAATCTTTACAGTATTAGTGTTTGACTGTAACTACTCAGGTAACCCGCGAAAGACTCGAAAAAACACGAAAAAAAGTAGTATCGAGCCTTTAAAGTGTTTCGTATGTTTTTTGCCTGTGTCAGACAGGCGCGGGCTGAATAGTTATGTTTGAATGAAAATTATAAAATTACAGCAGAAGCATCATCTCTGCGAAACTTGTCTCATTAAACGGAAAAAAAAGTGAAAAAAATCGCCATTTTTGGCGCCAGTGGTTCCATAGGTAAAAATACTCTGGACGTGATCAGTAGATTACCGGATGAATTTCGGATAACCTGTATGAGTGTGCACACCAGCGTGGATTTTTTGCTGCAACAAGCGTTAAAACTGCGTCCGGAAGCGGTTATTGTCACCGGAGAAAATGCACCGCAGGGTTCAATAGAAAGACTGAAAGAAAATGGTATTTCCGTTTTCCTTGGCGCGGATGGTTTGCAGCAGGCGGTCAAATCCGTTGATTTTGACATTCTCCTCAATGCGCTGGTGGGCGCTGCCGGGTTACTGCCCACATTGTTGGCAGTGGAAATGGGCAGAACTATCGCGCTGGCAAATAAAGAAACCCTGGTCATGGCGGGCGAGCTGATTACCCGGGCTGCGGAAAAAAGCGGCGCCAAATTGATTCCGGTTGACAGCGAACACAGCGCTATTTTTCAGTGTTTGTTGGGGGAGAGAAGTGAAAATGTAAAAAGAATTATACTCACCGGTTCCGGCGGGCCCTTTTTCACCAGACAGGAAAACCGGTTTGATGAAATTACCGTTGAAGAAGCGTTGTCACATCCCAACTGGAAAATGGGCCCCAAAATTACGGTGGATTCCGCCACCATGATGAACAAGGGATTGGAAATTATCGAGGCGTTCTGGCTGTTCGGCCTGCCGCTGCAAAAAATTGATGTTGTCATTCATCCCCAGTCTATCATCCATTCTCTGGTGGAATTTGTCGATGGTTCTCTCAAAGCCCAATTGGGCTGGCCTGATATGCGGATTCCCATTCAATTTGCACTGACGTACCCGCTGCGGAAAAAATTGCAGACCAAAAAATTGGATTTTGCCGATTTGAAACAGCTCACTTTTTTTCACCCCGATTCACAAAAATTTCCCAATCTTCGCCTGGCCGTAGAAGCTTTGAAAATGGGCGGCACAGCTCCGGCGATCTTAAATGCGGCCAACGAAGCGGCGGTGCAGAAATTTTTGGCCCGGGAAATTCGTTTTACCGCCATTCCGGAATTGATTGAAACGGCGCTTTCCCGGCGGCCGGTCAGGAAGAATCCTACTTTGGACGATATATTGCAGGAGGATCGCTGGGCAAGAGAGTTTGTCCGGAATGCGGTGCAATCGGGAAAAGTTGCATTTGAGAAAAAATAGATTTAATTTTAATGAAAAAATAGAGATGTTTTAGGAAGAAAATTATGTTAGTTACAATTTTAGCTACGGTGTTTGTCCTGGGAGTTTTGGTTTTTATTCATGAATTCGGCCATTTTATTGCGGCAAAGATGGTTGGCATACGCGTGGAAACCTTTTCAATCGGTTATCCGCCCCGGTTGTTCGGAAAAAAAATTGGCAATACGGATTATTGCATCTCCGCTATTCCGTTCGGCGGGTATGTGAAAATGGCCGGTATGATCGATGAAAGCCTGGATAAAGAGGGTTTGAAAGGAGAACCGTGGGAATTTCAATCTAAACCGGTTCCGCACAGAATGGCTGCCATTTTAGCCGGCCCGCTGATGAATTATGTTCTGGCAATTGCCATTTTCGCCGGTCTGGTTATGTTCCACGGTATCGGTGAAATTTCCGGCGATAGGATTGGCAGCGTTATACCGGATTTCCCGGCCACGAAGGCGGGAATTGTTCCCGGTGACCGTATCGTTGCCATCAACGGAGAGAAAATTGATTCATGGGATGAAATGACCATCATCATCCACAATCTGCCCAACCGTAACATTACCCTCGAGTGGGAACACGAGGGCACCATCCTTTCGGATACCATGACAACCCGGGCGGAAAAAGCGCCCATCGACGGAGATATCAGAGAAATAGGTCTGGTCGGCATCGGCCCGGAATTGACGATGAAAAAAGTCGGTTTCTTCAGCGCCGTCGGGTACGGTTTTGATCGAACCATTTATCTGACACGGTTGGTTTATGTCTCCCTTAAGATGCTTGTCAGCGGACAGGAATCGCTAAAATCCATCGGCGGCCCCGTGGTTATCGCAAAATTAGCTGGAGAGAGCGCCCGTTCCGGTTTTGGCAGCCTGCTGGCATTTATGGCGTTTTTGAGTTTGAACCTGGCCTTTTTGAATATTTTACCGATTCCCGCTCTGGACGGCGGCCATCTTCTTTTTCTGCTCGTCGAAGCGGTTACACGAAAACCGTTGTCCACAAAAGTGCGGGTAGTGATTCAGCAAGTAGGTATGGCCATTCTGCTGGCGTTAATGGTTTTTGTGGTTATCAATGATGTGAAAAATGTGTTTTTTTAGGGATGAGCGACATCCCGGAACAAACCCAATCGACGAACATGGAAACTTCAGAACCTGATTCATCCGGCTCACTTTTTTATCGAACCATCACCCACTCCGGGAAAGCCGGGATTAAAATAAAAGGTTCCCGCTTCATTGCTCATGCCGAACCTGCGTTCGATGAGGAACAGTGCAAACATCTTATCGGGCGCTATCAAAAATGCTATCACGACGCCTCGCATGTGTGCTTTGCCTATCGCACCGGTGTGGGAGACCGTTCAGCTTACCGTTTCAGCGATGCCGGAGAACCGGCAGGTTCAGCCGGGGCGCCTATCTTTAAAGTGATAGAGGGAACAGGTTTAACCAACGTGATTATTCTTGTTATTCGATATTTCGGCGGAACGAAACTTGGCATCGGCGGGTTAGTGCGTGCGTACACGGATGCCACCCGCACCGTTTTGGCATCGATAGAAACTGTAAAAAAAATCATCACCAAACCGCTGCATTTTCAGATTGAATACGATGTTTTTAAACCGGTGCTGCGGGAACTGTCCGCAAAACATGCTGAAATTACAGAGCAGAACTATGCTGATAAAATTGTATTTCATGTCTCAGTTCCCATAAACAGTTGGATGTTGCTAAAAAACAACCTCACCAATATGACTTCCGGAAAAGTCGAGTTTTTGCCTTTGCATGAAGGGAAAACCGGGCGATGAAAATCGTTCTGCTCACGGTGACTTTAATTTTGTCCGCCTTTTTCAGCGGTACAGAAACGGCTTTTGTCAGTGTCAGCTTTTTGGAAGTGCAGGTTTGGCTGAAAAGAAAAAATCCCGGCGCCCGTCTGATCCACTATTTTTCCAGCAGTTCCGACCGCTATCTGATCACCACCCTCATCGGCACAAATGTGGCGGTTGTGACGTTCTCTTCCTTTTCCACCTTTTATCTGCAACCCTATCTGAACGGTTTTATCATTTTGTTATTGAATTCGGCGTTTTTGCTGGTCATCGGGGAAATTATTCCTAAAACTGTATTTCGGGAAACGGCAAGAAAAATATTGAGATTTCTGGCGCCGCCGTTATTGTTTTTTCGTTGGTTGTTTTATCCTCTTTTTCTGTTATTGAGTTTGGTCATTTCCCTGGTGATGAGAATATCGGGTCAAAAAGAAGAGACGCTTGCCAATTATTTTACCAAGAAAGATTTGGAAATATTGCTGCGGGAAAGTGAAAAAGTCGGCACTATCGATCCGCGGGAAGGGGAAATTATCTCCCGGGTATTCCGTCTTTCAAAATGCCGGGTGAAAGAGGTGTTGGTGCCAAGAACTGAAATGGTAACCTTGCGCAGCGGTTCGGATATGCAGAAGGTCCGGGAAACTTTTGCCGATACCGGACTATCCAGGATCCCGGTAGTCGGAAAAACGTTAGATGAAATTGTGGGTGTGGCCTATGCGAAAGACCTTTTTAGCAGGCCCAAACAGTTGCAGGAAATTCTCCGGGAAGTACATTTTGTGCCCCAGACCGTTCTTTGCTCCGAATTGTTGCAGAAGATGCGGGTAAAACACGCCACTTTTGCCATTGCCCTGGATGAATTTGGCGGAACGGCCGGACTGGTGACGCTGGGAGATATTGTGGAAGAGCTGTTCGGCGAAATTTCCGATGAATTCGATGTGAAAATGACCCGTATGAAAAAGGTGTCGGAAAATGAGTGGATTGTCAGCGGCCGGACGGAGATTGGTTTTATCAACAAAGAGATGAATTGGCATTTACCCGAAGGAAAATATGAAACCATCAGCGGTATGATTCTGGAAAACCTGGGCAGGATTCCGGCGGAAGGCGAAAAGATTGAGATTCAGGATTATCGCATCACCATACTGCGCGCGGATAGAAAACGGCTCCGGTTTGTGAAAGTTGTGACGGTTTTGCCGGATTAGATTTAGTTGTTTTAGCAGTTGGTTTACACACCTGAGTCCACGAAAAATAAAACAACATTTGGGTAAGTTTGGGAGTTGGGTTACATCCCCCTCACCCCCCTCAGCGAGGGGAGGAAGGGGGATGTTTTTTTGTAGGCATCCGGGAAGTGTTTCTTGATGTGAATACGAAGTGTGTTTCCCGATAATTTAAAATTTCTCTTCAAAATTGTGAGCACTGCCGTAAAATCAAAATTTCAGTCAGGATCAAAGAAAGTCTTCTGTGCTTTGTCTGCAATGGTTTGTCCGATGGCAATGGAAGCGGTTGCTGCAGGGGAGGGGGCATTTAAAACGTGGATCATGTGTTCTGCGGTGACGATACGAAAATCATCCACCAGACCGCCGCGGGATGCAACCGCCTGAGCGCGCACGCCGGCGGCAGCAGGAACAATATCTTCGCTTTGAATCTCCGGGATCAATCGTTGCAGTGCCCGCACAAAAGCGCGTTTGCTGAAAGAGCGGTAGAATTCTCCCATGCCCATTTTCCAATATTTTGCCGCCATGGACCAAAATCCCGGATAACTGAAAACACTCAATGTGTCAGGCAGGTAAAAACCGGATTTACGATACCCCTCGCGTTTGAAAGCCAGTACCGCATTAGGACCCGCCTCGCGGCCGCCGTGGATCATGCGGGTGAAATGCACACCCAAAAAAGGGAACCGGGGATCGGGAACCGGATAGATTAAATGATGAATCAGGTAATGCTTTTCCGGTTTTAGTTCGTAATATTCGCCGCGAAAAGGAACGATACGCACAGCGGGATAAACGTTGCAAGCACGGGCGATGCGGTCAGATTGTAAACCGCCGCAGTTGATTAAATTTTTACAGTGAATTTCCGCATCGTTGGTTTCCAGCACCAATCCGCCCGGTTCTTTTTGTAAACCGAGGAATTTACTGTTTTTTCTGATCTCACCGCCGGATTGTTGCATAATTTGGGCGTATTTTTCCGTAACCTCGATGTAATCCACAATCCCGGTTACCGGAACGTGGAGACCGGCAATACCGCTTACATGGGGCTCGTACTCTTTCAGTTCATCGGCGGAAAGTTTCTTCAAATCTGCCAAACCGTTTTCCCGTCCCCGCCTTTCCAATTCTGCCAGCGCCGGCAGTTCATCCTCACGTGTCGCTACTACCAGTTTCCCGCAGCGATCGTGGGCAATGCCGTGTTCTGCACAGAAACGGTACAGCATTTCCCGGCCGGTGACGCAATTTTTCGCTTTGAGCGATCCCGGTTTGTAATAGAGCCCGGAGTGAATCACACCGCTGTTGTGGCCGGTTTGGTGGGCGGCAAGCTTTTTCTCCGCTTCGATAACAATGACAGACCGGTTTGACTGCTGTGTCAGTGCCATTGCCGTTGCCATACCAACGATGCCGCCGCCGATGATGGCGATGTCGTTCTGTTTCATTTCAAATTATCCTTTTTTCCTTTGTAACTTTCAAGAAACTTGAATTTTTTTAGAATTTTCTTGTATTCATTGAGACGCGCGAAATAGGCGGGTCTTGGTCACTATTCAGATAGATGAAAGGCACTCCCCCGTACCGCCTTGAGAGGGGGTACGGGGATGTAAACCAACCCCCAATACACTTACACCTTTTCCGGAACCGGTATTGATTTTTCAAGATAATTAAATTGTTGTTGTGAAACAATAGCAAACTCTCGCTTCCGGGGGGAGTATGAAATTCTGTTTTGAGATCTGACGCCGGTTAAATGGTTGTTGTAGAACTATTCTTCTCATTATTAAACCCTTTCGAGGGTTTAGCTTTTTTGTAAGTTTTGTTGTAGGGATACTTATTCTCCAATTTTGTAGCTATTCAGGTCGCCGGCTAATAACGCTAAAAAACGCGAACATTTAATTATTTTGTCATATTCGCATAATTCGTGTAATTCGCGGGCTGAATAGTTACCAAATTTTTTCAATTTCTCTGCGTCCTCTGCGCCTCTGTGTTAAAAAACAGGCACTCTAAAACGCAGAGACGCAGAGAGCGCAAAGGACGCAGATTTCAGTAAAAACTAAAGTGTTACGAATTTTTCAAAGAACCCAATTCCTGGTTAAAATCCGGGCAAGTTTTGCAAAACCGGCCGGTATTCGACCATCCGTTTATTTGTGCAAATATTCACGCCGGTGTAAAATATTTCTCTTGTTTCCATCATTTATTTCGTTTATTTAACATCTGTGCTTAAAAATCGGCGCTGCCGCACAAATTTCCCCATTTTGCCCTGAAGTAATCCTGAAGCTGAATTTATGAAAAATATTTCAGTGTGGCGTAATATTTGCAAAGCAAGTGCAAAGTTTCCATAATGAACGAAATCGGCAAAAATTTTGTTGCCGGTGGAGTTAAAAAGAGGGAAATGAAATATGAGCGAGCCAAAACAGAACAAAGGAAAAAATCCTGCAGCCTCAAATTTATTTCCCGGGAAAACAGCATTATTGGCACCGGCATCTATTTTTTCTCCCATTAAACTCCTGTTATTTTTAATAGTAACGATCTTCAGCGCCGAACTGGTTATCATGTTATTTTTACATTCGCTTCCGGAAATGCCCGTATGGAAAGAATCCCTATTAGATGCATTTTCATTGATCTTTATTTTTGCCCCCGGTTTGTATTTTTTCTTCTTTCGTCCCGTTAAGAAAAGCATTGTGAATGATTTATATGCCAATGAAGCGATCCGGTTGAATGAAGAGAAATTGCGCACCGTGGTGGAAAATACACATGACGGAATTGTGATTATCGGTGAAAACCATCGGATTGAATACGCTAATCCTGAAATAGGCAGGATGGTTCAAATGCCGCCGGATGAATTGATCGGACAGGATTTTCGCCAATTTCTTTCCAATGAAAGTAAAACTCCGGTGAGTAATTACTATAAGCGACGAAGAGAAGGGGAAAATGTTCCCAGCCTGTATGAATTTTCATTAGTGAGAAAAAATGGGGAAATCCGGTTGATGGAGTCGATATCAGCAGTGATCAGGGATGCAGATCAAGGCATCAGAAGTATCGGTCAGCTCCGGGATATCACCGAGCAGAGAGAATCTGAAAATAGATTGAAGGAAAAAGAGGAACTTCTCCGGGCGACACTGGAGGCTACGGATGATGGGATTCTGGTTGTGAATGTCGAAGAAGAAGTTGTTCTCACAAATAACCGGTTTGCCCTTTTATGGAAGATTCCGGATGAACTGATCCGGACAAAAAATGATCAAAAACTGATTGAATATGTACTGGATCAGTTACAGGATCCGGAAACATTTGTGAAAAAAGTCCGGGAGCTTTATCAATCCAAACGGAAAAGTATGGATACTCTATATTTCAAAGACGGACGTATTTTCAAACGGTTTTCCGCGCCGCTGCTGCAAAACGGAAAAGTGAAAGGCCGGGTGTGGAGCTTCCGGGATGTAACGCGGCGCAATCAAATGGAAAACGAATTGCGGGAACGGGAGGCCTTCTTTTCCACCATCGTGGAAAATATACCCATCAGTCTGTTCATAAAAGATGCCGGGGACCTGCGCTTTCTGCGCTGCAACAAGGCGAGAGAAGAGTTGTTCGGTTACTCCCGGGAGGAAGTGATCGGCAAAACCAATGAAGACTTGTTTCCCCCAAAATTGGCGGAGTTCCTGACGCAGAAAGACAGGGAAGTGATTGCAAGCGGTGGTTTGGTGGAAACGGCGGAAGAGAGAGTGAGTACGCGTCATAAAGGGGAGAGAATCCTGCACACCCAAAAAATTCCGCTTTTTGATGAAATGGGAGAACCTAAATACCTGTTGTGTATTTCCGAAGATATCACCGAGCAAAAACAAATTGAAAAGGCGCTGCGGGAGAGTGAAGAAAAGTTTCGCCGGATTGTCGGTGTCATTCATGATGTCTTGTATGCGGTAGATAGTGAGACGAGAGAATTCAGTTATTTAAGTCCCGTTTTTACAAAAATGTTTGGTTATACCGAAGAGGATATTCAAAAAATGGGCGGCCGGAGCGCCTTTCTTACACAGGTCATTCAAAATGATCAGTTTACAAATCAGAAAGAGAAATTTGATCTGCTGAAGGTGAAGGTTCAAAAACCAGAAAAAACCGTGCGCTGGGAATCCTGGTGGCGCTGTAAGGACGGCCGGCTGTTGTGCATCGAAGATCATTCAGTGCCTATTTACCGGGATGGCCGCTTGGCCGGCACTTACGGTTCGTTGCGAAACATCACTGAGCGCAAAGCGGCGGAACAGGAAATCCGCAAATTATCCCAGGCGGTGGAACAAAGTCCTGCTTCTATTGTAGTAACCGATCCGGACGGGAACATCGAATACGTCAACCCAAAGTTTTGCCGTATAACCGGTTATTCGTCGGAGGAATCCATCGGACAGAATCCGCGCATATTAAAATCCGGAGAACAATCGAAAGAGTTTTATGAAAATTTGTGGCAGACTATTACGAATGGGGAAACCTGGTACGGCGAATTTCACAACATGAAGAAAAATGGCGACCTATTCTGGGAAAAGGCAATCATCGGCCCTATCAAAGAGGATAATGGCGCCATTTCACATTTCATGGCAATAAAAGAGGATATTACAGAGAGAAAGCAGTTGGAAGATCAATTCCGCCAGGCGCAAAAGATGGAAGCCATCGGCACACTGGCCGGTGGTGTGGCCCATGATTTCAACAATCTGCTTACCGTCATTAACGGCTATTCGCAAATTCTGTTGAACGATCTGAAAAAAGATGATCCCATGTATGGGGATATCCGGGAAATTTATGAGGCGGGCGAGAGGGCGGCGCAGCTTACACAGCAATTGCTGGCGTTCAGCAGGAAACAGTTGGTTGCACCGGAAGTATTGGACCTGAACGATATTCTTTATCTGCTGAAAAAAATGCTGCAGCGTCTGCTTGGCGAAGATATTTTTCTGACCATCACTTGTGATGAACGGCCCTGTATCATCCACGCCGACCGCACCCAGATGGAACAGGTGATCATGAATCTGGCGGTTAACGCCCGTGACGCCATGCCTGAAGGAGGACAATTGACCATCCTGACTGAAAATATTTTATTGGCGCCGGAACACGGGCAGACCCCGCTTTCTCTTGCTGCAGGTGAATATATTCTGTTGATGGTCAGTGACACCGGCGAAGGGATGGATGAGCAAACCAGAGCTAAAATATTTGAACCGTTTTTCACCACCAAAGAGAGCGGTAAAGGAACCGGGCTGGGATTGGCGATGGTTTTCGGCATAGCAAAACAGAGCGGTGGTGAGATACTGGTCGACAGTGAACCCGGAAAAGGTACCACCTTCAGGGTTTATTTGCCCCGATCGGAATATGAAGATCAAAAAGTATCCGTGCTGAAAGAAGATATGGCGTTGAACGGTTGGGAAACGGTTCTTGTTGTGGAAGATGAAGATATGGTGCGGGAACTGGCCTGCCGGACTCTGCGCCGCGCCGGTTACCGGATTTTGGCCGCGCGCAACGCCGGGGAAGCTTTTATGATCTGTGAACAGACAGAAAAACCGGTTCATCTCCTGCTAACCGATGTGGTGATGCCGGTGATCAACGGCCGGGAATTAGCTGAACGGCTGCTGCAAGTGAAACCCGGTATGAAAGTATTATTCATGTCCGGATACACCGATGACGCCATCATTCGTAAGGGGTTGCTGGAAGAAGGGTTGGACCTGCTGCACAAGCCTTTTGCTCCCCCTGTATTATTAAAAAGAGTTCGCGCTGTTCTTGATGGCCAAAAGGTGTTGAGTTAAGAAAAACGCCTGGTCAGGGGGCTCCTTTCTTGCGGAGCTTGTGGTTGGACAAGAAAGAAGCTGACCTTCTTAAAGAAGGTCAGCTTCTTTGTTTCTAATGCTAAAATTTTAGTAACTATTCAGGTTGCCCGCTAATATCGCTAAAAAACGAGAATCGTTAACTATTTTGTCCTATTCATACGATTTCGTGTAATTCGCGGGCTGAACAGGCAGACGATTTTTTCAATTTCTCTGCGCCCTCTGCGTCTCTGCGTTAAAAAAACAGGCGTTTTAAAACGCAGAGACGCAGAGAGCGCAGAGGAAGCGGATTTGTTCAAAAAACTAAAGTGTTACGGTATGGTCACTACTCAGGCAGCCCGCGAAAGACTCAAAAAAAAAACAGGAAAAAAGTTAGATGAGATCATTCGATTGTTTCGTGTGTTTTTTGCCTGTGTCAGACAGACGTGAGCTGAATAGTTACAAATTTTGCCTCTTCGTAAGAATTTGTGGGTAACTTTCAAACCTTGCAAATTCGCATAGTGTTGATTTAAAGCAAATAAGATGGTTTTGACTACTCCGGAGCAGTATATTTTTCTCACGGTCAGTTTTGTTTTGCTATGAATATCGCTCCCAAACGAGAAAAAGAAGGTTGTTCTCATCGCATTCAGCTTAAATCTGTTATTACCATTATTATGCCTTAAAAAACCTTTTTGTTCAATGCGTCGTTTTTATCCACAAATTCTACAGGAGACCCCAAATTTTATTCATATTCCAATATTACCATCATTTCAACTTCATTAAATATTGAATTTTGCCGATAAAAAAACAAGAGAATTGTTTAGGCAGGATATAATTGTAGTGAAAGTTGACTTTTACACCCCCCGTACCCCCCTCGGGGATTATTTTAATTCCACCTTGAGGGGGGTACGGGGGATGTTCTCTCCATCTGAATAGTGATGAAATAAGTCAAAATTCCCATGGAACAGATTGGTAAAAGAAGGATTGTGAAATGGCAAAGTTACTCATCGTCGATGACGAGAAACCTGTGCGGGGAATTCTTTCACGCATGCTCAGCGAAGCGGGTCATGAAGTGTGTGAGGCAGAAGATTCCGAACATGCCCGCATCGTTTTAAAACAGCATGAATTTGAGGCTGTCTTTTGTGATGTGGAGATGCCGGGCGAGTCCGGTGTGGATCTGGTGGCCTTTATTGTGCAGGAATACCCGGACACCGCCGTTATCATGGCAACCATTCTCAATGATGCCAAAATAGTCGACCGGGTGCTCAAACTGGGTGTGTATGGTTATATTGTAAAACCGCTGGACAAAAATCAGGTTCAGATTGTTCTGGCCAATGCGCTGCACCGGCGCGAGTTGGAGATAAATAACCGCCGCCAGCAGGAGAATCTGGAACGGCTTGTTGCAGAGCGTACTTCGGAACTGCACACAACCATCGAACAGCTTAAAACAGTAGAACAGTTTCTGCGGGAAAGAGAAGAGAAATTCAGAACTATCAGCACTTATGCCAAAGACGGCATTGTGATGATCGATGAAGATGATACGGTAGCTTACTGGAATAGTGCGGCGGAGAAAATATTCGGATATTCGGAACAGGAAATCATCGGCCGGAAACTCCATGATTTTATTGTGCCTGAACAGTATGTAGCTGCAAGTCAAGAAGGATTTAAAAAATTTAGGCGGAAGGGTTCCGGAGATGCCCTGGGACAAATACTGGAATTAAAAGCCTACCGAAAAGACAGATCGATTTTTCCCGTTGAACTCTCGATCTCCGCGACAAAATATCATGAAAAATGGATGGCTATCGGAATTATCCGGGATATAACCCGGCGTAAAGAAATAGAAGAAGAAGAAAAACGCATGGCCACTTATGCCACGCTGATTAATGAAATCAGTCAGAGAGTAAGCAGTAAACTGAACCTGAATGAATTTCTGAACGAGACGGTGTCAGCCATCCTGGATGCATTTCATTACTACGGTGTGATGATTCTTCTAACAGATCAAAACGGAAAAAGTTTGCAATTAAAAGCCATTGCCGGCGGTTATACCGCGATTTTTCCTGATGATCTCTCATTTTCTCTGGACGAAGGGATGATTGGATATTGTGCTGTGAGCGGAAAGATAGAATCTACCGGCGATGTGAGCAAAAATTCCCACTTTATTCAAAAAGCGGATGAAAAAACAAAATCCGAATTGGATGTTCCCATCAAAAGAAAAAACCGGGTACTTGGCGTACTGGACATCCAGAGTGATCGGTATCATGCTTTCGGTGAATTGGATGTGACCGCCATGAAAACTCTGGCCAACCAGATTGCCATCGGTATCGATAATTCGATGTTATATGAAAAAATGCGGCGGGAAATACGGGAACGCCAGCAGGCGGAAAAAGCGCTGTCACAGGAACAGCGTTTACTTCACCTTTTCATAGAGAACCTTCCCGAAGCGATCTATTTTAAAGATACTGCCGGCCGCTTTTTACAGATTAATCAAGCTCAGGCGAAACGGTTAGGATTGCAGTATCCGGGTGATGCTGTCGATAAAACGGATTTCGACTTTTTTGACCGGGAGGTTGCCCGGCAGGTTTATGAGGAAGATCGGGAGATCATGAAGTCGGGTGATGTGAAGATTGATGAAAAAGAAAAAATGTATCCGGATGGCCGTACCCGCTGGATTACAACCACACGGGTGCCTTTACCGGATGAAAATGGAGGAGTCCTTGGACTTTGCGGTATCACCCGGGATATTACCCGGCAGAAATTAGTGGAAAAGGCGATAAAAGAAAGTGAACGGCGAATTAAAACTATCCTGGAATCGGTGCAGGCCGGCATCGTGATCGTTGATGTTGAAACCAGAAAAATTGTCGATGTCAATCGTACAGCGCTGAACTTAATCGGATCGGAAAAAGAAAATGTGATCGGAAAAGTTTGCCATCATTTTATCTGCCCTGCGGATGCAGGAAAGTGCCCGGTATGTGATCTGAATCAGAAGGTTGATAATTCGGAGAAAGTTTTGTTAACGATAGATAGCGAATCGATTCCGATCCTTAAAAATGTGGTAAAAGTGAAACTGGACGGCCACGAACGGTGTGTGGAGAGTTTTATCGATATCCGGCAACTGAAAGAGACGGAGAAGGCGCTCTCCCAAGCGCAAAAACTGGAATCCATCGGACAATTAGCGGCGGGAATTGCTCATGAAATCAACACGCCTACGCAATATATCGGCGATAACACCCGGTTTTTAAAAGAAGCTTTCAAGGATTTGAACCGGTTCATCACAAAATATAATCTGTTGAAGCAACAATGCAACGACAATAGCGCCGCTCATTTTATCCGGGATCTGGACGATTTCTCGGCCGAGATCGATCTGGATTACCTGAAGGAAGAGATTCCCAAATCCATCGATGAGACACTGGGCGGCATTGAGGGAGTGGCAAAAATTGTCCGGTCCATGAAAGAATTTTCTCACCCCGGCATAAAAGAGAAAACTTTTATCGATTTGAATCATGCCATCGACAGTACCATCACCGTAAGCAGCAACGAGTGGAAATATGTGGCGGAAATGGAAACAGATTTTGATTCTGCCTTACCGATGGTAGATTGCCTGCCCGGTGAAATCAACCAGGTGATTTTAAATATCATCATCAATGCGGCGCATGCCATTGGGGATGTGTTGGGTGAAAATTCCGCAGAGAAAGGTAGAATTAAAGTTAAAACTCTTCACCGGAAAGATTGGGCGGAAATTCGCATCAGTGATTCAGGCAGCGGGATTCCTAAAGATGTGCAGACTAAAATATTTGATCCGTTTTTTACTACCAAGGCAATAGGTAAGGGAACCGGTCAGGGGCTGGCCATCGCCCACGATATCATTGTCAATAAACATAACGGAACCATTTCCTTTGAGACAATCGAAGGCGAGGGGACAACGTTTATCATCCGGTTGCCGGCTACCAAACCCGGAGAAGTAGCGGTTAAAAGTGATCAGGTGATGATGGAGAATTAATCATTGCCCCTTAAATTACCGCCTCGTGGCTCACCGCGGTGTGAAGATAGTGATTTTAATGGAGTATTTTTTAATTCAACCCTAAATTGAGCGATTCTTAGTTTGAAACAACCACCCAAAGAGTTTTGTCATTCTGCCTGCCCGACCGCAGGCGGGAAAGAATCTTGTTAGTTCTGTGCACTAAACCAACAAGATTCCTACGGAATGACATGAGAATCGCTCAATTCAGGTCAACAATATTATGAGAGGGGGAAGGGGAGTGTAAGACATTTGTGCTATAATTTGATCTGTCGGATTTATCGGGGGAATGAAATATAAAATGAAATCGGGGAAAAAAATGATGACGAAGTGTGAGGTGAAAGCAGATGAGTGAGATAAAAATTCTGTTTGTGGATGACGAACCCAACATCCTGGGGGGATTAAGAAGAATGCTGCGCAATATGCGGCATGAGTGGCAGATGAAATTTGTCGGCAGCGGACAGGAGGCGCTGCAGGCGCTTCAGGAAGAACCGTTCGACGTTATCGTTTCCGATATGCGTATGCCGGGAATGAACGGCGCCGAGTTGTTAATCGAAGTGATGAATCGTTATCCCCGGATGATTCGCATTATCCTTTCCGGCTATACGGATCAGGATTTAATCCTGAAAGCGGTTCGTCCGGCGCACCAGTATCTTTCCAAACCTTCCAATGCAGATAAGATCATAAACACAATCAAACGGGCCGGGAATTTAAGAAATCTGCTGAAAAATGAAAATCTGCTCAAAATTGTGGCACAGGTTGATACCTTGCCCAGCCTGCCGGATCTGTACTGGGAAATTTTACATGAATTACGTTCCGAAAATTCATCGTTACAGAAAATAGAGAAAATTATTTCCCGGGATGTGGGAATGACGGCAAAAATATTACAGTTAGTAAATTCAGCTTTTTTTGGTCTGCCCCGTCACATTTCCATTCCTGCTCAGGCGGTTAGTCTTTTAGGGATCGATATCATTAAAACGCTGGTTCTGTCGGTACAGATTTTCTCGGAATCTGATGGAGGAGAGATCGCTGGTTTCTCACTTAAAGAGATTATAGACCATAGTTTTTATACCGCAAAAATGGCCAAAGAGATCGCCAGAGCGGAAACCGGAAATAATATGGTTATCGATGACGCTTACATGGCGGGAGTTCTGCACGATGCCGGCAAAATGATCTTATGCCATAATTTTCCGCAGCAGTATGCGGAAGTTTTAGCTTTGACGAAACGGAAAGAGATACCGGAATTTATGGCAGAAAAGGAAATTTTCGGCACGTCCCACAGCAAAGTTGGGGCGTATCTCATGGGTCTGTGGGGCATGTCCGATGCCGTTGTGGAAGATATTGCGTATCATCACAACCCTGCCGCAGCGCCGGACCGGGAATTTTCCTCCCTGACTGCGCTTTATGTGGCGAATATTTTTGAAAAAAATTTAAACGGTTCTCATGATAGCAGCAAAAATAGTATGGATTATAACTATCTGACCGGGATGGGAATGGAAAATCATGTGGATGATTGGCAAGAATTGTGCAGGAAAGTTAAAAATAGGAGTAACTATTCATGGAGCTTACCTGAATAATTACAGATAGGAAAAAAGATGTCAGAGAAAATTTTGTTTGTCGATGATGAGTTGAATATATTGCATTCCATCCGGCGTCAGTTGCGCAAAAATTTCAATATGGAAACGGCTCTTGGCGGTGAAGAAGGACTGGTAAAAATAGAGCAGAATGGCCCTTTTGCTGTTGTGGTTTCCGATTTTCGGATGCCCGGTCTGAACGGTGTGCAATTCTTGGCAAAAGTTCGTAATGTTGCTCCCGATACCGTGCGCATGATACTTACCGGTTATGCAGATGTTACAACGACAATAACCGCAGTGAACGAAGGGAATATTTTCCGTTTTCTCACCAAACCGTGCCCCACCGAAAAACTACTGACCGCTCTTTCGGCCGGTTTACATCAATATCAATTGATAACTGCCGAGAAAGAACTGCTGGAAAAAACCTTAAAAGGCAGTGTTAAAATTTTAACGGAAATCATGGCGTTGGTAAATCCGGAGGCGTTTGGCCGGTCGGCGCGGATCCAACGGTTGGTGAAAAATATTGCCGAAGAGATGCATTTGCCGGATATCTGGGAATTGGAAACGGCCGCCATGTTATCCCAGATAGGCTATATCATATTGTCCGAAACGACCATGAAGAAAATCAAATCCGGACAACCTCTAACGAGAGAAGAGATGAAACTGATAGATAAACATGCTTCTGTTGCAGCCAATTTATTGAGCAATATCCCGAGAATGAAAAAAATCGCCGATGCCATTGCATACCAGGATAAGCATTACGACGGCAGCGGTTCTCCGCCTGATTCCGTTAAAGAGAAAGCCATCCCGGTTGGCGCCAGGTTGTTGAAAGTTACACTGGATTTTGACCGGTTGGAGTCGGGAGGATGGTTCAATGATGAAGCTTTGCAAATTCTGGAAAATCGCAACGGTGTTTATGATCTCTCCATACTGCATCTCCTGAAAAGAATCGTCTTGGCAAAGAAAACGGATCAACATGTTAAAAGTGTAAAATTGGCCCAGCTTACTCCAAATATGATTTTTGAAGAAGATGTCAAATCCGACCGGGGAGTGCTGCTGATTTCCCGCGGACAGGAGGCCGGTGTGATCATGATCGAGCGGTTGAAAAATTATGCCAAAACCTCCGGCATCAAACAACCGATTTTGGTGTCCGTTGCTGCGGGGAAATAAGTAGCTTGTCCTCATTTATAAAAATAAGGCGGTAGAAAGTATGTCACAAAAAATTCTCTTTGTCGATGATGAACCGAACGTGATTAATTCTCTGAGACGAACCTTGCAGAAAGAGTCTTTTGAGATACTGAGCGCTTTTTCAGGACAGGAAGCTCTGCAGCTTTTATCCGAACACATTGTCGATGTAGTTATTTCCGATGAACAGATGCCGGGGATGTCCGGCACGGAGCTGTTGAGCCGGATAAGCAAAAGCTATCCGGATACGGTCCGGATTGTTTTAACCGGAAACGCAAATATCGATATGGCCGTCCGGGCGATTAACGAGGGACAAATTTACCGTTTCTTACGCAAACCCTGCCACGAATTAGAATTGATTGCCATCATTCATGCAGCTCTACAGCACAGAGAATTTTTGCAGAAAACCAAAGAGCTGCTGAAACTCTACCGGCAGCAATCCGGTTATGTGGCGCAATTGGAGAACCGTTTCCCCGGTATCTCCGACGTGCAAAAAGATGAAAAAGGCACTGTTGTCCTGACAGATATCCCGGATAATTATGAGAACCTGATCAAAGAAATAGAGAATGAACTGGGTAAATCCCGAAGAAAAAAGCAGTACCAATTGTTGGGTTGAACCCAACAACTGCAATAAGTAATCCATACTCATTTCTCATTTTTGATAGCCAACAATTTAATTCTACAGATATTTATCCCCAAAATGCGGCGCTTTTATATTGAAAAATTGGCGGGGAAATATCCGGTTTGAACCGGTTTCTGCCGTGTTGTTGATTTAAAATTGGCGCCTGGAATAAAAAAAAATGGTGATACTTTAGTTTTTTGCAAAATTTCACCAACCATCTATGAAACAACTCTAAAAACATACCGGATGAATGGGAAGGAAATATTTTTCATTTTAGCTTAAACCTAAATTGAGCGATTCTTATGTCATTCCGTAGGAATCTTATTGGTTTAGTGCAAAGGATTAAAAAGATTCTTTCCCGCCTGCGGTCGGGCAGGCAGAATGACAAAACTCTTTGGGTGGTTATCGCAAGCTAAAAATCGCTCAATTTAGGTTAAATAAAAAATGTTGGCAAGACGTACTGATACGAACTGCTCAGAAATAAAAATAGTTGCAAATAAAGATATTTGTTACTTTTTATAATTTATCCATCGAATTTATTTTTAACCCGGATTTTTTAAAAAAAATTTTAACAGAATACGGAGAGAATATGGTCAGGTACAAAAAGTCAGCATTTTTTTTAAGCATCTTTTTTCTTACCGGTAATATCCTTTTTGCCCAGGAAAAAGAGCAGTCCCAATATGGCTGGAAGAAAGAAGTTGTCGGAGAGGTTAATCTATCGCAGGCCGGTTTTGATAATTGGGCGCAGGGCGGAGAGAATTCTTTAGTGTGGCAGTTGAACCTGAACGGGAAGTTTGTAAACGATCAGGAAAAAATGAACTGGTCAAACACCGGGAAATTCACATTCGGCCGCACAAAAGTCGGGGATCAGGATTCAAGAAAATCCATAGATGAGTTAAAATTGGAGAGTGTGCTTACCTACAAATTGGGCAGTCTGATAAATCCTTACATTGCCGCCACGGGAGAAACCCAATCGGCAACCGGTTACCGGTACGAAGGTGAGACCAAAGTTGCCGTGTCCGGATTTTTGGATCCGGTTTATTTTACACAGAGTGCAGGCGTTGGCTATACTCTGAATAAGCAGTTCAAAACCCGCTTTGGCGCCGCGGCAAAACAGACCGTCACCAGCAATTATCCGGTTCCTTATGCGGATGACCCTGCCACAGAAACTGTGGAGAAAACAAAATCGGAGATTGGTGCCGAATTCGTGACGGATCTGAACCTGAAATTGAATAAGACAACATTGCTTATTTCAAAGCTGGAACTTTTTTCCAATCTAACTGCTTTTGATGAAATTGATGTGCGCTGGGATAATCTTGTTTCCGCTAAAATTTCCAAATATATCAACGTGAATTTTAATGTGAAACTTTTTTATGATAAAGATATTTCCAAAAAACGCCAGCTCAAGCAGGCGCTTGCTGTCGGTTTTACTTATTCCTTCTTTTGATAAAAGATAGGAATCCTGATGATATTTTTAAATAAGGTGGATATCATGAAAAAATACCCGCATGTAAAATCGGTTTTTGAGGCAATCTTGCCCCTGCTTTTTTTGTTGACCTCCTGTTCTTATAAGGAATTGCTCAACAAAGCCAACCTGAAAAATCCTGAGGTGGAAGTAGAGAAAGTTCGTTTTTCCGGCCTTTCTTTTGATTCTGTGAATCTGCTTTTCGATCTGAAAATTAAAAATCCCAACGGAATCGGGGTCAACCTTGCCGGATTCGATTACGATTTTCAGATCAACGACAACTCGTTTGTAAGCGGCAGACAGGAAAACGGACTGAAAATTGTTGCCGGGGGAGAAAATGTGATCGGTTTGCCCGTCACGTTAAAATTTAAAGAACTTTTTCAGACTTACAAAACTCTCCGGGATCAGGATAGTTTGGCCTACAAATTGGCCTGTTCTTTCTCGTTTGATCTGCCGGTTTTTGGCGCCGTCAAAGTGCCGGTGAGTAAATCCGGGATGCTGCCGGTTTTGAAATTACCGTCTGTTTCCCTTGCCGGGGTGAAATTGAACAAGCTCAGTTTCTCCGGTGCGGATATGAAACTTCAGGTGAAATTGAAAAATGACAACCCGTTCAAATTGTTTGTCGGCAAATTTAAATATGAATTCGCCGGGAATAGCAAAAACTGGATTTCGGGTGTCAATGAGAAAAGCATGACGGTCGGTGGAAAAGGCGAATCGATCATCGAAATTCCGGTGTCGTTAAATTTTCTACAGGCCGGTCGTTCGGTTTACCAATTGCTGACGGGCGACCGGAATTTGAATTACAAACTTCTCGGCAGTGTTGATTTTTCTACTTCATTGCCAATTATCGGCGAGGTAAAGCTCCTGTTCGACCAATCCGGACAGGTGAAAATTAGGTAACTATTCAGGTTGCCCGCTAATATCGCTAAAAAACGAGAATCGTTAACTATTTTGTCCTATTCGTATGATTTCGTGTAATTCGCGGGCTGAACAGGCAGACGATTTTTTCAATTTCTCTGCGCTCTCCGCGTCTCTGCGTTAAAAAAACAGGCGCTTTAAAACGCAGAGACGCAGAGAACGCAAAGGAAGCGGATTTGTTCAAAAAACTAAAGTGTTACGGTATTGTCACTACTCAGGCAGCCCGCGAAAGACTCAAAAAAAAACAGGAAAAAAGTTAGATGAGATCATTCGATTGTTTCGTGTGTTTTCTGCCTGTGTCAGACAGACGTGAGCTGAATAGTTACAAAATTAGTAAATAGTGTCTTAACGAAAAGTGGAAAACATGCATCTTGCTTGTTTTATAAACTGTTTAGTTTCCTGCTTTTCAATAAGATTATAATTCAAACAAGATATTTGATATACAATTTAGATACTTTTCGTTCAGCCGTTAAATAAAACCGGCATCCATCGAACGGACGATTCAATGTTAATAAAAGCGCTTGGGAATGACAGAAAAGCGGAGTTTTCGGTCAGACACTAATTAACAAACTCTAATGAACAAGGAGGGAAGAAAATGGAAAATGCAGCAAATTATAGGGATGTCGTTATTCAGTTTATTAAGAATACCGGTCCATCTGTTTTAGCAGCTATTGCTGTTTTACTCATCGGTTTATGGGTGATTAAACTGTTTGTGAAGGCGGTCAAGCGTGCGATGGATCGCAGTAAATTGGAAATTTCATTACAAAAATTTCTCAGTAGCCTGGTGAAAATATTGCTGCAGGTACTGCTGTGGATCAGTGTGGCTTCTATGTTGGGTATTGCCACTACTTCTTTTATCGCTATTTTGGGTGCGGCGGGTTTAGCTGTCGGTTTGGCGCTGCAGGGCAGCCTGGCAAATTTTGCCGGCGGTGTGCTGATTATGATTTTCAAACCGTACAAAGTCGGCGATGTGATTAAAGCGCAGGGTTTCGTCGGTAAGGTTGATACCATTCAGATTTTCAACACTATTTTGAAAACGCCGGATAATAAAACGATCATCATTCCCAATGGTCCGCTGTCCGGTAGCAGCATCACTAATTACTCTACGGAAGCACAGCGACGCGTGGATATGACGTTTGGCATTGGTTACTCTGACGATATCGAGAAAACAAAGGAAGTTCTGAAAAAGTTAGTGGATGATGATCTTCGAATTCTGAAAGACCCCGAACCTGCTATTATGTTTTCAGAACTGGGGGATAGTTCTGTGAATTTTTCGGTGCGTGTCTGGTGTAATGCCGCCGATTATTGGGGTATCTACTTCGATATGCAGGAAAAAGTTAAGCTGGCATTTGATAAGGAAAATATTTCCATCCCGTTTCCGCAAACAGATGTTCATCTTTTTCAGAATAATTAATGAATTTGTGGATGAACCTCAGAAGGTGACCTTCTTCAAGAAGGTTATCTTCTTTTTATCCGTATTTTATCAATCCTTGATTTTTATTCACTAGAAATGTAAATTATCCGATAAGTGATGGAGCAACTGATAAAATGGATTTGACCCGGAGCAGAAATTGAACTTATTCAGATTTTTCAGAAGGACGGCGGAACAGGAGAAAGAAACGGACATGGCAGAAGAGATAGAAGAAATCCTGCAGGATGAATTTGGCGATTGGATCAATGATGTGAACATCTCCCTGTCGGAAAATCGGCTGTTAATTTCTGGTTTTTGTAATTCAGGCAAGACCAGAGAAAGGGTTCTCAGCACGCTGCATGGATTTGATCCGCTCATAGAGATCGACGATGAACATCTGTTGACGCCGGATGAAAATTTCATGAAAATCTCGCCTTGAAAGCTTTTTCCTACTTCTGTAGGTTTATTCCTCTTATCTCGATTCATTTCTGATTTTCCCAAAATTCACTTGAATTTCTGCAATTATTTTTTTATACTCAAATAGCTTCCAAACAAACAGATGCTGCTGTTTGCCGGGATTTTTCATTGTGGAACTATCTTTAGCCGGATCCGTTTGGCGGGGAAATTAGGTATTTAGGCATATTAATGACGAGGGATTTTTTCCGATATTTTTGTGGAGGACGATTTTTATGACAATCCCTGTAAAAGTAGAAAAAGTAACATTAGATACATCCACCAACCGGTTTGTCGTTATTTTGCGGGATGATAGCGGTAAACGCTGGCTGCCCATCGTGGTTGGTTCGGCAGAAGCGCAGGCCATCGCGCTGCAACTGGAAAATATCGATCCGCCACGGCCGCTGACTCATGATTTGATGAGGAACCTTTTGGATACCATGGGAATTCGTATTTCCCGTATCATTGTCAACGATCTGCGGGAGAATACTTACTACGCCATCATCGATCTGAAAAACAGCGGCAGTAAAAAAGAGGTGGATGCCCGTCCCAGCGATGCCATTGCTCTGGCATTGCGCACAAATGCACCTATTTTTGTGGAAGAGGATGTAATGCGCAAAGCAGCGATCCGCGAAGGAGGCGAGAGCGATGAACCGGCGGAACCGCTGAATTCCATGCAGAAACTGGAAAGATTGAACCTGGATCTGGACAACGCTGTTCAGGAAGAGCGATTTGAAAATGCGGCAAGAATCCGTGACGAAATTAAAGAATTGAAAGAAAATATGGGGAAAAATTAATTTGAGATAGACCATCAATTCTTTTTAAACCTTCAGTGAGAGGTGTCCTGAAGGTTTTATTTTTTATGTTTTTCATTGCCTAATTTTTTTTAGAATTTTTACCTAAATTGAGTGATTTTTATGTCATTCCGTAGGAATCTTATTGGTTTAGTACAAAGGATTAAAAAGATTCTTTCCCGCCTGCGGTCGGGCAGGCAGAATGACAAAACTCTTTGGGTGGTTATCGCAAGCTAAGAATCGCTCAATTTAGGTTTTAGAAAATATTCTGTTTTTCAATACACCAGGGAGAAAATATCACGCCCCAAAATTTTAACATCAATGCCGATTATAGCGGTTTGATGGGGGATTTATCACCTACTGTCGCCAGCGCGCGGCAAGATTATTGTGGGTCATCGGTAAGTTGACCTAACTTTGCTTTTGTCGCCGTATTTGTTTCGCTATAAAAAATTTGTAAACAGATATGTTCCTGCGCCGTAAAAAAAACGTTTTTTTTGAGAAATAAACACAAAAAGAGGGATAATAAATTGAAGAAAATTATATTAATATTGTTGCTTTTTGCCACCGGCTGCAATACTACGTCCAAATTAATGAAACAGGCGGATGAAACCGGAGATTTTAAAACGCTGCGAACCCTGGCCGTTGAAAAATTGGCTGCAAAACCGAATGATCCTCTTGCCCTTTCCATGATGGGGAAAGTGTACCTGGCGGAAGGGAAACCGGATTCTGCAGCAATTCTATTTGAAAAAGCAATGAAAATAAAGCCGGAAAATGCCGTATATCGAAACTTGTTAGTGGAATCGAAAGTTGTGTTGGGTGATTCTTTATTGAGCAAGGATTTTGTTCTCAGAGCAAGAGATCAATACCGTTTGGCCATTGAATTGGATTCTACTCATTTTCCGGCGCAATGCAGAATGGGATTGGTTCAGAAAAAACTCGGTCTTTATGATGCCGCACAGAATAGTTACCGAAGAGCTTATCACATAAATTCTTATGCCGACTCTCTGCAGAAAGTGCTGGATTTTTTCGACGCCGCTCATGTCCAATCCAATCTCCTCATGACGAAGGGGATCGATCTGTTGAAGAAAAAACGGTATAAAACGGCCATGGAAACTCTTACACAGGCGGTTCAGGCCAAACCGGACAACGAAGAAGCAAAATATTATGTGTATCTCTCTACCGGTTTGTTTAATTATAAAAGAGGGAGTCTGGGGAAATTGTGGAATGCAGTTGAACAATTTGGTTTGGCGGCCGCCCTTCAGCCGGAAAAACCGGAACCTCATTTTTACTTGGCTGAAACTTATGTGAAAAAGGATAAAAAAGATTATGAAAATGCGATCCGTGAATACAAGGAAGTGATCGATATCGCGCCGGATTCAAACCTGGCCAAAGAGGCAAAAAAACGTATTCAAAAATTAAAATCCGGGAAAAAACTGTTAGAAGATTTCTGGCACAAGAAAAGATAGCAAAATTTGAGGCGCCTGAAAATGACAGGCGCCTTTTTTATTCCCTTTTCCGGATCGATTGCCCATCGTAAAAACCTAACCGGAAATTACTGATTATTCGTAACTATTCAGATTGCCCGCGGAAGACACGAAAGGCGATAAAAAATCAGAACCGTTTCATTTTATATGACCTTTTAGTAACAGTTTAGTTTTTTGATAAAAAACTACGTTCTTTACGCTCTCTGTGTTTCTGTATTTCAGAGCGCCTGTTTTTTATCGCAGAGGCGCAGAGGACTTAGAGAAATTGGAGAATAAAAATTGTTGGCAACTATTCAGTTACCGGGCGAAAACTCCGTCTTGCATTCATTTCCGGAGGATTTAACCTGCCTGCTGCAGACCGGCCGTTAAAAACATGCAGGAAGAACGGGCCACCTGTTGATTGTTGATTTTCAGAAAACAAAAGTGTTACACTTTTTGAGTGTTTCGTGTGTTTTCTGCTTGCATCAAACAGGCGTGGGCTGTATAGTTACTATAATTTAATAAACTATCCCGATTGTCAGGAGCCTGGAAATTATGTCTGAACACACAAGCAAATCTGATCATCAAAAGTTAAAAAGTCGCTCCCCGTGGTTTTGGGTGCCCAGTCTGTATTATGCGGAAGGAATTCCCTACATTGTGGCAATGACTGTTTCGGTGATTTTTTATAAAAAGATGGGGATTTCCAACACAAAAATCGCATTGTACACCAGTTGGCTCTATCTGCCCTGGGTGATCAAACCGCTCTGGAGTCCGGTGGTCGATATTTTCCGCACCAAGCGGTTCTGGATCATTTTTATGCAGCTTATCATTGGCGGCGGAATGGCTTCCGTTGCGCTTACAATTCCGCTGCCCAATTATTTTCAGCTCACGCTGGCGTTTTTTTGGTTGCTGGCCTTTAGTTCCGCCACACACGATATTGCCGCCGACGGCTTTTACATGTTGGGACTGGACCAGCACCGGCAAGCCTGGTTTGTCGGTGTAAGAAGTACATTTTATCGTTTTGCCATGTTGACCGGACAGGGATTGCTGGTCATTCTTGCCGGCTACATAGAGAGTCACACCGGCTTACCTTCGGTAAAACTCCCGGTTACGGCGGTTCAGACCATGGAAATCTCCACCCGGTTTGTACCGCCGGACAGTCTGGTTATAAAGGAAGAAACCGGGCCGCTGCATATTGTTATGTTTCCTCAAAAACTTGAAATTCCGCTGCAAAAACGCCGGGCCGCCGAAATTGAAAAAATAGTGCAAAAAGTGGATCGGTGGAAGGCAGGGAATCATGTAGATTTCGGCGATCTTTTTTCAGCGCCGGAGCACAATGATAACCGGAATGCCGGTAATATCGGTTTGGTCTATTTTTACCTGTCCGCGCCGCCGCCGGAGAATGAGAAAATTGTAGTTAATTTTGGCCGGGATGCCGGCAACAGAAGCATCTCTCTCCTCGCCGGTGGGCGTTTCGAATTTAATGCAACCAACTGGAACCGGCCGCAACTGGCTGTAATTCAGCTCGATCATAAATTAAAAAGCAAGACGCAGGCTTCCTTTTTGGCTACTTCCGGAAATGTTCCGCTTTCCTGGATTGTCACCTTTTCATTCATCGCTATCCTCTTTTTTATCCTCTTTGTTTACCACAAATTTATGTTACCCCATCCCCGCGAAGATGCGCCACGGCGGCCGAAGGCATTTTTGAAAGAATATGGGAATACATTTGCCCTGTTTTTTAAGAAGAAACATATCGGCTTTGCCCTGGCTTTTTTGCTTCTCTACCGTCTGGCAGAATCACAGTTGGTTAAGCTGGCTTCGCCGTTTCTTTTGGATACACAGGATATGGGCGGACTGGCGCTGACCACCGGTCAGTTGGGGTTTGTGTATGGGACGGTTGGACTGTTGATGTTGACGATTGGCGGTTTGTTAGGCGGTTTCATCGCCGCGCGGGACGGGCTTAAAAAATGGCTCTGGGTGATGGTGATAGCCATTAATCTGCCGGATGCAGTATATGTTTATCTGGCGTATTACCAACCGGACAGTTTATGGATCATCAATCTTTGCGTCGGAATCGAGCAATTTGGCTACGGATTGGGATTTACCGCCTACATGCTGTATATGATCTATGTTTCGGAGGGCGAGTACAAAACCGCTCATTTTGCCATCGCTACCGGTTTTATGGCTTTGGGCATGATGCTGCCGGGGATGGTCAGCGGGTATATCCAGGAATGGCTGGGCTATGGACACTTTTTTATCTGGGTGTTAATCTGTGCCATCCCGGGATTTTTTCTGGTTAAATTTTTACCCATTGATCCGGAATTTGGCAAGAAAAAGGAGGTTCCCTCCGGTTCGTAAGCGTTGATGCCTGAAATTGTTTTGTATTTGGCACCATTTTAGTTCTTTGAAAACACAGGATTTGCTCCCTTTTAATTTTAATCTTCGACTTCTGAAAATTCAGAATAAGCATTGTTTGAGAGTGCTAAAGGAAGAATTATAATTCCGCCCTTTCAGGGCTATGAAAAACAATGATAATCATTAACCCGGCGCTCCGCACCGGGCTGGAATATTTCACCCTTTCAGGGTGATCAGTACTTGCATAAATGATTCTGTTGATTAAACTTGAAAACCCTCCCGCAGGTTACCCGAAATTGATTAATTTAAGCTTGATCATTTGATTTTTCTATCAGGAAAAACCTGCGGGAGGGTTTGAATCAATAAACATATAAATGCGCTCTGAAAGAGCAAAATATATCAGCCCGGTGCGAAGCGCCGGGACTCGAAGCAAAAACATATTCTTAGCCCTGAATGGGCGAAATAAATCATTAAGAACAATGGCTGTGTTTAGTAAACGGGATCATCTTTTTCATTACAGGGTTAATTTTTTCAGAGGACTAAAATGATACTGTATTTGAAAGGATTCGGCTTTTTGTTAAATCGGCAATTTACCGGTTAACCATACAGGGAACGACCTATTTGTTACCATTCCGCCAAATTGTTTAAGCCTGCCAGTTGATCCTTCCAATCGTGTCTGCTGATCGTCAATGAATTGCTAAATAGAAAAATTTGAGCATGTCCATAAAATCGGCGGAGCTGAATTTGACCGTGAGGTTGTCCGTCCGTTTGCTGCCCGGAATGAGTGCTGCTTTTTGGGCATCCCGCTCAGCGATAAACCGGAGTTGAATGGTGTAAGGCGGCCGCAAAATGAACGGTTCGAACCGGTCTCTTTGCCGCACTGCTTTTTTCACTCCCTCTTCAATGAATCGCTGGGAAAGGTGCGGATGAATGTTGCGCGCAGCGGTGCCGATTCCTTCCTTAACGATGACATATTCCCGCTGTCCCAACAGTTCTTTAGCCTGGTCAATCAGCGCCCGGTCGCCGGAGACAAACACTACCGGTACGCCGTAATTACCGGCGATGGCCGCATTCAGGCCCAATTCGGGTACCGCCTGATCGTTGAGGATAAGTTCTGTCAACCTGCCGGTCATAGTGTGATGAAGCACCGCATCACGCGAGCCTGCTTTGGCATGATAGCCGATGAAAACAGCGGCATCGAAACTTTCATCCAGCCCTTCCATCATCATCAACGGACCGCCCGACCATCCCCGAATGAGCAGCGCCGCTTCGTGAAGCTTCTCCGGAATCAGATTATTTGCGTTTCCGTGTGCATCCCGAACTACCACAATTTTTGCGCCGGCTTCCAAAGCGCCTTCCACAGCGGCGTTGGCTTCCAGTGTCATCGATTCCCGGTAGCGCCGGTAATCGTGCCCTTTTTCCTCCGTTTCTCCCCAATTTATCACATCCGTAATCCCTTCCATGTCCACGGAAATATAAACTTTTGGCGGCGTTTTGTCTTTTTTCAGCATTTATTCAATTTTCCTTTTTTTTGCAAAAACAGAGTTTGTGCCTTTAAATTTGTGTTTTTTTAACTACTCAGACGAAAAGGCTCATCGTTTAAAATCCCCTGCTCGCCAGCTTGTTGATTTGCAGGGCGACGAGTCTCGTCGCCCTGCAGGCTGTATTTGTGTTTTAAACTTTTGAACCATGAACTCCGCAACGGAGAACCTGAGCAATCATGCGTTTTATATAATAGGAAAAAACCGGAATGAATTTCAAGGCGAATTTGTCTAACGGTTGATTCGCCGGAACATTTCTGTTGCTTTCGGGTGTTGAAACCCATAAATTTTCGTAATATATCTCTATCCGGGGTATAAAAAAATGAACGTCACCGGAAACGGTTCGGATAAAAACAGGGAAAAAATGTATGCAGAATGAAAATATCCTGAAAAAACTCCGCTGGTATTTTTTAGCCGGCCTGGCAGGTTTTTTAGTTTACGCGCTGGTTTTCCCGCGGTTGGACGATCTGTCAAATCTGCAACTAAAGTACTCCGAAGATCAGGTAAAACAGAAAATTGCCGATTTGGCCCAAGAATTTCATGTTGATCTCACAGGATTAAAATCTGAAATATCCCTGCGGCGTAACACCGATATTACGGACTATACGCAAAAAAACCTGGGTTTGCGGGCCGCAATTGACCTGATGAAAAAGGGCTTGCCTGCCTATCACTGGCATGTAGCATATAAAACCCCGAAAAGCAAAATGGATACCACCGCTTCAACCATTATCTCTCTGGGGGGTGACCAGCCGGGAAAATCAAACCGGCGTGGCGATAAGACGGTTACTTTTCGCATCTCCACAGACGACCGCTTGCTCTCTTTTATAAGAAATTTCCCGCCTGATACAGTAACGCACAATTTGGCGAAAATAACCGCCGAATCCGCGGAGAAAATATTGCAGCAACAGACCGCAATTTCATCCTGGAAATTACTTGATCAGCAGGAAAGCAAAAGACAACGCCGGATTTTTAACCATTTTCGCTGGGTTACTCACCAGGTTACCTGGACCGACAGTCTGATCGCTGTCATGAATTTTCGCAGTAATGATCTGGTTCGGTTTGATCTGTCCACCGGAATTTTACAGAGCCGGGAAAAGAAATTCAGTGCGGATGATTTTTGGGGAATTTTTAAAGTTGTATTCGTCCTGATTTTTTCCATCATTGTGCTGATTAATTTGATGAAACGACTGCGACAGGATAAAATAGAATTCAAGAATGCCTGGATAATAGGCGGCATTGCCGCATTTATGACGATCCTCAAAGCAATATCGGGCTTGCAAAATAATTCATTTTTAGAAGTAGTCCTGGGCGCTTTGTTGGGAGCGCCGTTTCTCGGTGTGTTCGCGTTTATTTTAGTTGCAGTGGCCGAGTCGGTTGCCAGGGACGTATGGAATGAAAAACTGTCCACTTATGACCGGCTTTTGCTCTGGCGGTTGTCGTCAGGGAGATTGGGCGCTTCTATCATTACCGGATTTTTCCTGTCCGGCATCTTTTTAGGCGTACAAACGTTGATTCTTGTGATCGGCGATTATTTAGGGCCGGTCTGGCTGAAACACGCTGAATCGCAAATTAGGTTCTGCTTTTCTCCCATCCATTTTTTGCAAATAACCGGTAACGGATGGCTGTTTTCCATCTTTACTCTATTCGCTGTGGTTTTGTTAGGCTACACTTTTTTACGGCGATTCATCAATAAAAATCTGATCTTTATTATTGCGGCAGCCTCTATTTTATCCTTTCTGCCAGTCAAAATGATCGATGTGGGGCCGGTCTATTTGCAGATCATCGTCAACTTCATCAGCGGTTTGATTCTGGTCCTGGCATTTCTCCGCTTTGATTTCCTCACGGTTTTTGTGGCATTTTCCGGCGCTGTTTTCTTTGCGGCAGCCACTCCCTATTTATCCCCACATTCTTCACTTGGGATGATGATTGGTATTTTTACTCTGATTTTTCCGGTTGCATTTTTGGTGATCGGTTTGGCGGCTATCCGCAGTAAAGATGACGGTGAAGATGAACAGGAATATGTTCCGGTCTACCTGCGCCGCTGGCGGGAACGCGAACGGCTGCACCGCGAATTGGAAATTGCCCGAACCGTGCAGTTGAAATTTCTGCCCCAATCTCAGCCGGATATTTCGTGGCTGGATGTTGCCAGCAATTGTACGCCCGCTTATGAGGTGGGCGGCGATTATTTCGATTTTTTACCGTTGGATGATGACCGGTTTGGCGTGGTTGTCGGTGATGTTTCCGGGAAAGGCGTTTCCGCGGCATTTTACATGACTCTGATGAAAGGAATCCTGAAATCCCAAACCCGGCATGTCCAGTCTCCCCGCGAAGTGTTGGTGCAGATCAATGATCTGTTTTATGAAAATGCCCAGCGGGGTGTGTTTATCAGTATGATTTATGGCGTGTTCGACAGAAAGAAAAAATTGTTTACCTTCGCCCGCGCCGGTCATAATCCGATTATCTCCATCTTCAGTCAAAAAAATCAGGTGAAAGAGATCTCACCCAAAGGGATTGCCATCGGCCTGGATAAAGGATTGATTTTTAACCGGACGCTGGAGGAAAGTGAAATCGAAATCAACACAAACGATATTTTTGTTTTTTACACCGACGGTTACTCGGAAGCGATGGATAAAAAACGTAACGAATTTGGCGAACAGCGTTTGATCGACATTGTCAATCGCAACAGGCATCTGCAGGCCGGTGCTATTATTGCACAGATCCAAAAAGCGATTACCGAATTTACCGGCGATGTACCGCAGCACGATGACATGACCATGGTGATTGTTAAAATTAAGTGAGACGAAAATAAAGGGAAAAAGAATGGATGTTCAACTCATTCGCAGGCAATTTTCTTCGTTAAATCATGACTGGATATTGTTTGAAAATGCCGGCGGAACCCAGGTGCCGGACCAGGTAATGCAGCGGGTCGCCAATTTTTACCGGGAAGCCAATGTGCAGCCGGGCGATTTTTATCCCAAAGCAGTGCAGAGTGGACAGACTGTGCAGGAAGCGCACCGTTTTATCGCAGAACTGTTGGGCGCGCCCTCACCGCATCAGATCATCTTCGGGCCTTCGGCAACCGCTCTTAATCGTCTCATGTCCGTTTCGCTGCAGCAGCGCTGGCAGGAGGGCGATGAAATTATCGTTACCGTCAGCGATCATGAAGCTAATGTTACCCCCTGGGTCTTTCTGGAAAAATTCGGTTTAAAAGTGAAATTCTGGCCAATTAACCCGGATTCTTTCGATCTGGAAACGGAGCAGCTAAAAAATCTTCTGACCGACCGGACGGTTTTGGTTGCGTTTCCGCACATTTCCAATATTTTAGGTACGGAAAATCCGGTAGCTGAGATAATAAGGATGGTACATGATGCCGGCGCCCTGGTTTATGTGGATGGTGTCGCTTCCACGCCGCACCGGGTCATCGATGTTGCAGAATGGGATGTCGATTTTTTTGTCTTTTCCACTTATAAAACTTTCGGGCCTCATGGCGCCGCGCTTTATGTAAAAGAGGATATTCTGAAACAGTTGGCAAGCGTAAACCATTTTTTCATCGGCAATAAAAGCCCCGTAAAATTTGAATTGGGCACTCCCAATTTGGAAGGCTGTGCCGCTATTCTTGGTATCCGGGATTATTTTAAGGCCATTACCGGCATAACGGGCGATTCTTTCCCACGGAAAAAGATTGTGGCATTGATGAACAATATCCATGAATACGAGATTGACCTGGCCTGGAAACTGATTGACGGCCTGACCCGGTTTCGATCCGTTAAAATAATCGGACTTTCCGATCGAACCCAGCGTGAGCGGCGGGTGCCGGTGGTTGCTTTCACGGCTGATTCTGCGGCGCCGGAACAAATCATGAAAAAACTCGCAGATCGGAAAATCGCCCTGGGCAGCGGTCATTTTTATGCCTACCGTTTGATTCGCTATTTGGAATTGTTGCAGAAAGGCGGTGTGGTCCGGGCAAGTTTGGTGCATTACAATACCGGGGAAGAAATTGAGCGGTTTTTGATGCAATTGTCACGGATTTTGGATTAAAAATGAAATTTGAGAAAGCACACAACCCAATTGCAATATGTCTGTTCCGTTCGATAAGAATAGTAATGATAACGCAAGACCTGTTTGATTTGGTCAAGGAGTTTTAAATTTTGATCGGGACGAAATTTTTGCTTGACATTCATAATAAAAGTCCTTAATTTCCATTATATTTAATTTACGATAATATAGAGGGAAAATCAAGGTTATAATTCCATGTTTTGTCGCAAATATAAATTATATATGTTCTTCTTTTCCATGCTATAAAGGTAGTATATGGAAAATGGTGTACATATTGACAAGTTAGGCAATAATGGAAATTATGTAACAAATAACTAAAAAGTTAAAAATAGCAAAAAAAATAAAGCATATATAAAAAACAATACTTATCTTTAATGGAAAAATTAAATACAGAAAGCATGTTTATTATTTTTAAAAACCTAAAGACTGACATAAAAGCATAGCTATTCCTAATAATGGACAAAAAAGAATTCATTAAATGGCATTTTCAAATATATGTTTTGTGAAATATTGAAAAGAAGATTATAAAAATAAATGTTATATTTTTTAAGATGATTACCTCTATTTGTTTGATTATATTAAATTTTTAAATGAATAAAAAAGTTGATATATCTCATGATAACATACTAATAATTAAGTATTTATTAATATAAAATATAGCAGGATTAAAAAAAGGAACAGCTATGATTAGCATTGATGACCTTCTCAACATAATTTGTACAGAAGCTTTGGAATATAGTGGGGTACAAGAAGTTCCTGATCTACAGTACGGATCTACTTTTTATTATCATGACTCAAAACGCAGTGCTCGTGAAGCAAATAAGACTTCGGAGCCATTAACATCTGATGAGCTACCTCCAATAGCTTTTACTTTAGAGGTTGTTGAAGGAACAGACGGAAAACCGAAATTGGTTGAGTAGAATGAAAACATCTTATCAAATACAATCTTATACCCGACATCTTTGTGCTTCATTGGTTTCAAATACCGAATTCTCCATATCAATAACAAAATCATCCATAAGCCAAAAAATAAACGAAACGTTGAAATCCCAAAAGGGATTATATTACAGTCCAATATTTCCGGCATTTCTTATCCAAAATGAGGGGCCACCAAATATTCCAGATGAACTCTCTTCAATCGTTTTCATCTTTTCACAAAAAGCATATAATATTCTTGGAACAATAAAACCTAGTTTAACTTCATCTGAACAAGATAATGTATATTTTACCCAAGGCCTTGCCTCACTTCTTTTTTTAAATTTTGATATTGAAAGAGTCATGCAACTAATTGCCGAATTTAGTGTTCGGCCAATTGAATACTGGTTAATTCAAAAATCTGTACTCAATATTAATCAAATAGTTGTTTTAAATAATGAACCTAGTAAAAATAACTTTCCAGACATTGTAAAACCTGAAGTAAAAAACAAAGAATTGAGTATATATGCTGAACAGATTTTTGCAAGCTTTGTGACTCTACAACATACCTACAGTATCTATTTCCCTGAAGAACTGAAGACGATTTATCAAATCTCTAAGCTTGTGATAGAGATTTTTAAGCAATACGAATCATTGGAATATAACGAACATGAAGAAATCCAAAAAAATATTTTAAAACTTAAACAGCACAATGCATTAATTGCTGCCTTAGTTGAGATTAGTGCCGCACTATCCTATGCTGTAACTCAAGGAACTTCAGGGTGTGCACCAATATTATTCAATCATTCACCTTTCCCGCATCATTCGTTATTAGGTGTTGGTAGTGCTGTGAATGCTCTTACAAAATTAACAAGGTATTTTGAATCTGCTCTCACTGCAAGAAGTGCTTCAAAAGTAATCAGTGAGCAATACTCTTCTAAGCATGTTCCATTCAATATCAAAGTTTCAAAGTATAATTCAGGGTCAGTGTATAAACTATCCAATAATGAACCAAGTTCTAAAGAAGAATTTGATAAAGGTGGTGATTTTTTAACAAAGAATTATGCTCCTTTGATAACTCATTTTAGTTTGCGTCATGGATTTAAGGAGTCTAAGTTTTCAGTAACTGCATCATCTGAATGCCTTACTGATGGATTATCACCACAATGGACATTGATTACTTTATCTCATGAAATTATGCATCATCGGGTTAGGGAGATTTTTCAAGCACTATTTGGAGTTAATTGGGATAACCAAGGTTACCAAATGATTTCTAAGGAAGATTATAAAAATTTTAGGAAATGGTATGAACAGCCGAAAGTCAATCCAAGTCAAAAAAAAATATCTAGTATTTTGCGAAATGTGATTTTTTATTTCTGTCTGGCAATGGATCGTTATGCAAAGCCAACAAAAGAACAGAGTAAGCGTGAAGAAATTGAGATCACGAGCGTTTCAGAACTTGAAAAAATTTTTCAAAATTATAAGTTATCTGCAGTTGAATTATTTGTACATTTTCACGACTATTATTTTACCTATGCTTTTCAAAGTAAAATATATGTTATATCTTTGTGGGCTTCTTGGATAAAAGTCGCTGCGCCGATAAAAAATCCTATTGATTATCTTATAAGGACATTATCAACAATAGCCTGTGGAACTGGTTTTAAGCCGAGGGCAGCATTCCAGCATGCAATTGAAATTTTTACCGAGGCTCTTGATATGTTAGAAGATGTAGGAATTCATTCACCAGTTTTCGACAAACTTAAAAAATCGCTCGATGATGAAAATGCAAAAGAATATATGTTTATTAAATTTAAAATCTCTTACTATCTTATGGATCAAATTAGGCTTTATTTTGCTTCAAATATAGTTGCTAAAAAGATTGACCGTTTAGATCAAGATCCTTTTGCCGAAGGTTCCACTAGAATAGAAGATTACTCATCAAATATTTTTGTTTATGGTGAAAATAACTCAATTAGTCCAGTAAGATTTCTTTTATCCTCAATAACTAAGTCTATTATATCGCCTCTACCAATTGGGGATTTCCAATGGTTATCTGCTTGGAATACATTAATAATCTCAAGTCAGGAGGTTTAAGATGATTTCACCAGATTTTACTTCCCGTATCTATATTGCTGAAGTTCTCAGAATCAAGCTTAATTCAACAAATGTATTGGATAAATTATCAAAGATTACTTATGGCCCGCACATTGATGATGAATATGATGAAGAATTTCATTTAAATATACAAAGAACGCTTACTAAAGATGAGCATAAAAATGAACATATTTCTAAAGAAAATGTAAATATTAAGGTTCGCCATTCTTATATAGCATCCCAATTTCGTTTTCACCGAGCTATTAAAAAGATAAAAACTGAGTCTAATCAAGAGATAGAAATTCCCCGAGTAAAAAAAATACAAGGTAGTGACAGATTTTTATATGATGTTCTTATTAGTCAATGTAGGAATCATATAGTCATTGCTGTGCCTTTTTATAACCTCGCAGAAGATTTCTTTTTAAAAGTTGATAGAGCTTTAGCAGGTTCAGGTATTTTTTATGAAAAACTAAACATAACTAATCTAGTTATTAGCTTAGGTTATAATGGCCTTGTAGATGTATTGTTTAGCAATAAATCCAATAAATTGCAGATAGGAATTACACGCTGTCATTTAGTTTATTCCTCACGTGAAAAACAAAAAAAGACCTTGCAAAATTTGACAATGTCCGGTGAAAATCTTGGTGAATCAGACATTTACCGCTATCTTATTAAACCTGTTATCAATAAAGAAAATTCTTCTTTTATTGTAACACCTACAGTTCTCGGTTCAGCACTTTTCGACGATGGTGTGAAGAAAACAAGCGTAATAACAGATAAACATGGTAATTTCAAAATATGGATAAGTCCTGGAATTAGAAAGTTAAAGAGGATTTATTTACTTTTAAATGCTTTAGAAACAATTGAAAATGTTGTTTCGACTACTAGCAACGTACCAATTCTTCAATCGAAATCAATACAATAATAAAAGGAGAAATAATGAATCCTTATTCCTTTGAAGATTATAAAGAAAAGCCGGAATTAGCGGTACCTGCTCTAGGAAATTTGCTTCAAAAGGGCCAACTTTGTTTATTTTTAGGAGCAGGAGCTTCAAAAGGTTTTGGATTACCTTCATGGACAGAATTAATTGCAGATTTATTGGGGCATAAAGGTAATTCAAAATATATCCAACAACTTAGTAGAAAGAGTGATAAAGATATATCAAAACTCATTGACGACATAGATGATGAATCTCAAGAGTATTTGAAGAAAGTACATAGAGCTTTGTATTCCAGTGTTGAAGAAAATTTAGAAGCACAGCTACAGCGATCGCCTTTGTTGCTTGCAGTCTCCGCACTTCTTACGGGTAATTGCCGTGGACGAATAACTTCTATAATTACTTATAATTATGATAATATTCTTGAGCAATATCTTCAAATGTTAGGTTATTCTGTTTGTATTAGAACTGAGCCTTATAATTTGTCATCATGGGCAGATGTTGAAATAAACCAAGTTCATGGTTATCTTCCTAAAATATGGATTGAAGGTGTCACCTATAATAATATTGTACTTAGTGAAAAATCTTATCGCAAGAGACGAGCATCCATTGATGAAGCCTGGGGATCATTTGTTGTTAATTGCCTTCATATGAAATGTGGACTTTTCATTGGGTTGTCTGGAGATGACAGTTCTATTCTTGATATTGTTCAAAGAGCTAAAGATAAAATTATTCGCGCAAACGACTATCTAGGATATTGGTTGTTAGCTGATGACGCATTTGATAGGAATTATAAATCTATACATGACGTTGGCATATGTCCTATAAAGCTACCAATTAAAGACTTTCCTAATTTTTTGTTCGATATATGTAAAAACGCGATCCCTAATTAATTAAAATTACTTAAACTGAGTCTTCCGCCAACATATCCGTTTTGAAAATCAAAAACGGATAAGTTGGCTTGTGTTAAATATAAAGTTCTAAAAATACGGTGGCCAGTCGTTGTAAAACCCACAACCACTGGTTTTAATTGTACGGTGCAAATTTGAAAGTTTAGTGGTAATAATTAAAGCCAAAACTGTTGTTATTTGTTTTGTAATTACATTAATAATAGCATGTTGGTCTTGCCTAACCATCGGCTCAACCTGACCTGAAACAGCGGATGGCTTTTTGGAATTCAGTACGATTTGGTTCAAGTATTTCTCATTTTTCAAGTCCGTCTCCGCTGTTTCAGGCAGGTTAGCCAAGCCGTTAGCGCGCCAAGCGAAGCTTGGTGCATCTCACAGGGTGAAAGTCCCTGTCGGGTAAGGTCTAACCAACCACCCGTATCGAGTGTTGCGTCTGTTGCGGAGTTCTTAGAAGTTAAGAGCGAACAA
>CAJVYQ010000024.1 GCA_913009825.1 uncultured Deferribacteres bacterium
AGAGCGCAAAGGAAGCGGATTTGTTCAAAAAACTAAAGTGTTACGGTATTGTCACTACTCAGGCAGCCCGCGAAAAACTCAAAAAAAAACAGGAAAAAAGTTAGATGAGATCATTCGATTGTTTCGTGTGCTTTCTGCCTGTGTCAGACAGACGTGAGCTGAATAGTTACCATTTTATATTTTTAAAGCGCCACACTAAGTTGTCATTCCCGCATGCTTTTAGCGGCCTGCCTGTGCAGACGGGTAATCCAGGTGATTCAGGCTTTACTTCTTCACCGTTTCTTCCCAGTAACGCAGTTTTCCCACACCCGGCAAATCCGGGCTGCCGTCAAAATTGAGGCCGAATTCGGCGGGAAATTGTTCATGCAAAACTCTGTTTTTGTATTTGATCTTCACCGCACCGGTGACGGCATATTGAATCATGTGCTGATCCTCTACGACAAACAGATTGTAGGCGTCCGTTTCGTAATCGCCGTATCGGGTTTTGCCGGAACCGTAGGTATACATGGGCCGGCGCCAGTCGCGGATCAGTTCCGCCTGCAAATCCAGTTTTGCCCCAATCAGATATTTTTTGCCTCCATCGTTAATCTCCACACCGACGGCTTCCGGAAAAGAGGACACATCCAGCATTTTTATTTTTGCAATCTGCACTTTCGGGCTTTCGTTTTTGGCCAGCGGAATAAGTACGGTGATAAACGCCTGCAGGTCGTTCAAATGACCGTGCCGGCCGATCAATTGATAAATCACCTTTTCATTTATCCGGTTACGCCTCTCATTTTCCACACCTTCCGCCAAATGACTGCGATAGGGAAAATGGATTAACAATCTTTCCTCGCCGCTCACGTCCGTATTTCGCAGCGAATCATAAGTGGTTACATACCAACCTGTGCCCCGATCCGGAATTTTGCGCGTGTGCCATAAATTTGCCATGGTTAAATAGTTGGGTCGTGTGAAGCGAACCACATCAAAAATAACAAACCAATCCAGGTCCTTCACATAATTGATGATCCGGTCCGCCCGGTAACCCAGATTATCATCGATGATTCGTGTGCGGGACATGTCGTAATGGGTTAAAGTGAGAAAATCGATTTTCCGGGTTCTCACCGGTTGATAGGCGCCGGAATTGTGGAAAAAACTGAGCATGGATTGACCGGGGACGGAATCCCGGACTGCATAGCGGAACTGTCCCTGTTTTTGCCCCAAGGCGATTTTGCCGCTGCGCACACAAACCCGGTTGTGAAAATAATCGGCGCGAAATGCGCCGAAGGGGCCGCTGGGCATGTAATTGCGGTAACCGCCGTCGTGAAGCAGAATAGTGTTGTTTTTCATGAGCAGCACAATGCTGTTTTCATCGGCGTGACCGTGGGTCATTTTTTCTTCTTCTACCGGAATGGTGGTACGCAAATATTCCCGAAACAGCCAGCCGCCGTCCCCCTCGTCGCGGTAATTGGTGAGCAGGTAGGTGCTGTTCTTTTCCCAGCCGTTGCGAAAAACAATTTTTTTACCGACGATATCTTCCATCACTTCCCGGCTTTTGGTGGTCGGCGCTTTGGCCGGCAGTTTGAAATTTGCCCAGCGAACCGCATCGGAAAGACAGAGCGCGGTGAAAACACTTTTTCCTGCGGGCATGGGCTGCAGAAATTTATGAAAATATTTCGCCGCCGCCCAGCGCATGGCGGGATCATTTTGCACACCGGCGCCTTTTTCAAAAACAGGGATCATGCGGTTCCAGCCCGAGCCCCAGTAGGCATCGCCAAAATCCGGCACAATTCCCGCAGGAGACATCAGATTCAGAAAATATTTGAAATAGTAATTCATCACCGGAGAATTGAACAGGCTTTCATCTTCCCGCACATAACCGGCATACCCCAACAATGAATACATCCAGATTGCGTTGTAGTGGGTGGCATCCTCAATTTCCCACTGCCCCCAATTGTCGTTGAGAATCGCCTCTCCCAGCGTTTTCCATCTGTACCGGTGAGGATGATCAGGCAGTACTTTAGCGGCGAACAGCAGCGCTTCAGCCCGCAGCATGGCGCGGTTCATGGCGCCCCATTCCTGGAAATTGACCAGAAAATCGGCGCTTTCGCTAATATTTTTTCCGATAGTTGCTTTTTCTTTTTTGCTGAGCCTGCCGTGTTTTAACAGGCAGTCGTATCCCTGCACATATTTCCCGAAGGTAAAAATATTGGGCAGCGCCGGCAAACCGGCGGCATATTCTGCTTTGGTTTTGAAAAAATCTTTCGGGTAGGCTTTTTTGTAATTGGCGTAATAGAGAAGCAGTTCTTTAATGCGTTTCAGATATTTTTTTTTGCCTTTGATCTCGTAAAGATTGGCGTACAACGCCGCCAGATAACAGTCGTTGGCGGGCGGATTGTAACCGAAAACATAATTCAAATCGATATTCTCCCGCCACTTTTTGCGGGACGCGGTCAGGTTTTGCCAGCTTTCCTCCGCGGCGGTTTCAATGTAGGCTAAATATTCTTTTTTCGTTACCGCCACATTTTGTTCTTTTGCCGGCAGAAATTGCACGGCAAAAACCGGCAGGAACAGGGTAAGCAGCAATCTTAATTTCATGATGGACTCCTATTTATTCTTCATTTTTTAATTATTCAAGCTGCCTGCTAATAACGCAAATAGCACGAATATTATTAACATATTAGTCCTTTGAGAAACTGTGCCTCTTAAATATTAAATGAGTTAAAACGATGTCATTCCCTGCCCGAGCAGGCGGGCGAATCCCCGTTTTTTGGGGTGAGAAATCTCATCCATTTGTGTTTATTATATGGTTTAAGATTTCTCATCCCGATTCATCGGGGTTCGCCTGCCTGTTGCAGACAGGAAATAACATGTTTTAGTAGATTTATATTGATGGCAGATCATCTACTTTTTCAAAGAACTAAAATGTTACGAATATTGAATATTACTACCTCTGCTTTTTTAATTGGGTTGATTATTACCATTCGCAGGTGCAATTGTTACTTTTTTGCTTTGATGACAATTTCTGCTCCTCCGGATACTTGCGTGAAAAAATCGACATAAATACTGTCTTCAATTTGTTTAAGCCGGAACTCTTTTTTCCTGCCCTGCAAAAAAACCGCTTCCGGGATAAAATTTTGCGGCATGAGGATATGGAAATCGACCTCCGGGTTATTTGCCCGTATTTTTAACCTCATTTCCGAACCGTTCTCCCGCCGGCTGAATTGGTATCCGAAATAAGCTTCAGAAGCCGCGTAACTTATGTTGATTTCCACCTCGTTTTCATCGGTTACCGCCCATCGCGGAGAGCAGACTACTTTCCGGAAACTGTGTTCCGTATCCCGAATCCCGCACAGTCCTTCCAGAAAAGCGTGCAACATGGCGGAGGAACCCCAGCCATCAGTGGGTGTCGCTTCCGGACTGGTGCTGTTCTCTTCAGTAGCCGGCGAACCGTCAGGCAGATACCACAGGTAGGTTTCTCCCGTTTCTCCGATCATGGTGCGGTACTGCTCCAGCGTTTGCAGACCATATTCTTCAAATCCGTGTTCAAAAGCCGCCCTGCTCAATTCACCGCCGGTGAGAGGGAAAATGCCGCCGTTAATGTACGCGCCGCCGCTCAGCTTTTCATCACCGAAAATGCCATCCGGAAACGGCGGATCGATACCGAACCACTCGGCAAAAGCGGAACTGTTTTTTTTCCTTTGCCGGTATTCCTGTAAAATAGCAACCGCCATTTCGTGAGTCGCCATTCCCCGGTTGATCGCCATCGGCGTACTTAAACTTAGCTGTTCGGCTTCGTCAACACCGTCAATTTTTACCGGGGTCAGTTTATAAAAATGAGTGTAAAACCGGCCGTTAAAAAGTAATTGATTGGCGCGCCGACGCAATTCTTCTGCAACGCAGCTCCAGTAATCTGCTCTCACACTCTCCCCTACCGACCGGAACATGACGGCAAGCAAATTAGCCGCTTCGTAAAATCCACTGTTATCGCCGTGGAAAATCCCCCAGAAAGTATCCGGAGTGATCCGGAAATTCAACCATTTTGTTCTGCCGGCGGTGTAGTCAAAATCCCAGGTGTCGATGGTGTACGGCCGTTTGATCAAACCATATTGTTCATCCCAACGCCAGGGATGAGCCATGGAATAGGCGAGCGCTTTTTCCAGATTGGGCAGGAGACCGGCCAGCCACTCATCATCGCCGGCGGCCTGCCAGGCTGTAAATGCGGCCTTGACAAAACGATATTCCACATCGGCTTCCACCTGAACCCGCACCCATTTTTCCCAATTTTCCGCTTCTTTTTTCTCCGGCGTGGTGATGATAAAGTCAAAAATCCTGCCGTTGGCGGCCTGCGTTTGCGCAAAAACTTCAACGGCGCTTTTCATATCCTGGGCAAAATATTTACCGCCGCGCAAAATATCCGAATGATCACGGATCCACAGAGCGGGAGAATCCGGCGAACGGTAGCCGTGAACCTTCTCACCTTCGACGGTTAGTTCAATGGTATCTGCCGCTAAAAATTGTTCAATCTGCGCGGTAAATTTTTCCCATTTGCCGCTGCTCGTTTTAATATCGATCATTGTAATTCCTGTTTTTGAGTAAAAGGAAACACTACACAAAAAGATATTTTTCTGTCATTTTATATCTTTGTATAAAAAGCAAAAATTTTTGAATTGTTGACATCCGGGTTGAATGGCAGGCAGGAAAGAATGTTTCTGCAGTGTCCGGTTTTATGCGGAACAAAAAGTAAGTCGATTTACCGAATCGACCATTCAATTTCATTGAATTTGCGCCAAAACATTGAAATCGGTGAAGAAGTAATAAAAACACATGTTTGAGCAGGAGTGCAACTCCTGCTCGAGCGGAAAATATTTAACCATTGTTTTAAACCTCGTCAGTGGCGCGGTTGTGTTCATTGGCGATGGAAAAAGCGCTGACAGTTTGAACCCGTTTTGGAAAAAGCTCAAGTGTATTCTCGTGCTAATATTGAAGCCTTGGCTATTGACTTGTTTCATGCTTTATTACGAAGCAAAATCCACCGCCGCCGGCAGTGGTAATTTGATTCATTTCTTTTTCTTTGTGTTTCTCCGTACCGCCAAGACTTTGTGGTCGAATAGTTACAATTATTCGTTCATTTTGGTTGCGGCTTGCCGCGCCGGGGTTATAGAGTGCCTGAACGAAAAGTGTAAAACATGCATCTTGCTTGTTTTATAAACTGTTTAATTTCCTGCTTTCAGACCTCGCTAAATTTGATAAATATTAGGTTGAATAACCGGACAAAAATCATCATGAATTTGCACTATATATTGCGTAAGTACTTGTTTTTTAGTTTAAAGTCAAACATGCGGTGTTCAATTATTCATGGATTTTCTCACAATTTATTAGTAAACAAGAACTTAATGAACAATAAAATACCTGATTTAACGAGGTCTGACTTTTCAATAAGGTTATAATTCAAACAAGATGTTTGATATACAATTTAGATACTTTTCGTTCAGCCTGTATATAGATCAAGAATTCTTAACTATTCAGGTTGACCGCTAATATCGCTAAAAAACGCGAATCGTTAACTATTTTGTCCTATTCGAATGATTCGTGTAATTCGCGGGCTGAACAGGCAGACGATTTTTTCAATTTCTCTGCGCCCTCCGTGTCTCTGCGTTAAAAAAACAAGCGCTTTAAAACGCAGAGACGCAGAGAGTGCAAAGGAAGCGGATTTGTTCAAAAAACTAAAGTGTTACGGTATTGTCACTACTCAGGCAGCCCGCGAAAGACTCAAAAAAAAAACAGGAAAAAAGTTAAATTAAATCATTCGATTGTTTCGTGTGTTTTCTGCCTGTGTCAGACAGACGTGAGCTGAATAGTTACAATAATTCTTAAAATTGAAATCCTTGCCATCGACAAAGCAAAGCACGCATTAGTCGGTCATTATGCCGCGGAAGCCGGGTTAAATCGACAACATTGACCACCACTACTCCCTCAAGCTTTTTTAATAAATTACCGAAAAATAAACTGAAGAAGAGTCATTTTACATAAAAAATCTTGGCGGGACTATAAAAAGCAGTCATTATGGATCGAGATAAAAGCGCAAAAAATGTTTCACTCCTTTTGGTGGAAGATACCAAAGAACATGCGAAATATACGCGGCTTTTACTGGAAAAACAGGATTACACGGTAAACGTTGTCCCGGATGAAGAGACGGCCATTGAAACACTAAAGCAGCGGGAACCGGACGTGATTCTGATGGACATCATGCTGGGTAACGGCAACGGTATCGATTTCTGCAAAAAGTTACGCAAAGGAGACAAGTTCGCCAATATCCCGGTTATTTTATTAACTTCCAGCAACGATATAAAAACCAAAATATCCGGTTTTCAGGCGGGCGCTGATGATTATATCACCAAACCATTCAAAATTCAGGAATTGACAGCACGCATCGAATTGAGTGTGCAGAAGAAGCGATTAGCCGAATCGGAAAACCGCTATCGTAATTTTATGCAAAATCTGAACGATGCCGTCTTCATGCTAAATACACAGGGGGAAATGATCGATCTGAACCCCTACGCCGAAAAACTTCTTGGCGCCAAAAAACAATTTCTGTACGGAAACTCTCTTTTTCAATTTTTTCAGAAAGATTTCTCACGGGAATTCATCAAAAACTTTGAGACCATTCTAACCGGCAAAGAGGTGCGCGGTGTCTATTTGCGCATTAAAAATGTGACCGGAAAATCGATTCCCGTAGAGATGAACGGATTTTCCCGGCAGGAAAACGGATCGATTATACAAGTTCAAATGGTTATGCGGGACATCACGGAACGGGAACTGCTGCAACAAGAGGTTCAACGATACACAACGCTGTTGGAGAAACAGGTAGAGGCGCGCACTAACGAACTGAATGAAACGCAGCGGCGTTTGATTATGAGTGAAAAGATGGGAGCAATCGGCCAGTTAGCCGCGGGTATCGCCCATGAACTGCGCAATCCTCTCAGCATCATCGGCGCTTCTGTTTACTATCTGACCCGGGTTTTGAGTAAAAACGAAAATCGTAAAATCGGGGATCATCTGGAAATCATCCAAAATGAAATATCCCGCTCGCAAAAAATAATAACCAATCTGCTTGATTTTTCCCGTCGTTCCAGTCCGGAAAGAGAAAGCGCCGATTTGAATAAAATAATCCGGCAAACTTTTTCTATTTTGGAACGAAATTTGACCAATCATGATATCGAAACCAGTTTAAACCTGGAGCCCATCCCACTCTGTTTCATCAATGTGGATGAGATCAAACAGGTTCTTCTCAACCTTTTGATGAATGCCAAAGAGGCCATGCCCGGCGGCGGTGTTTTAAAAGTGAAATCGCATCTTCATGACAGGAAACATGTGGTTATCGAAATTCAGGATTCCGGCGTGGGGATGGAGAAGGACAAGATCGAAAAAATATTTGATCCTTTTTTCACAACCAAGGCAAATCAGGACGGCGTGGGCCTGGGATTATCGCTGGTACATTCCAGCATTAAAAGAAATCAGGGTACTATTTCGGTAAAATCAGAAAAAAGAGACGGCACAACATTTTATGTCTGCCTGCCTGTGGCCACAACATAAATTGAATCCGAATGATAAATGAGTAAAAACCGGTACAAAATTCTCTTGGTCGATGACGAGCTGAACTTTCTTAAGTCACTTAAGGATATTTTTGAACTGGAAGGGTATAAAATTTTCACCGTTGCCAATGGTTTCGAAGCGCTGCAACTTTTGGAAAAGCAGACGGTCGATGTGGTCATCACAGATATACGCATGCCTAAAATGACCGGCATGGCATTGCTGGAACAGATCGTCCAACGCTGGCCGCATATTCTTGTTTTTATGCTTACGGGATACGGCTCAATCGAGAATGCCGTGCAAAGTGTTAAAACCGGCGCCGAAAATTACATTTTAAAACCGGTCGATGCACACGATCTGATTGAAAATGTGCGCAAATCGCTGGCAAAAAAAGTTAGCGGGAATTTACCCAATAATCATAACACGGAGTCTTTGGCTACCCAAATCATCGGCGATTCCGAACCGGTTCGAAAAGTAAAAACTCTGATCCAAAAAATTGCCGTCTCGGATTTATCTGTTTTAATCACCGGCGAAAGCGGCACCGGTAAAGAATTGGCTGCCGAGGCCATTTTTCGTAACAGCAACCGAAAAAAATCCCCGTTTTTAAAAATCAATTGCGCCGCACTGCCGGAACATCTGTTGGAGAGTGAATTGTTTGGCTACGAACAGGGCGCTTTCACCGATGCAAAAAATTTAAGAAAAGGCAAATTGGAGATTGTTAACAAAGGAACTCTGTTCCTGGATGAAATCGGAGATATGCCGTTTACCATGCAGGCAAAATTACTGCGGGTATTGGAGGAAAAAAAGCTGGAGCGATTGGGAGGGAATAAAACAATTGCGGTTGATTTTCGCCTGATTTCTGCAACAAATCAGAACCTTCAACATTTAATCGCGGAGAAAAAATTCAGAGAGGACCTCTTTTTTCGTTTGAATATGGTCCAAATTCATCTGCCGGCTTTGCGGGAAATTCCGGAAGATATCCCAAAACTGTGCCGCTATTTTCTGGAATGCTATTCCCGGGATTTAAAGATTGACACTCCTGCAATTCATTCCTTCGCGATGGAAAAATTAAAAACTTACAACTGGCCGGGAAATATCAGGGAGTTGAAAAACAGTATTCATCGTGCTATTGTGCTGTCCGGCGGCCAACCTATTACAAATGAACATCTGCCGCCGGGAGTGGCGGGAACCGACGTGATTGAGAACCCTGAACAATCGTCCATCTCCTCCATGGACGAAATGGAAAGAGATCATATCCGCCGCATATTGAAGATTACCGGCGGAAACAAAAACAGAGCCGCTTCGATCCTGCAAATTCACCGGGACACGCTCTACCGCAAATTGAAAAAATACCGGATTGAAAGCCCGCCTGAATCAGGCTAAGCCCGCATGATGGTGAACCATCAGGCTAAAAAAAGGAAGCGCTATAAATAGCGCTGCCAAGCAGGACGCTTTAGCGTCCTTTCTACTCTCAGCCCCGTTGGTTCACAACAGGGCGGCATGGCAGAGATTGAGTGTTTTCTTTTTAGCCCGCCTGAGCCCTTCGTCAAGCTCAGGATAAACTCAGTCGAAGGCTTTCTGCACATCAAACAATAAGCATACCTATAGTAGTTACCATTAGTATTTGAATGAAATCTTTCTTTTCGTTCAAGCACTAATTATTCCCGAAGAGATTGGGCGACTTTTTTTAATTGCTCTTTGGTGAAGTTACCAATGAGCAGGAAGGAATATTTTCCTCGTCTCGTGGCGTAAAGCTGGCGGAACACGAGGTTGGCGTTGTTCGATGTTGTTTCTTCTTTTAACATCCTGCTGACAAAGCTGGGTGGTTTGCCAAAATATTGGAATAATGATAAGCCCAATATGCCATCCGTATAATGCAGGTGGGTAACTTCACGACGCTTGTCTTTTGCATATTTAATAGAGACCAGCTCACAACCTTCCGGCACAAATCGGGGTACAAAAACGGATTTTCCCAGAGATTTTTTCATCCCGGCCACAGTCCGGAACGAAATTTTCTTCTCTGAGCGGGTCCGCTTCTGTGCAGAATTCCTCTTTTTCTTTTCCCGCTGCAACAGCGAGTCCGGCGGAAGTTTATCAAACTGAATGGTTTGGTACTCCATACTCAAAACGGGGCGGTCAATATTTTTCTGAAAAAAAATAATTTCCCGGCGCAAAATGTGAAATCGTTTCCGGTCAAACCAGATTTTAAGCCCGAATCTGGGTAAATTTTTAGGTCTGATGCTCAGACGCTCCGTGGTTCTGTTGGCTACCTTCTCCCCCGGTTCAAACATCACATTGTAATTTTTCATCAACAATTCAACATATTTTTGATCGGGCATGATGGTCAGGTCAGAATATTTCTCTCTGACGCTGCTATGACTGTTTCGCCGGGTTTTATTTTTCGATTGAACCGGTTCGATGACTTCCTGATGGTAAAATAGATTTTTATTACGCCAAACGCGTAGTTTCAGATCGAGGTCCCGCTTGGCATAATATCGCAGATTGACAATACCGGTATAAACCAAAGTTTTCCGAATAGAATCGCTTTTCATCAATATTTTGGACAGGGTGTCCGCCTGGACCGGTTTGGCCTGCGCCGGTATAGAAGCAAAGGTCAGTCCGGAGAAAATCAGCGTAAGAAGAAGGAATTTCAGTTTCAAAATCATGTTATTTCCTGGCCATCTGCGAATAAGCCCATTCAAACTCGATCCCTTTCACGGAAGCAACCGGATTTTGCGCCGACTCTTCATCGAAAGATTGCAGGTAGTAATCCAGTGAATCTGTGGCCATCAGTTCCGGTTCCATATTCTGTGTAGAATGAAAACCAAGCCACCAGGTGCCAATAGCAATAATAACGAGAAAAGCAATGGCAAACACCGGTTTGAGAGAATATTTTTGCGCAAATGGTATTTTTTGTTTTTGCGTCTTCCGGTTTTTTATTTCAACGGCTTCTGAAAGATTCATCTTCTGCCGCAAATCGGCGATGTAATTTTCCAAAATGGCTTCCGGCGGACACACCCGGGCCAAAGACTGCACGCTCTCCTGTGTGATATACAGCTCGTGATGGAATTTTTGGCATGGGGAGCAATCCAATATGTGATCATGAAACTGTTGCGGCAGGTCGGCAAATGCCGCTGGGATTCGCTCCATCTCCAATAATTGGTTTTGAATTTTTTTGCATCTCATTTTATGACCTCAAATCTTTTAACCACAACGCAGGCCGCCGCTGCTTTGACGGTTAGTGATATTTTTCCCTTTATCCCATCTCTTTTACTAAAATCTTTTTCATTTTTTTCCGTGCATAGTGCAACCTGGATTTAACCGTGCCGATTGAACAATCCAACACCTCTGCAATCTCCTGTTCTTTCAACCCTTCGATCTCGTGTAAGATCATCACATTGCGATGTTGCGGTGAGAGCCGGTTCAGCGCATTCCATACCAATTGTTGTGTATAAAATTCCTTCTCATTATTGTTCGGTTCCCGGATAAAATCGATCAGTGTATTTTCACCGGAATCGTTTTTAAAATTCTGTTCGAAAATGGAAAGGAACCGAATCTTCTTTTTCCTTTTGATGAAATTTAAAGTGTGATTCACCAATATTTTGAAGAACCAGGGCCGAAAAGACTGATTCGGATCGAAGGTATGCGCCTGATTGTACACTTTGATAAACGCATCCTGCGAAAGGTCCCGGGCGTCTTCCCAATTCGACAAATAATAATAGGCAAGGCGAATGGCATCCTGATGATATCTGGAAACCAAATCATCAAAAGCGCTACTCTTGCCCTGCTGTAATTCGATCATAAGCTGCTCATCGGTTACAGTGACGTTCTCGTTCAAAATAGATTCTGTTTGGTACTTCATAATAACTAAGTATACGACAAAAACACGATAAACGTCAATATTTTTTATCAAGTTTTTGCCCAAAATGACAGCCAATTTAAAATACAAATGAAAAGGAGGGAGGGTTCAATGAAATGTTGTCGAAATACAGGAAAGATGGATGGGGATGGGAAAGTGTAGGGTAAGTGAAAAACAATAAATATTTATCTAACCTGAATCGAGCGATTCTATTGTCATTCCGTAGGAATCTTGTTGGTTTAGTGCACAGAACTAACAAGATTTTTTCCCGCCTGTGGCCGGGCAGGCAGAATAACAAAACTCCCTGGGTAATACCTCACTTACGGGTTGATAATAAAATGCAATCAGTACCAAAAGATTCATGTTCTGTTTACATCGGGTTTTGATGCTGCTCATCTAATGTTCTGTAACCCCAAATAGCACACGGATTACGCGGATGACACAGATACACACGGATAAAATCTGTGAAAATCAGTGTGATCCGTGTCATCCGTGTTCTGTTTACTATTTTGGTTGAATAGATATAATAACATAAACAAATATTCACACCAATAAGTGAGGTGTTACCTCCCTGGGTGGTTATTGCAAGCTAAGAATCGCTCAATTAAAGTCTAAATTAACACTCAAAATCCACTTTAATTTGTGTCTTTTTAAAATACAATATTGAACTCTATCGATGGAAGAAACGGGAACGTATAATATACTTTTTTTTCGTGTTTATTATTTTCGATTTTGTAACTGTACAGGAGAATGTTTTTTCGATTATATACATTCTTTATCTCTAAAAACATGAATAAATTGAATTTGTTAAGTTTGATTTTTTTCCCTAACCTCAAATCCATTCGATGATAGGCCGGATACCGCGAAGAATGAATGCTTTCGCTTTTCCATTCGGGATTACCGGAAGCATCCCATATTGGGGATTGAGATGTGTATGGGATACCGCTGAGATAACGCCATTTGAGGTTAAATTCCCAACTATTGGGTAACTTATATGTCAAATATAAAGATAAATTATGAGGTTGATCTGTGATCCTCGGAATCAGCTCATCGCTTACCGTTCTGTTCTCCCAGTCTGCAACAGATGTTTCAATTTTAGTAATCGAATAAGCATAAGCAAACCAGACAGAAAGCTGTGGTGAGATTTGTCCGTTTAAAAAAAATTCCACACCTTTTGCATAACCATTAAAAGGATTTCCATAAAGAACTATTGGTTTCGCCGGCAATTCCCGCATTTCAAAATAATGACCGATCATTTGTGAATATTCTTTTACGTATCCCTCCAATCTTATGTTGAAGTTTTTACCGAAAAAATGTTCAGCGCCTAAAATATAATGAACCGCCTTTTCAGACTTCGGATTAAAGTCTGAGCCTTGTTTCTTTGATAGTTCGGTATAGATCGGTGATTGGTAATAGTGCCCCCAGGCAGCCCGCAAAATGGTTCTATCCGAAACCTTATAAGCAATCCCAATTCTGGGACTCACTTGTTGATCATTATTGTAACCGAAATAATCATATCGAATGCCAAGATTTGCCACAATTGGTTCACTTATTTTTATTTTATTTTGTAAATACATCCCAAGTTTATGCGTGTTGGAATGAATCGTTTTATCCCCATAATAAGATTCGAGAATATCCTCAAGATTGGTTTGGTCATCGGATAATGAGTCCGTTTTGAGCGTATATTCATAACGAATATTTTTGTATGTCACTCCGGCTTCAAGCTCGTAAAAGCTCCCGGGATGAACATTTATATTCCACCTTAAAACATTTTCCGATAAATTTAATTTCTCCTCTTTTCTTGTTCCGATCCGATTATTCCAAAAATTATTTCCTGATGAGAGAATCAGTTCAGAATACATTACCGGATTTATGAAACTTTTCCACATCAAACTATAATAACCATTTCCATAATCGGAAAATAAGTTTGAATCATTATGCCATTTTTCTAAATATGAATTATCTTTCGAATAAATAATATTTGTTATAAACTGATTGTTTTTATTCGGTTTTAGCACGATTTTACTTTGAAAATCATAAAACGATGGTGAAAATGTATAATTACTTGAATTAACAAAATTCACTGCCTCTTTCAAAAAGCTTTTTCGAAATGAAAACAGCCAACTTCCATAATGTATCGGTCCTTCTGCAACCATATCGACACCCGTGCCGCCAACACCGATACTTCCGCCTATTTTTTGTCGGTTTCCATCCCGGTTCTTTACTGTAACAACGGATGACAACTTATCGCCGTACTTTGCAGGAAAACCGCCTGTAAAGATAGATATACTCTCAATCAGACCCAAATTCATTACTCCGATAGCGCCGCCAATATTCTTAAGATGGTAGGGATCGAATACCTCCACGCCGTCCAAAAGGATCAAATTTTCATTCTGTTTACCGCCGCGAACATAAAAATGAGCGCTGAAATCGTTAGAAAAACTCACTCCCGGCATTATTTGGAACACCCGATAGATGTCATTCAGAGTCCCCGGTAAAGAAGTTATCCTTTTTTTTCGAATAACCTGTTGTTTGACAGTTTCATGCTGTGAGATGTAATAGTTTCCGGGTGTGACAACAATTTCCCGGAGAGGGATTATCCTGGGAGTTAACTCTACATCGAGACGAGTAATTTGATTAGGGCGGATAATTACATTTTTTTTGATTACAGACTTGAATCCAATGTGCAAAAATTTTATTTCATACTCACCGGAAGATATCCTCTTTATACCATAATATCCATCTTCGGTTGAAACGGTTCCAACGGATGAACCCACAATTAGTATATTAACATCAGCCAAAGGATTGTCGTCGACATCTTTCACAACGCCGATGAGTATTCCGGTATTCGACTGAGCATAGCAATTAATTGTAACCAAAAGACTCGTTATGGAAATGAAAACAGTGGACAAAGTTTTAAGAAAGCATTTCATCTTTTCGGCCGGGAATATTTTTTCTATAAATTTTCTTCCTGCTCTTTCAAAACATTCTTCAGAATTTTTCCCGATTCATTCCTGGGCAAGTTTTCACAAAACGAATAATGTTTGGGGATTTTATACAACGGAAGTTTTTTCCTCAATGCAGTCTGAACCACGTTTTCATTTACACCGTTACTCATCTCCCGGGGAACGATGAAAGCTTTCATCGTTTCGCCTAAAGTTTCATCTTCCATGCCGATAACGGCCACTTCATGAACTCCGTTGATTTCCGAAATGGCCTCTTCAACTTCTTTGGCGCTAATTCGTTCGCCACCGACCTTTATCATATCTTTAATGCGACCCGCCACATAGAGATAACCATCTTCATCCATTCTTCCCAGGTCGCCGGTAAAGTATAATCCGTTTTTTAACACCCCGGCTGTCTCATCGGGATCATTCCAGTAGCCAATCATAATGTTTGATCCGCGTGCAACAATTTCGCCAATTTCACCGGAAGGCAATCGATTGCCCTTTGCATCTGCGACAAACAAATTAACATTGGGGACGGCTTTACCAATAGACCCCCATTTTGCGGTAAGCACATTCGGATCCAAATAGGAAAGTCGTGCAGATGCTTCCGTTGCACCGTACATTACGAATAATTTTGCCGGCGAAAAAACATTTGCCACTTCTTTCTGGATTTTTACCGCCATTGCGCCGCCGGCCTGGGTTACATAGCGAAGCGAATCAAATTTATATTTTCTGACAACAGATCTGTTCAATAATATCATATAGGTGGATGGTACTCCGGAAAAACCGGTTACTTCTGCATTCTTCATGGTTTCGAGAATCACATTGGGATAGGCGAATCTGTTATCGAGAACAACCGAGCCTCCGACCGAGAAATGTGTGTTCAATAATGATTTTCCGTAGATGTAGTAGAATGGAAGCACCACCATAATCCGGTCATGCGGGGATAATGAAAGATACTGCACAATGGAACGGGTATTACTTACGATATTCAAATGTGTTAATGTTACGCCTTTAGGTTTTCCGGTACTGCCGGATGTATAAATAATTGAAGCAATATCGACATCGATTGATCTGATGCCCGGATACGCGTCTTTTCCGTGTTCAAAAATCTCCCGGAAATATGTATGGTTAAATCGTCTGTTATTAACAGGATCAGGTAAAATCTCTTTGTCCGTAATGAGTGTTCGGAGATGGAAACTTTTTTCAAGAGCCGGAATAACCTGTTTGAGATACCTGGTCTTTGTAAGTAATGAGACCGCTCCGGAATCATTTAAAAAATATGCGAGGGATTCGGCTGTGTTTTCTGTATTTAAAGGAACTGCTATGGCGCCAATTTTAAGAACGGCATAATATCCGATGATATAATCAAATGAATTTTCAAGCATTAAGGCGACCCGGTCGCCTTTCCCGATTTTGCAATCTTTCAGGTAGTTCCCCAGTTTATTGGTTAATAGATCGATCTCCCCGTATGTCTGCCATCGGTTTTGATACCAAACGGCGGGTTTAGCCGGATATTTTTGGGCGGATATTTCTAAAAAGTGGTTTACTTGCATGGTGAGGTTTCATCAGTAGGTAGATTCAGCGGATCGCTTCGCAATCGCTCATTTTCGGGTAATATTGAAAAATTGTGAGCATAGAGTCGTCAAGGCGTAAATTAATTTAATTTCCAAAATCACATGGAAGTTAACCGTTACCTGAATGAAGCGATTCTCTTGTTTTTGACCTTGTTTTTGTTATTAAACGGATTTTCATTTTTAATACAAATACGGCCGGCGATTCAGCGAATCGCCCTACAATCGCTCTATTCAGGTGTTACTTTAATGAAAACTCCATTTTTTGTCATTCCCGCGAAAGCGGGAATTCATAATCTTTTGTTTTCATTAGATTCCCTGCCTGCGGCGGGCAGGCTGCTTTCGTAGGAATGACACTTCAACTGCTATTTCATAGTTTTCGTTAAGGCACTAATTATTACTTGAATGACCATTAAATTTCTGTTTTAAAAATTGATCGAGGTTCTTTAAGCTGTCCAGATTCTCCGGGAGCAATTCTTCCTCATCGATAGAAAAATTGTATTTTTCTTCCAAAAAACTTATCAATTCAAGCACGCCGGTAGAATCGATTATTCCTTCATCAAGAAAAGAAGTATCCTCATCGAGTCCGTTATCATCCCCAAATAAAAAATTCTCCACAATAAATTCACGTATTTCGGTGATATCGTGCATAGTACGTCCTCTTCATACTTTAATTATCTTCTTCATTATTTATTCTTTCGGTTGAATCGCTCAAAGCTGTTTTTGATAAAACAATCAGTAATTCTCTTGCCGCGTAGAATCTGCCAACTTTGTTCAAATGTCCTCCATCATTTGAATATTCTTTAACCAGAGAATAATAAGTTGAACCATTTTCTACAAATGTAGCTCTTTTGCCATCAGGATATTGGGATTCTATTCCGGCTAAATCGAAAATGTTTTTGTATTTATTTCTGAGCAAGTTGTTGTATTGATTCCGCTTGATGTTTCTTTTATCTCCTTTTAGAACGTTTTTTATGAACCCTTTGATCCCCCCGTATGCATGAACAGATAGCGGCGCAGTCACATGGATTAATTTCAGATTGGGAAATTCATTCTGTAAAGCTTCAATTGTTTTGTTATAATAGGCAAAAATATCTTCAATATCCGTATCTTCTTTAAAATCAACATAACAAAATTTAAAAAATGCGATATCCAATTTATCGCCCAAATTATTTTTCATTACTGTTTTTTTAAATTCATCACATTTATTTTTTGGATATTGATTTTTCCCGTTTTGAATATGATAGATCCCGGGTTTGCTGATTTGATCTGTTTCTATCAAGTTGAGTCCCTTAAATTGAGGATTGTTCGCGATGATATCTTCGATCCCGGCAATAATGTTTTTCCCAACTGATTTATGACCAAACAGAATTTTTTGAGTTTTTAATTTTTCAACGGCTTCAACGGAAATGATCTCCGAGCCTATTTTTTCAGTCATGTTTATAACCTCAGTATTTTGTTTGCAACCGGTTAGACTGATACACATTAAAAAAATATAAAATTTCCGTCCCATTGTTTTCCCTTTTTCATAACAATACAGATTCATTGATTGGAACATTATTGTAAGGCCGCAGGAACTCATTGAGATAAGGTTTTAATTCTTCAATTGGTTTTTCCCACCACCGTGAAGCCAAAAGTTCTTCGATTTTCTCTTGCGAAAACCGGTACCGCACAACTCTGGCCGGATTGCCGACAACGACGGCGTAAGGCGGGACATCTTTATTTAAAACGGCGCCGGCGCCAACCACAGCTCCGGTTCCGATCTCTTTGACATGCGGCATAATAATTGAATTGTGTCCTAACCATACATCATGGCCAATTTTTAACGGGATATATTCAACAATATCTTCCCGACAATACCCTAAAACAGGATTAAAAAAAAATGCGTGCATCGATTTAAAGTTCATCGGATGATTCCGGTTCATCGCCCGGGCCGTCCTGGCTATGGAACAATATCTCCCGATCGTTGTATGTTTATCAAAAGCGCAGATTTTGAAACAGCCGCCATGCGAATACATACCAATTTCCACCTGGTGATAAACTCTGAAAATATCACGCAGTGTTTGCGATCTGGATTCTCCTCCTTCAAGGCGAAGAAGTAAGCGGATAATCGACTCTCTTGACCTGTTTTTATTGAAATTATAAAGTCTGAACAATATTTTATTTATCATTATTGTATCATACCCTGTTTATTTAATAAGCAGCATTTTTTTTGTTTCACTCATGTTGCCAACTTTTAAATTGTAAAAATATAATCCGTTTGTAATACTGCTTCCGTTAAATATAACGCTGTATTTTCCTGTTTTTTTATACTCGTGCACCAGTGTGCTAATCTCTTTTCCTAACAGATTAAAAACTTTAATGGAAACAAAATCGGAACGCAATAACGAAAAGACTATTTGAGTCGTCGGATTAAAAGGATTCGGATGATTTTGCAACAACCTGAAAGACTTCCTGCTTTCATATTCATTGAAAGATTGTTCTGAGTTTACCGATGTAAAATTGGACTGCATGGTTATTAATAAACTCCATAGTGCAGACGCTACATATTTTTTGCCTTTGCTGTTCAGATGCCCGCCGTCACTGCTCCACCCGTTATTCTCCGGATTACTTGAATCATACCACATCATCGGATAAGATGTACCCTGATATTCAAAAGACTGATAATTTCCGTTTTCATCGTGTGCCTCTAAGTCGGCCAGATCAAAAAGATAGCTTTCTGCATTTTTGATATACTCCCGAAGCTTTTGATTGTAGGTATGACGATTCATATTTCTCTGTTTATCACTGCTGAACTTCAGCGCGGAAAGCGGTACGGTTACATGGACAAATTTACAATTCGGGAAATCCTTCTGCAGTGAATCCATGGCAGCAATATAGTGACTAAACAAACTGTCGATATCAAGACTAAGTGAATTAAAATCTAGGTAACAAAATTTAAAGAAAGCAATATTGCACACTTCAGCCCAGACATTTCCGTTTGAATCCAGGCCTCTCATTTTGGTTTCAAACGCGTCAATTTTACCATGGGGAAAGGTGTTGTTTCCATTTGCCCAATGGCCAAAAGCCGGCTCCGTTAATTTATCCGGATCATTAATGATGTTAAGACCAAACCTGCCGGGATCATCCGAAGATAATGTCTCTAATCCATCGATAATATTGTATCCAATGGACTGATGGCCGAACATAATTTTATCTGCCCGGACAGAATCAAACAGCGCCGTCCCATATCCGGAAGGGTTCCAATTCGAATGATTAATTACAACTGATTTACCGGCTATGGCATGATTAATCAGGAAACCCAGGAAAAAGAAAAGCAACATATTCAGTTTTTTCAAATACAAATGCTTAAATCGATTTTTATTTTTTTTACGTTTCATTATATCTCACTCTCCTTATTTACTTTGGTAGATATTTCGGAAAACAGATTAAATACTTTAGTTTGAACCGATGGAATTTTTTCGTTAAGTTGGCTCCTGATGAAGTCTCTTTGCTCAAATGCCCGCTCGACAATGTCCCATATCTCTTCTTCGTTTAAATGACGCGGATCAGCTACGAATGATTCTGTTCCTATAGTCTGCATAACTCCATAGAATTTTTTACTGTAGGCAACAGGAACGGAAGGTATGCATTGGGAAAGCGCGGCAATACAAGCGTGCATTCTGGAACCGATAAAAAAATCACACAAACCAATGATATATTTTATTTCATTCTGATTGTAAGTCCCGTCAACGGTGAAAATTCTGCTTTTATATTTTGTTTTCAAATCGGAAAATATTTTTTTGCAAACCACATAATCACTTTCCGGATGATCCATGGAACCAAAAACGTGGGGGATCAAAAATACTACCGATTTTTTTCTGATGATGAGCCGATCAATCAAATCGTAAATAAAATGCTTGTAATCTATTTTTAAACCGAACATGTTGTTTCGATTGTACCCCCCTATAAACAGCAGTCCGCTTATATTCAACCCGACGACAGGGGAATCGTATGTTTCACGGACAAAAAAGTCTTCCGGTTGTAACATTTCAGGTTTTACGGGATCTACAATAAATGCAACGTCGTAACAAAAATTCAGTTTATTTTTTACCCACGATTCTCCTAAAAACGAATTCATCTCCTTCAAACCCGTGTAATCCCTTGAATAAATCAATTCTGATCTTTTTAGAATATACCCGGCTATGAAAGATGCGGATTTTGTCCGAAATGGGCCCAATGTCTGAGGCAAAAGGATCAACTCCCGACGGATGAAAAGTACAAGAAGCTGAGGCAAAGCCACATAGAAGAACCTTGCCAAACCATAAATATCGCTGAAACTATCACCGCCGGCAATCGATGCACAAAAATCCATTTCACTAATGCTGCTCAAAAAAAAGTTGCCGGCAATAATTCTGTTTTTAATTTTTGTAAAGGGAATTATTTTCAGAAGTAATGTGAGAAGAATTAAAACGGCAATATTGTTTTTCAGATAAATCTTTTTTGAGAATCGAAGATTCAGAAGCTGAACCTTTACCGTCCCATTAGAGAATTTAAAATCGTACTGCCGTCTTTCTTTTCCATAATCCAGTAAAAATATTTGCGCATCCGGAAATTGATGCTGAATACTTTTGATGATCCCGTCGGTTAATGCGCTTACTCCCAGATTATTTGTCCTGAATGTTGCGCCTAATAAGCAGATTTTATGATTTTCGTTCATCTGATTTATATTCGGTCAGTGAGCAGTGTAATTAAAAACCAACCGATCTTCCTCATCGGACACCGACTCTTCCGATTCAGCATCTGAAAATATACTGTCAAAAAGAGAGATGATCGCAAGCGTCATATACCATATAATAATTATCTGATCAAAATATGATACGGACAAAAATGATACCAGATTTGTAAGAAATGAAACACCGATTCCCCACACCAGGATTTGTTCAAGCGGCGGGATCTCCGTTCTCTTCAATGTCCGGTCGATATTTCGATAGCAGGCAAAAATAACAGACAGAAATAATACAAGCGAAATAAGTCCGCCGTCGACTCCGATACGAATATACTGATTTGTCAGATCAAAAAGTCCCCTTCCCCAGCTTGCGGTAAATTTTGTCCCCAACAACGCCCATTCGAAAAAATGCCTGATAAATTCATCGATTAAAAAATAGCGATAAAAACCGGTCGATGCGCCGATCACTTTTACGTGCATAAACAATGCCCATATCGGCGCTCTCATCAAAATTTGGATGGCTAATAAAGAGCTGCCGATACCCCACAGAATGAAATTCATGTTTTTACGCAGCGGCCAAAGGCTCAATACGGCCAAACCCGCGGCGTAAGAAATGATGGGCCCGCTCGACGAAGACAGCACCGTAATCACCGTTGCCGCAATTCCTCCGATAAACAGTAAGGTTCTCTCCTGTTTCATGTTTAACCAGAAGGAAATGAACAACGGCATCAGGGCGGCACCGAAACTACCGGCTAAAATCGGATGAAAGAACGCTCCCTGACACCGTAATCTTCCTTCCCGAATATAAGTGATTTCCGGCACACCGCCAAATATTGAAAAAATATTATGCCTCGTTAACCGTTCATTGATCATAAAAACCGCCACAAGAATAGCAATGAATGAAAGTGTCTTTATAATCATTTGGATATCATTCACATCCCGGATGTAAAACCTGAACAGGAAGTAGATGCCCAGCGCATCAAATGAGCCGCCAAGGCGATTAAAAAATGCGCCGCTTGTCTGCCAGAGTAATGTGTAAGTGACAATTCTGAAGAGAACCCATAAAATTAAAATATGATCTATTGCGTTAAGTTTGAGAGGCTTCATTTCATGGCGCAGAAAAAGACGGGCGAAGGCGAATAGCAACAAAATTCGCAGCATGGAAAAATCAAGGCTTGCGATGACAATCCGTTGAAGCATGGGAACCAAAAAGCCCCCGAGCATAAAGGGTACAATCTGATATTTACGCGGCAAAAAGAATATCAGGATTCCCATTAAAATGGTAAACCCTAACGCAACAGGATGAATGATGGTTTGTCCGCCGAGATCCTGGCCAATTCTGTACGTTTCATCCATGATTTAACCGGTCTTTGGATCCTTTCGTTTTTAGGCAGCCGATTTTTTGTCTATTCGGTAGTGAAAATCGTGGAGATTTTACCTGTTCCGTAGAACAACCGGAATGCAATATAAGTAATTACCAGAGAAGTTACCATTCCCGTAAATAAACCAAAGAGAGGTAACGACAATAAAAAGGGATTCAAAATCATCCAGGCAATAATTCCCAGCAGGGAAACACCGGCTGCCTGCAGAAAGATTAAACCATATCGTCTTAAATTAAGATTTGTAATTTTACCGATTTTACTTACCTGAAAAAAATATCCGATAAACATTGAGAATAAACCGGCCGCCGCTGCACCTGTAAGACCAAATTTATTAACAAAAGGATAGATAAAAATTATAATCATGATTGTTCTGATCCCGACAAACAACCTGTGTAATTCCGGCCTGCCGATAGCAAGATAAACCGAAGCGATCGGCATGCTGCATACTCGAAACAACGCCGTAGTAAAGATGATTGCAAACGGAATTGCTACGGTGGCATATTGTGTTCCGTAAACAAGTGAGAGGAGATTTTTCCCGTAAAGAATAACAAAAACCAACCCGGGAAATCCTAAAAAAGCAATTGCAGAGGTGATTTTATAAATAGATTGATTGATTCGTTGAAAATTTTTCTGCATCTCCGAAAATGCAGGCATCATCACTTCGGTGATAACCGTTGAAAATTGAATGGGAATCTGGGCCAACGACAGGGCCATACTGTAGAAACCGACTTCCGAAGCAGAACAAAGCTTACCGATAACAAATATATCGGTTCGTAAAAAAATAAATGTTAAAATCGGCAGACCCAGCATACCGCGGGCATAGTTGAATAGAGCTTTTAAGTGATTCCTTGCAAAATTTAAACCGGGACGAAAAGGACAAATGAGGTACGAAAGGATAAAACGACTGACGGCTTCTACGATAAAACCGGTCACCAAAGCCCATACATTGGGAATAACGAACGCCAAACAGATGGTGGATAAAACGCCAAGGACACCTCCTGAATGATAAACACCCACCCAGCGTTTAAAATCCATTCTTTTAAGGGCAACATAGGCCATAGGACTGAGAAGCCCGTTAAAAATAATACTTAAGAAGGCAATTCGCAATAGCGGCGTCAGCTCCGGATTGTTGTAAAATTCGGCGATCCAGGGTGCCCCTGAATATGCGAGATAATATAATCCCGCTCCGCGAATGAAAGAAAACCACCAGGCGCCGTTCAGGTAGTCACGCTCATGTCCTTTCGGATTTTGAATGATGGATTGTTTAATGCCTATTTCCGTAAATGACTGGAAAGCCAGATTTATGGCCAATACAATCGCCATTATTCCAAAAACATCCGGCGCCAGTAAACGCGTTAAAATCATGTTTCGGATGAGGCGCAAACCCTGTTCCAGGCCGTTTCCTCCACTCATCCAAACGGTGCCGCGAAACGATTTACTTCTCAGACTGTCGCCGCCGTGCAATATTGCAATTTTATTTAAAATGGAAACCGAACCGTTTCTGTTCATTGTTTTGTTTTACTCTGAACCGCTTGAATTTGTTTTTCCGGTCCTAATGACCATTTTAAGATCGTTTTCCATTTTTGATAAGAATATTCTACATCGTTACTAGAAAGCGCTTTGCTTTTAATCGGTTTCAGCAAAAAAATGAAAACCAGCCGAATGCAGCTAACAATAAAAAGCATAATTTTGTAACTTCCTGCATACATTGAACTTCTTGTTTTTTTAAAAAAGGTCGTTTTGGCATTCTGCATCATCAAAACAGAAAAAAAATTGCTGTTTTGTTTTGCAGAACTTTTCCCCTCATAATGAATGACATTTGTATCACCAAGATAGTAGACATGGAATCCGGATTTATTAATTTTGTAGCAAAGGTCAACATCTTCCCCGTACATAAAATAATCGGCGCTGAATAAGCCAACGTCTTTGAACACTTCACGTTTAACCATCATACAGGCTCCTGAAATCACATCCACTTTAACAGAAGTGCCGCTGTCATCGAACAAGGGTTGCATACCCCACAATTTAAGTTTTGGGAAAAACAGTTTTAGACGATCGACATCGAGCATCTGGTTTAAAATGCTGGGAAAAGCTTTGACTGACGATAGTTGAACGGACAGATCGGGGTTCAATAATTTACACCCCACAACCCCGGCATCGGGTGTATTTTTTAAAAAAGCGGCCATTTTACCGATGGCGGAATCCAAAACTTCCGTATCCGGGTTTAAAAACAAAAGGACATCGGCGGATGCGTGCTGATAGGCCAGGTTGTTTGCCCCGGCAAAACCAAGATTTTTTTTATTTTGTATGAATATAACTTCCGGGAATTGTGCAGCCAACATTTCCCTGCAGCCGTCATAGGAGGCATTGTCCACAATAATTATTTCAAAATTCAGATTATCGGTTTGTTTGTAAATGGAAGAGAGACATCTTTTAAGGTAATCGACAGAATTCCAGTTAATAATGATAATCGAAAGATCCATTTTGCTCATAAACCGTTTACTCAATCCGACAGATGATTTCTTGCGGGAAATGACCGGGCATTATTCGGGAACTTCCTTAACATCATCGGGAAATATATAGATATGTACAGCTAATTTTTCAAATGAATCGGAAAAAGACCCTTTTTGAATATTGATCTTTCGGTCTTCATCGTACACATCAACCGTTGTTCCGTCGGAAATTCCTGCTATACGAAATGTCACATTCTCTTTTTTTTCTTTGAGATTAGCGGCAATGATGTAAAACCGGTGATCGTTTTCTCTGACCATGATATCGACCCTGCCTCCGTTATGCTCCATTTTTGCGATGGATATTCCGGATTGTTCCGGTCCGAGAATTACCGGGGTCAATTTTTCAATCTGTTTTTTAAACTTCTGCAATACAGCTACATTTTCTTTGGGGATCGGGCAGAAATAGTGAAACAGTTGAATCGCCTTTACACCGTGAATTACACTTACCCAAATTAAATTTTTTAACTGCACCGGATCAGGACCGGGCGTCCAGCCGCGGTTATTTCTAAGCGGACTTCCACAGGGTTTGTCATGCCCTTTTTTTTGGGGATCGTGCAAATCCTGTGATTCAATGCAGGTGGCAATGGGAAACAGATCATAATTCCATTTCCTGGCCCGATCTAAAGCCAGGGCATAATCTTCAAGAGAAACCCAATTATGCCAGGTGGCATATTCGTAAGGATAATAATCCAGGGAAACAATATCCGCAATGGCTGTTTTTTTACCAAACCTGTCTTCATTGAACAGATAACAGTACTCCTTCATCCGGTTTGTGTGGTATTTGCTTCCATTGTGAGTAAACTGATAGCCGTAGTAAAGAACCCAGACAGGATGATTAGTATCGTAACTATGTGTTAATTCAGTCCATTTTCGGTAAATTTCAGCCGGATTATATTTGTTTCTGCCGCCTAAATTCGGTTCATCGTCCCACACCCAACCAAACAATCCGGGAAAATCTTTTGTAGCCGTTACATATTCAACAAGTTTATTTGTATCCGACGCCCTGGGGTTTTGTTTATCAAAACCGTCCCATCTTCCCGGCCCGATTACATACCACCCCTGAGAATACCCACTTTGAATGTAATCCTTCCAGGAAGCAATATTATGTTCCGGATAATAGCCCTCAAAATAAAGAGTATTGATGCACGATGCCATATCGAGCGGAGACGGATACGGCCAGTTACTGAATTTCGAGCGGTTCAACATAAATGACGTTATCGGGAAAAAGGGGGTTCCATCCGTACAAATTGCATTCAGTTCGTTTATACCGACTTTTGGAATACCATCATGCAGGGTTGTCCAGTTCTTTTCTGCTTTCGCTACGATTTTCTCAGTACCGTTTAATAACTGTACCGTTAAGTTGTGTTCCCCCGCGCGAAGAGAGCTGTAATCTGCCACAAAAATCTCTTCATCCTGCAAATCTCCTTTTTTCTCATATATTAAAGTGCTATCCAGTATCGCCCGCAGTCTGTAATTATTTTTCACATTTTTAATTTGGCAAAATATTTTTTGAGCAATACGAACCTCAGGGTCTGCCATGTAAATTTCCAGAGTAGATTTCTCATTTGGTATATTACCCAGCGAAACGGTGAAAAACAGAATCATCAATATTAATTTTAAATATTTCAATTTTTCACTTCCTGTCTGCCACTTTCAGGGTCTGAAAACAAAGACAATAATCTGTAAAGTTGCTCTTTTTTAAGATACCGGACTACTTCATCAGGAACTACAATTTTATCCCCGCGCACAAACGCGGTGGAATAACCGGCTATTCTTGAAATACTGCCCACAATCATTGGTTTCTCTTTTACCCGGTACAGGCATTTCATAATTTGAAACAGAGGATGATTCCCGTGCGAATATTCAGCAATCCCCTGCAAATATCTGGCTTTTAAAATATTCGCTTTTTTTGTACCGGTTTGTTTGTGATGAATGATCTTTATTGAATGAAAAGATCGAACTTCCCAGCCATGCATCCGTGCCATTGCTTCTGCAATAGCATCCACACCGCCGTTTTTAAGCGGGAGATAGCCGCCGATCTCTTCGTAACATTCCCTGCGAAACATCTGAATAGCCCCGGCAACGCTGAAATCTTCACTGACGATTTGTGGATGGAATTTTTCATTCCCCAGGTTTTCAAGAACAATCCCGCCGGCAATACCAAGTTTTGGGTTTTTAGAAAATTTTTCCAGAATTTCTTCATAATAAGCCGGCTGGAATGACAGATCGGCATCCAGATTTCCATAAAAATTAAAATCCGGTGTTCGGACTTTTTCAAAACCTTTTCGGATGGCTTTTACTTTTGAACCGAAATTCCGCTCTCTGTTTTCCTTCAGCCGAACCAGTTCCATAAAAGGATTTTCATCAAGATATTTCTTCACAATATCATCGGTTTGATCCGTCGAGCCATCACTGACAATAACCCATTTTACCGGTTTAATGGTTTGCGAAATAACGCTCCGAATGGTTTTCTCTATGTATTCCGCTTCATTCTTTGCCGGTGTTATCAGGATGTATTTGGCATCAGGCATAGTTTGAAGAAACAGAAGTTTTTCCGGCCCGGACTCTTTCTCCGGTTAATTCATTTACAACTTTTTTATAATCCGGTTCCCACGTCAGATTTTTACATAGTTGAAAAGCATTTTCAATAAGCGTCTGTCTTTGCAACGGCGAAGTATGAAGGCTGATTATTTTTTCCGCTAAATTTTTATAATTTTCCGGTTCAAAAAAACAGATGCTTTCATCGTTCATATAGTATTCAATTCCCGGCAATCTGGAAACAACCAGCGGAACCCTCAAATAGCCGCATTCCAGAATTCTCTGCGGGAAATTAATGACTGTAAATTCGGTTTTTCGATTGGGAATTACCACCACTGAGGATTGTCTAATAATATCGGGAATCTGATCTATATTTACAAAACCACGCCAGTCGATTTTTCCGGCAATGTTTTCTTGTTCAGCGATTGCCCGGCATTGATTGACATAATCGGATTCACCATCGCCGATGATAACCATGCGGGCATCAGGTATCTTCTCTGTTACAATTTTAAAAGCCCGTATTGCAACATCGAGACCATGTCTCATTAGAATTGTGCCATTGTACAAAACAGTAAATCTCCGCTTCTCTGATGAACCGACCTGTTCCGCAACTTTGTCAAAGATACGTCTGTCGGGGGAATTCATCACAATATCTATTTTTTCGCTACGGAACCCTCTACCGGAAAACGCCTGCTTAAACCCTTCGTTCGGCGTTATTATTTTATCCGCCAGCGCAACACTTAACTTTTCAATCAAGCGGATCAAAGCAAGAAAAATAAAATCATAACGGGTTTTAAATTTTGTCAGGTAGAGCTCGAATGAAGGGTCTTCCCAATCCATCAGAAGTCTTGCTCCCAATAGTTTGGGAATGACACCTGAGAACATGAGTATTTCCGGCATAACAAATATCTGAACCATTTTATAGCGATTTCTAAAATAGAGCCAGGCTGCAACCGAAAATGTGCAACCTAAAAGAGCGGTATATTCATACAGATACCTCAATTGATTTTTACGTTTTTTATGGACGGGCACAGTAAAGAACCGCAGGCGTTCCGAATTTTCATACTTATTTTCAGCATCGGAAGGGGAAAGGCATATCACATCGACTAAAAAGCCCTGATCTATTAATGCCGCCGCTTCACGCTGAGGACGCGGATCCTGATTAAAATATTTGAACATGATGAAAAGAATGCGATTCACAATTTATCCTGAAGCCATTTGACCAAGTACAAAGACTCACTTTCTTATTCTGACCTAAATTGAGCGATTGTAGGGCGATTCGCTGAATCGCCAGCCGTATTTGTATTAAAAATGAAAATCCGTTTAGTAAAAAAAACAAGGTCAAAAACAAGAGAATCGCTTAATTAAGGTTATAATAGTCGTCGTAGTAACCATATACATTTTTAAAATCGACATCATTTAAAATTGTACCGATAATCTTTGCATTACTATTAACTAATAATTGTTTCGCTTTTAAGGCGGCGCTATAGGTTGTATTACCCGATTTAATGACCAAACAAACGCCGTCGACTTCCTTGCTCAAGATGGTGGTATCGGTTGTTACGGCAATAATTGGCGGACTATCGATAATGATTATATCGTATCTTTTCTTCAATTCACTGAGAATCTCTTTCATCCTTTGGGAATTTAATAATTCCGCAGGATTGGGCGGCAACGTTCCGCTGGGAATAACACTGAAATTAGGCTGCCACATCTCCCGGATCGTTTCATCAAGATGATTTTTTTTAATTAACACATTCGTTAATCCCGGTTCTTTACTTAAGTTTAAAACATTATGAACCATGGAACGCCTGAGATCACAGTCGATCAAAATTGTTTTTTTACCGGCTAAATTGAACGCGTATGCCATATTGATAGCATTTAATGTCTTCCCTTCCCCGGGACTTGCGCTGGTTATCAAAATACTTTTTAAAAAATTATCCGCATTGACAAAACTGATATTAATCTGCAGCATCCGATATGCTTCGGACAGATGAGACTTGCTGTTGGAATGGTTTAACAACTTCTCCGCATAAGATTCTTTGGTATGCTTATCTTTTTTTACCAGAGGTAGTTTACTGTTCGAAATGGACGGCACCGATGTAAGAACGGAAAGATTGATATAATTTTCCACATCCTCCTGGGATTTTATTGAGTTGTCGAGTGTTTCAAGAATGAATGCCAATCCGATCCCGAAGAATAATCCAAGCAGAACACCTAAAAGAAGATTGCGTTTTTTCTTTGGACTGATCGGGTCTTTCGGTGTATTGGCCGGATCGACAATATGAATATCACCTACTTTGCTGGCTTCTGAAATCCGCGCTTCCTGTAATTTTTCCTGGAGTAAATTGAAAATATTTCTATTAACTTCCATATCTCTCAAATGATGGGCTAACTGCATCTCCTGTTTTGGAAGCATCTGCAGTTTGGCATTGTAATCGTTTAAGATTTTTTCCAGCGCCTGTTTTCTGGCAATATTCGTTTCTAATGCCAACTCGGTGTTGATGGATTCCTGAACTAAATTGCGGACTTGAGACAACGGGTCTAACAAATCATTGCTTTTATTGACATTCAATTGGTTTGTTATTATCACGTGTTTAACTGAATCAATCTCAAGTTTTAATTTCATCATTTTCCGGGGATCGACACCATCACTCCCTGCCTGATCTAAAGAATACTCTTTTTCCAGCTCTAAAAGCTTTTGTTTTAATCTCTGTATAGAAGGATCGGAAGTGATTTTGAAGAAAGGATTTTCTTCCCTGATCTTTTGGTCGATGAATCTTTTTTGCTGCGTAAGTGCGGAAATTTCTGTTTTTACCTGATTGAAGTTTATCTCCGCATCCGTAATACGGCTAAGAATTTCAGTTGAAGTTTCAGTTAAAGAAACCATTGTATTTTTTTCTCTGAAAGCCTGCAGCTCTTTTTCAGCTTTGTTTAATTTATTTTGAAAAACTTTTAACTGTTCTTCAATAAAATTACGGATATTTGAAGTCTCTTCTTTTTTCTTTCGCAGGTTCCACTTTAATACATGCCTTACGTATGCATTGGCTATGATTCTTGCTGCAACCGGATCACTTGCCTGTACTTTCACTTTCAAAACATCGCTTCCGCGAACTCCCGATACATTCAGATTCTGTTGCAGTATTTCTGCAATAAATTTTTCTTTTGAGAAATCGGAAGGCAGCGGATCAGGAAATTTATATATACCGATTACATTTTTCGGCAATTCCCGGGCTACTTGTTCCGCTATTGTCCGGCTTCTGATCTGTTCTGTCATATTGATGATGGCACTTTTGTTATAGAACGGTTGTCCCACATCAAGCGCAAACATAGTATCTTTAGGCTCTTCATACAGAATTGTCGCTTCGGATTCATAGATGGAAGTTGTATATAAAGTAAAAAGCGCCGTCAGAATAACAATTGTAATCATAGAAATGATTACAACCCATTTCCTTTTTCTGATTGTATTTAAATACGCTAATAATTCCGACTCTTTAGGTACATTAATTTGTGAATTCAACTTTTTCATCTATAACTCCAATACCATTCAGGACTTTTATATTCCATATCTTTTCACAAATCATTCATACTGTAAGGCGACGAGACTCGTCGCTCTGCAAACCAACTGATTGAAAAACTTTGCTAAAAAAACAAGCTTTTACAATGAAATAATATATTGTCAGTTACGGCTGCGTACAATGATGTAATAGAGCATCGCAAAAGTTGAAATATCCCTGACAAATCCCATAACACGACCCCACGCGATAGCCTTTTTCGGGATATAAACCACATCTCCCGGTCCGACTGTCGGAATATTCTTATACGCTTTATTATCTAATATTTCTTTAATATTGAGACGTATCTCTTTGGTTTCATCACCATTCCAGGAGACCATTTTTATTTTATTCAAATTCGCCTCATTTGTCGCGCCGCCGGCCATAAAAATGACATCCAATACGGTTGTATGAAAGGAAACCTCGTAACTGCCGGGATTTTCAACACATCCCAGCACTTTTACATTTGTCGCCAGCGGATTGCCGGAGACAACAATTACATCTCCGTCTTTCAGTAATGGTAAGGAAGAAGGGTCGCCATTTTCGTAGAATTTTTCTATATTCACAATTGTTTCGGTTTTATTTTGTTCCTCCATCCGGATTAACTTTATTTTCGACAGTTGCGCCCCGGCGGTGAATCCTCCTGCTGCGGTAATAGCGCCCTGAAGCGTTACTGTGTTGGCAATGGGGTATAAACCCGGCATTGCTACCTGCCCCAGAACAGTTACTTTAATGGGATAACTTTCGCTGAAACGAACCATCACCATCGGTGTCCTTTCCAGATATTTTGACAGCTGAGCAACAAGAATCCTCTGAAACTGGCGGATGGGAATTCCATCTAAAGGCAACCCCAGCATGGAAGGAAAATCGATTGTTCCGTCAGATTTTACAACAACAGTCTGATTTAATTCTTCAGAACCATACACATTTATCTCAAGCGCATCACCCGGTTTAATAACGCGCTCCCGGCTTAATACCGATGAAAAAGACGACAGGATAACAAAAAATAGAATTGTGAAAAAATAGATGAAAAATTTCATTTTTCTTCCCATAAATTTATAGCGGTTCGGTTCGCAAATATTCTGTTGTTTTCTTTTTACGTTGAATATCTTTAATGACGTTTTCCACTTGAGTCGGAGTAAGTTTTAACACGCCGGCGATGGTTTCCACAGGTACTCCTTTTTCCCAACCGGACCAGATTCTGTCTAAAATGTCAAAAGAAAGACGAAAGAAAAATTCTTCCTGGGTTTGTTCTGCGCTGTATGTGTCGGTAGTCGGCGTCCGTCGTTGAATTTCTTCCGGAATGTCCAGATATTTCGCTAATTGGAAAACCTGCGTTTTAAACAGATGAGCTATCGGTTTCACATCGGCGCCGCCATCGCCATATTTCACAAAAAACCCCAATTCATGCTCATTTTTATTCCCGGTTCCAATAACGGCATAATTTCTTGCTTCTGCATGATAATACAACATGCTCATTCTGCTTCTTTGTTTAAAATTGGAAGCTGCGACAATCTGTAGATATTCTTTAACAGGCAATCTCGTTTTTTTCTCTTTCCCGTCCGGGGATATAATTGTGACATAAAATAGACTCAGTGTGTTTTTATCCAGGATGTTTGTAGGAATTGTAATTTTAGCTTTATAGCTGCTGTTATATTCCGGAAAGATGCTTTTAATTGCCTCATCTCTTCTTGTGTAACATCCGAATCCTGCAATGGAAAGCGTCATATCTTCGATGATATAGTTCACACGAAACCGGTTTGCCAGAGTTTTGGCAAGATCCAGACTGTCTGTACTGGAATCTTGCTCCGGCATCAATATGCCAACCACTTTTTCCGGCCCAAAAGCTCCGGTACATAATGCCAACACAACGGATGAATCGATTCCACCACTGATTCCAACAACCGCTCCTCTTTTTCGTAATCGATGATTTACACTGTATTTCAGTTTGCTAACGATATTTTCAGTTTCATTTTTTACATCAATATTTATTGAATCTTTTGTGAATTCCATTGTCACGCTCTCACATTTTATGATGAAGGTTTCAGTAAAAAATGATTGATAAAATTTTTAGGTGTTTTTGTGATTAGCTGTTTGCCCCTTTTCGATAAAATGAAAATGTAATAACTGGGTTGAAATGATACCGATCAATGCCATTTCATCTCGAACCGCGATATTTTTAATCGAATTGTGTTCTACTTTGGTCTTTAATTTTTTGATGGAATCCGGATTGAAATAGCCGTAGGAGTTTATTTTTTCATCGGTTAGCATGGAAGATGCGATACTGCCATTTTTATTCATAAAATATCGACTAACCGGTGCCCGATAGGGCTGCTTTTCCCGTTGAACGATGGATTTTGGGAGTATCTTTGCAAATGTCTTTTTTAAAATGTACTTTTCATTTAGTACTTTCATTTTATAACGGGGCGGAATTGCATTCGCAAATTCAATCACCCGGTGATCCAGGAACGGAAACCGGCCTTCTATGGAATGCCCCATCATCATACGATCGCCTTGAGAAGACAACAGATAGCCGGGAAGAAACAGACACATCTCCAAATATTGAACACGGGAGAAAGGATGCCATCTGTGAATATCGGCATCAATGTACTGGTTCAAAGCGTTAAAAATTTGTTCATTATCATCAAACTTATTCTGGTATACTTTATGGAAGAATTTTTTTATCTGCGCTGTATTATGCCAGCGAATTTTGTGCGAATAGTAGATATTTTCAGTGTCTTCCAGACCTCTCTTAAAAAATAGCTTCCAAAAATTTTGTGTCTGAGAGGAATTGTTATTTATATATGGATATAGTTTTGATAATAAAAGCGGGCGTAAGTTCGATTCCGGGTTTTTTGCCCAGAAACGGCGAACTTTGTCTTCTTTGAAAATATTATAACCGCCAAAAACTTCATCTGCTCCTTCGCCGGTTAAGACTACTTTGATATTATTTTTACGGACCAAATCAGACAGTATAAATAAAGGAACCGGCGCGGTTCGAAGAATCGGCTTCTCTGTAAATCGTATCACATCGGAAAACAGCTTACCAATTGTTTTCTGATCAACCTCTGTCATTCTATGGTCGGTGTGTAAATGTTTTACCATCTCCATCTGATAAGATCGCTCATCAAAAGCGGGGTCTGCAAATGCGACGGAGAATGTAATTAAATCATTATTATGATATTTTTTAACCAGTGCGGTAATAATGGAGGAATCGATCCCGCCACTCAGGTATGCTGCCACAGGGACATCCGCCCGTAAGCGAAGAGTAACGGCATCGTACAATAATTCTTCCAACCTTTTTTTATAATAAAGCAGAGGCCTGTCATCGTATTCATTTTCATCAGGAAATTGAAGTTTCCAGTATTGGCAGGATTTTATACCCTTTTGGGAAACGGACAAAAATGAACCGGGCGCTATTTCATATACATTCTTAAAAACAGTTGTGGGAGGAATGTTTACCCAGAGAGTAAATATCTGATTTATTCCGGCAAAATCGAATTCCGGCTTGCTGCCATTGTAGCAAAAAATGGCTTTCATCTCTGAAGCAAACAGAAAGGCACCATCTTTTAATAAAGTGTAAAACAACGGACGAATCCCCATTCGATCCCGATAAAGAAGCAATTCTTCTTTGTTGCTGTCCCATAACGCAATGGCAAATTGCCCGTTCAGCAGATTTACAAAATCAGATCCGTACTCTTCATAAGCATGAACAATCACTTCAGTATCGCTTTTTGTGCGAAAGAGATGACCTTGCTTAAGGAGCTGTTCTCGAAGCTCGAGGTAATTGAAAATTTCACCGTTAAAGATAACCTGTATCGAATTGTTCTCGTTGCTAATTGGTTGTTTTCCGCCTTCAATATCGATGATACTCAGACGAGATTGGGCAAAACCGATTTTTTTTGAACAAAAATATCCAATATCATCCGGACCGCGATGAACTAACACGGATATCATCTTTTCTAATTGTTTTATCTTAATAGATTTGTTTCGTTTGGTGTTTAAAATTCCTGCGATCCCACACATGGTCTATAGCGTCCCGGATGTACCGTTTTTTCTATTTTAAACCTGAATTGAGCGATTGTAGGGCGATTCGCTGAACCGCCGGCCGTATTTGTATAAAAAATGAAAATCTGTTTAGTAAAAAAAACAAGGTCAAAAGCAAGAGAATCGCTCAATTCAGGTTTAAGTTGTTAGTTTTTTGTCTGATGAAGAATTTTTTTTATCTCATGCAAACAAACATCATCGGTTTTAACCTTTTCTATTATTTCCCGATCAATTGTTTTTACCGATTGTAGAAATCCTATAACAAGTGCATTATTACACAGAATATTGATACGTCGCGGCAATCCGTTTGAGTATCGGAAAATCGCTTCAACAGCCTCTTCCGAAAACGGATTTTCAAAATTATCATTTTGTCTGGCAACGGAGAGCCGGTGTTTTATATAATATCTTATTTCATCATAATTTAAATTATGCAGAAAAATATATTTTTTAAGATCATACCATAAATTTCCGTATTCGGGATTCTGTAATTTTTCCTTAAGTTCATTTTGTCCGAATAAAATAATTTTGATCTTGTTTTTTAAAAAAAGTTGAATCAAATCAAAAATGCCACGTGGAAGAAGGTGCGCATCATCCAAAATCAAAATGCTGTTTCCGCCATATTTAAGTATCTGTTTAATGCGGCTCTGATGCTGTGAAAACAGATCATCCCTTGAATCATCCGTCTTTGTTAATTCGCATAGATTATAATATTCTTCAACGAATTCATAGGAGCTTTCACCAGGTTCCAGCAGAACTTTTATCCGGTAGTTTACTGACAGTCGCTCAATTAAACCTTTTATAATGGTTGTCTTCCCCGAACCACGATCTCCCAACACAACAATGAAATTGTTCTTTTGGTGAATGGAAGCAAGGATTTCGGAAAAAACAAGTTTTGTGTTTGGGACAGCAGGAATATATTTAAGATTTGGCTCGAGATTAAATGGAATCTCTTTTAAATGGTAAAATTTTAAATACATATTATTCTGAGTTAAGTAACAAAAAAGTTATGCTGCTTTTCGGGGTTTTTTTCTTTCAAAAAGGTCATCCCGAATGAAATTAACAATCGCGGGAAATGTTTTTAACAATATCTTTAAATCATTCCGGAAAGATCTACGTTTTTTGTATCTGATATCATACCTGATCATCTCCTTAAAGGTCGTTTTATTTTTACCGTTCACCTGCCACAAACCGGTCAGCCCGGGCACCACATCGAATCTTCTGGTGTGCCATAGTTGATATTCCTCTGCCTCATAGGGTAAGCAGGGACGGGGCCCGACAAAACTCATATCTCCTCGCAAAATATTAAATATCTGTGGTAGCTCATCCAGACAGGAATTGCGCAGAAATTTCCCGAAAGGGATAATACGCGGATCGTTTTCCATGTCCAATTTTTTCATGACATTCCCGTTTTTGCTGGAGATGATTTCTCGCATCAGCTTTTCATGTGCATTTGTGGAAGCATTTACTTTCATCGTCCGAAATTTCCAAAATACGAATGGTTTACCCTGAAAACCCAGCCTCACTTGTTTGAAGAATACAGGTCCGGGCGATACAATTTTAATGAAAATTGCAATAAAAATAAAGAGCGGAGAAATGGTGATAAGAATGATACCGGCAATAAAAATGTCAAACAACCGTTTCCAGACAGGTATCGGCTGCAGAAACAGAGTATTATCGCTGCTTGCTTTGCGCACGGTGGTATTTCCACTTTTTGTGCCATCTTCTGTGACCGGTTCTTTCATCTGTTCCGATCTTTGTGATTTATTTAAGTCTCTATCAGAATCCCGATGATCTGTAAAAAACCAGTCGTCGGGATAAGTGAATATTTTGTAGGAGACTTCTTTGCAGGGAAGTTCCCGGCAAATGGAAGTTGCCAATCTTTTGGCGCCTTCGGCCGCTGTATCCGGGAGGAAAACAGCCAGACTTAACTGATTGAACCAACCGGGGACATCCGTTTCCCGTAATCTTCCGGTCAAAGATGTGATGAATTCATCAATCAAATGTTCAACGTTTTTATTTTCTCTTACATAAAAAATAATCAGTGAGAAAACATGACCGTTCCGGTCGGCGCGTGAACGTTCCCGCTCGATTACGGATCTTAATTGCCTGGGAGTGAGCACCCCGTTTTCACCGCTTCTCTCTCCGTTTACAGAATGAGTGAAATGCAAAAATAAATTTTTAAATGTCATATTAAGACCCCGGGTTCGTTTTTTTGTGATCATGAAACTTGAAATTTTTTATGTGAATCTGCACTAATTGAAAGTTGAAACACTTCCCCGCCGAAATCAATTTTTGCTCCGATGAACAGGCTGTTTTTATTAAATCCCCTTTTCTTAATTACCTCGGCGGCTATGGGATAACTGCGAATAATATCGATTTCAGAATTGATAAATTGATATTGATCGCGGGCAGAAGGAAAATTCATCTTGAAGAGAAGAGCCTTCTCCGGATCGACTTCCTTTTCGATCATGATTTTGGAACTTGCCTGAAAAACCGGCGCCATCAGAAAGCTGATCATGGTCACAACGGCCACCGTGAAGAAAAAAATAGTCAAAACCGGAAACTTCCGTTTAAATAAAATGGTCGGAAAGTTTCTCAGGGTTGCCGGCCTGTCGCTTGTAATTCAATTGTGTGGTTCATGTTTCATGATAGTTCCTGATCATCGAAGCCGGTACAGCTCCGCCATGTCAGTCCCATCACACTGTGGGGCGATAACGACCGGATCTCTCTTTTTGCTGTTCTATCTAAACGAAACTGTGCTTCTTAATTTTTGGTTAGTACGAGTCCAAAATAAAACTTGCAAATAGGCGTTCAACAACGGCAGAGCGCCCTCGAAAACCTGATTGATAAAAGTGCTCACATTAGCGATGAATGTTTTGAGTATATAAACTATGTCCTGTGGATGAACCTGGATATTTTCAGCGCTCTTCCCTTTTATAACACCGGATAAATTTAGTTTTACCGCAGTTAATTCACTATTTTCGTCGCGCCGCAATACCATCATACTGCTTATTTTCGCCGTATCTTTCCTGCCGCCGGGATGATTCACTTGCCCTAAAACATAAACCCGGCAGCCGCCATATTGCCGGATATTTTTTACTCATTAGTGTCCTGCCTATCGATACTTAATTTGGTTCACAATAAAGATTATACCCGCTTCCTGACCGGCGCCTCTTTCTGAATTCAGCGACAGAACCATTACATTTAGATTTAACTTTTTCTCCTCTCCCGGCCGGTTAAATTGCAGATCTCTGTATTCAATCTCCTGCACACTCCCCAAATGACTCATGAAGAGTGAGTGGAACACGGAAGTTTTCAGACCGGGAAATTGCCGGAACAATTTTGCGCCGTTCAGTGACGGCGCGGCGATACCCAGCAAATCTTTCATCCGTTGATTAATGATAAGAATTTCCCCATTCCCATTCAGAATCAAGACAGCCTCTGATATATGCTCGTAGAAAATCCGGTTGAGCATATTAAAATACAAGAAATTTTGGTTGATTCTCCGGATGCGGTGCATCGTTTGAAAAATTTGTGAAACATCCTCCTCTATATCGAATAACGTCTGTCCACGCTTTTTCCCTTCAATTGTTTTAGCCAGTTTTTCCCGTATTTTTTCCAGGCTAAAAGGTCTCTGTATATAATCATCGGCACCATTTCTGATTGCCTGAATGGCGGATTGGATAGAACTTTTTTCCGTAAGAACCAGAATTGCCGTATCCGGGAACATCTCCTTCAGCCATGGAATCAATTGTCCTTTTTTTGCTCCGGGCAGATCCAGATCGGTAATTATCACCCCGAATGTATGAACAGACAACACCATCTCCCGCAAGTCGCTTTTTTTAGAACAAGTTGTCACCTGAAATCCCCAGGATTCAAAAACATCCTGATAAACCTGTAAATTACTGAGGTTCGGATCGATAAGGAGTAATTGCATCGGTTGCTCGCTTTTTTCGATTTGGTATTGAAAACACGGTTCCTGAACAAATATATCAACAGTTATATGGCAATCTATGTACCGCAAAAAAGAAAGGCGAAGTCCTGCCAAAACAGTGAGGTGCTATATTACTGTATATTTTTGAGTTATGTGACTCGCAGGAATAAATATAGTTACCTGATTGCAGCGGAGGAAATTGAGTAAAAAGTTGTATTTTACGACACAACGAATTGGATTATTTTTGTAATCTACTAATAATTATGAAGTTAAAAAATATTGAAATGGCTATTGGATTTTGCCGCCAAAGTCGTATTTTTCGACAGAAAACTTATGTTAGTGAGTTTGCCTGTCGATTCGCCGAATCGAAATATATAATGGAAACTTGCAGGATATATTGACCTAAACTGAGCGATTCGCAACCAGGCATTGCCACCTAATACGTGTACTGTCATTCAGCAGGAATCTTGTTGTTTCATTGCTTGATAATGACAAGATTCCTCCCCGCCTGCAGCGGACAGGCTGAATGACATGAGAATCGCTTAGTTTAGGATTGAATTAAATAGTTTGTAGTTGAATCTTGGAATTATATATGGTGTAATGCCGGCGCGAGGATAATTCTCTCATCGTCCTTATCTATTTGTAAGCGCAACGCCTTGCTTCATCGGCGAAAGCTTCAATCAATTCCGGCTCGGCATCAAAAAAGTGGTCTGAGGGACAGAGGATGTAACCGCCGTTTTCTCCCGCTTCCGCAAAACAGCGGCGCACTTCTTTGCGGGTTTTTTCAGGGGAACAGTTTTTAAAAAAATGAAACTGATCGAAACCGCCGATCATACAGACTTGGTCGCCGATCCTGCGTTTCGCTTCGGCTAAATTGGTATCGCCGCCCATTGCGGCCGGGGTGAAAGTTTCCATGGCATCCGGTTTCATATCGGCAATTCGCTCCAAAAGCGGCATCATACCGCCGCAGGTGTGATAGACAATTCGCTGTCCGGCCTCGCGGGCTAAATCGATCAGTTCGCTATCGTAGGAAGCAACGAACTGATCAAAAATTTTGGGCGAAATGACGGTGGACGAGGCATCGCCGCCGCCAAGTTCCAGCAGATCATATTTTGCGCCTTTTAGTGAACGGATAAAAATCTTCTTCCGGTTTTGCAAAATTTTAAGCAGTTCATGTACCCATCGGGGATCGTCGTAAGTAGCTAAAATCAAACGTTCAATTCCCACAATACAAGCGGCATCCTGCCAGGTACCCGGCTGGCCGAAAACATCAAAACAGCAGATATGGCCGCGCACCAATCCACGGTTACCAAAATTTTCCGCTTCTTCATCGACACTTCTCACGTCACAATTGGGAGCTGTGATAAATTCACCGATGAGATCGATATCAGATTTCTCCTTAACCGGATATTCGGCGACCCAACTTGTATACTCGTTGGATTGCAGCACCATGGATAGTTCCCCTTTTGGCGTGACAAAACGATAGCGCCGGGTTGTATATTGGGAATCGGGAATCTCTTCTGAGAAAATACGCCAATTGTTCGAAGCAACCCGCCGGGATTCCAGAAAGTTAATATCACGCTGTTCCGGGTCAAAGTAATCGCCGGTCGCGGAATCCGGTTTGTGCGGTACGAGCCAGCGTATGGCATCCATGTCGAACCGGTTAAAAAACTCAGGGTAAGGAATTCCTCCCATGTAAGTTTTCAAAAAATAATCCATTAAATGATGGGACGTAACCGGCAGCCTGTCGGGAGTTTCGTTATTCAGTGCGGTGAGCATTCTCTCTTTGGAAGTCATTTTGAGTCCTTTTTTTAGGATTGATGTTTTCATTTTCATTCATTAAATTAGTTTAACTATTCAGGTTGCCCGCTAATATCGCTAAAAAACGCGAATCGTTAACTATTTTGTCCTATTCGTATAATTTCGTGTAATTCGCGGGCTGAATAGGCAGACGATTTTTTCAATTTCTCTGCGCCCTCCGCGTCTCTGCGTTAAAAAAACAGGCGCTTTAAAACGCAGAGACGCAGAGAGCGCAAAGGAAGCGGATTTGTTCAAAAAACTAAAGTGTTACGGTATGGTCACTACTCAGGCAGCCCGCGAAAGACTCAAAAAAAAACAGGAAAAAAGTTAGATGAGATCTTTCGATTGTTTCGTGTGCTTTCTGCCTGTGTCAGACAGACGTGAGCTGAATAGTTACAAATTAGTTTAACCTGAATTGAGCGATTCTAATGTCATTCCGTAGGAATCTTGTTGGTTTAAAGCACAGAACCAACAAGATTCTTCCGGAATCTTTGGGTGGTTGTTTCAAGTAAAGAATCGCCCAATTTAGGTTTAATGTAAAAAAATGATTCCATGTTTTCAAGTGCTGAAATTACGAATTAAACGGAGATGGGTCAATGTGCAAAGAAATATTTCCACATCTGCCAAGACTATTTTCCCAAGTTTGCTTTAATATAACGTCAATTCGATGGAAACTTTTTAATGACTTTTCAAAATTCAGAACATTTTAACCGCCTTTGCATCCATACCATCAGCAACAAACCGTGGTCGATGGGGAAAATAATTGAGAATTACGCTCAGGCGGGAGTGAAAGGTATTTCCGTCTGGCGGGATCGATTAGCGGACAAAAGCCCGGTTCAACTTGGCGAAGAGATCAGAAAAGCGGAAATAGAAATTGTTTCACTGGTTCGCGGTGGATTTTTCCCCGGTAAAACGGAAGCAGAAAGAAATGCGGCCATAGATGAAAACCGGTTGATAATCGATGAAGCCGCCGGACTGGGAGCACCCATGCTTGTTTTGGTTTGCGGCGCTGTTCCCGGGCAGGCCATCAGACAGTCGCTGGATCAAATTGAAAAGGGACTTGCAACAATTTTACCGTGCGCGGAAAAAAACGGCGTGAAATTGGTTATTGAACCGCTTCATCCCATGTATGCTGATTCCCGCTCGGCCATCGCAACCATGAAAACAGCCAATGATTTTGCAGAAAAATTTGACTCGCCATTTCTCGGCGTCGCAGTGGATGTCTTTCATGTATGGTGGGACCCGGATCTGGAAGCGGAAATCAAACGCTGCGGCGATAACGGCAAGCTGATGGCTTTTCATATCTGCGACTGGAAACAGGATATGGAAGACATGCTCAACGACCGCGGACTCATGGGCGAAGGGATTATCCGCATCGGGGAAATTCGCTGCTGGATGGAAAACAGCGGATTCAACGGTTTTCATGAAGTGGAGATATTTTCAAACCGTTGGTGGAACACGGATCAAAATTATTTTTTGCAGAAGATCAAAAAAGCATATTTGCAGATTTAAGTAATCAGCAAAGTAAATTGTCGTCACTATTTAACCCGGATTTCCGATGGGCAGAAAGATTCCGTCGAAAGAATCCGGATGACCGTTTTTAGCGCACCGGCAAACCCTATGCAGACTGAAGCGAGCATATTGTTATCAGCAATTGAGGAGGATCGGCATTGAAGCTCCACAGAATCGGCGTCATCATGAACGGTGTTACCGGCAGAATGGGTACAAATCAGCATTTGGTTCGTTCGATTCTGGCCATTCAAAGACAGGGTGGTGTAAGAATCAAGAAAAATGAAGCTATTATGCCGGAACCTGTCCTTGTTGGCCGCAAAGAAGATAAATTGCGAAAATTAGCAAAAGCTCACGGTCTGCAAAATATATCCACGAATTTGGCCGGCGTTTTAGCCGATCCGAAAAACAAAATTTATTTTGATTCGCAATCTACCAAGCTGCATGTTGACAGCATGTTAATGGCCATCGATGCAGGGAAAGCCGTATATTGTGAAAAACCGACGGCAGAATCTTTGGAGAAGGCGGTTCAACTTTATCAGGCTGCAGAAAGGGCCGGGGTAAAGAATGGTGTGGTTCAGGACAAACTATTTTTACCGGGGCTGCAGAAATTCGCAAAAATCAAACAGCAGGGTATTTTAGGGAAGATTCTCTCCGTCCACGGCGAATTCGGCTACTGGGTATTTTCCGGTCACAATGCCGAACAAACACCCCAGCGGCCCAGTTGGAACTATCGCAGTGAAGATGGCGGCGGCATTATTGTGGATATGCATTCCCACTGGCGCTATGTCATCGATAATCTTTTCGGCCGGGTAAAATCTGTGCTGACCCACGCCGAGACCCACCTAAAAGAACGGATCGATGAAAACGGCAAAGTCTACACTTGCACTGCGGACGATGCAGCTTACGCGATTTTTGAGACGGAAGATAACGTGCTGTGTCAATTCAATTCCAGTTGGGTTACACGGGTTCGCCGGGATGACCTGTTTACAATGCTGGTGAACGGCACGGAAGCATCCGCAGTGATCGGATTGCGAAAATGCCGGCTGCAAAAATTAAGCAGTACGCCCCGTTTTGTGTGGAACCCCGATGTTGACATCCCTGTCGATCCCAACAATAACTGGGAAGAAGTTCCGGCCTCAGAAACCTATGATAACGCTTTTAAAAACCAGTGGGAGCTGTTTTTACGACATGTGGTTTTGGATGAACCGTTCCCGTGGAATTTACGGGAGGGAGCCAAAGGGGTTCAGTTAGCGGAAAAAAGCCGGCAATCCCACCGGCAACGTCGATGGCTGGATTTGGAAGAACTTCCGGAATAAAAAAAGATCGATTGGAAAATAAAATGAGTAAAAAGATTTGGCTGGTTTCTCTTGTTTTAACCGTTTGGGTTTCCTTCAGTTTTGCACAGGAAAGGTCTTCTCTGTTCGGCAAATGGGAGTTGATTCCCGATAAAAGTTCAGAAATCAGTCTCTATCGCACCCTGTCCGTTGACCTGCAAAAAGTTGGACAGAAATTAACTTTAATCGAAAAATGGGGCAGCAAGCGAAGTTTTTCCGACACACTTCATTTCAAAACGGATGGCAAAGTTTACCAAAACAGCATCAAAAACCGGGTTTGGCCTACCAATGTATTTATGGGAATTTCGCAGGCGGTTGGTGAAAAAAGAAAAGTAACTGCCAATTGGATGAAAAATGGTGAAGTTTTGACAATTCACATCGCGTATCCGGTTCTGGCATCCCAGGGAAAAGTGAACCTGACAGAAAAGCACATTTTTCAGTGGAATAAAACTGACGATCTGCTCACCTGTTCCATCGAGCGTTCCACACGAAAATCGGGCAGTGATTTTAAATACGTGCTAAAAAGAGCGGGAACAAACGATGCCTATTTTATGCGTCTGCAGGACAACTGGCAGATCGATGAACTGCTGCCGGTGCAGGCATTTTTAATCAGCCTGCAGGGTGTGGTAAATGCGGATGCGCCCCGTCTTTATTTCATTTATCCCAAATCCTGGGCATTTAATTACACTCCGGCCGTTTTTGATTTCTACAAGGACAAGAAAAACTTCACTTTTACGGAATTGCGTAATCATGAAATTGCTCTGCAAAGGTTGAAACAGTACGTTAAGGGATATGTAGTTTGGGATAAATCGGTGCGCACTTCTTTGATTGTAGCATTTACGGTGGCGGGACTGGAAAAAGCGGTCGTTGTCAGCGAGGATATGCTGCCGTTGGTGGAAAAAGCCGGATTAAAAATGGTGGAGGATTTCCGCTGGAAATTTGCCGGAAAAAGCGATGCGGAAATTTACAGGTGGGCTTATGAACATTACTGGGACCGCTGCAACAAGGATTTTATTGTTTGGCTTGGCGGTGATTACGGTAAAATAATGAAACCCGGTGTTGCCGATTGGGGAATATACAAGCATGTATTTTTCAATGATCTGTCGACGCGGGTGACGGATACGGAAGAGTACGCCTTGGCCAATAAACTGCTCAGCGAGATGAATCCCATGGCTATGGTGATGGGCTGGCACTCTTACGGGAAGGATTTGGAAAGGGAGCATGTCTCGCTCTGTTCCCATTACGGCCATCGCGTGGAAGGTTTGAACACGCTGCCCAATCTCAGCTTCAGCAGCCAGGTGCACCCGGCACCGGGGTTCAAATTTAAAAATCATCACAACGTTGTGCCCGGTAAAAAGTATGTCCCGGAAAAGAAAGTTTACATCACCTGCATTCAAACCGACGGCCTGGGAATTGGTGCCTGGCTGAAACCGGGACGCGGCGAAATTCCCTACGCCTGGGAGACCATCATCAATTATTCCTGGCTGGCTCCCGCCATGATGGAATTTTTTTACAGCACCGCTACGGCTAACGATTATTTCATTGGGGCGCTTTCCGGGCCGGGGTATCTTTACCCCAAAGCCGTGCCGCCCAAACTGCTGCCCAATCTGATTAAAGAGGCAAAACGGATGATGGACCTGCTGGATCTGCAAGTATTTGAATTGATGGATTATTCCGAAGGCGCCACAGTGGAAGGAAATACCGAACTGACAAAACAGGTGGTCGACGCCTATTACAAGGGGATGCCGGATGTGATCGGTTTTGTAAACGGCTATGCGCCTGCATTCACATTTACGGTTCGCAACGGCAAACCGCTCATTTCATACGATTACTACCTGTCACCCACAAGAAAAAAAGCGGCGGCGGTCGCCGATCTGCACGAACTGGCGGAAATAAATAAGCGTCGCCCTTATTTCCTGCTGATGCATGTTCGCGAAAACAGCGATATCAAACGGGTGAAAGGAATTCTGGACGGGTTAGGATCGAAGTTCGAGGTGGTGCCCCTGGATATTTTTCTAAAAATGGCAGGCCGGCAGCCAACGTTTAAAGAGAGGTTCTTACAGAAATAAAGCAGCGTATTATAGGGTAACGGTGTGGAGATGGGCGCAGAGAAAATTCATAAATTTTCTCTGCGCCTCGCATCTTCACCATTCCCGGCGTTCCTGTTTTCGCAGTTATTATTATTTTTCTCAATTCAATTATTGTAAGCAGAATTACCCAATATAATACAATTCACAATTAGCCGTCCCGCTTCATTTCAATAACCTGAATCGAGCAATGTAGAGTAACTTTCAAGAAACTTGAAAAAAATTAGGCCACAGAATAGAGATGCCACAGAAAAAACCATAAATTTAATTTCTTTATGTGTTAAATTATTTTAGTGGTATTCGAAGTATTTTAGATAATAAAAGGCCAATTTTTAAGTTTCTCATATACAATTAGGTGCATTGATTTTTGGCGAATCTCTGTCACTACTCAGGTATGCTTATTGTTAACTATTCAGGTGTTTTCTTTCAATCTTTTTCGCCTTGCCGTGAACGACAAGGCTAAGAAATGAAAGGGCGCTAAAGCGTCCTATTTACGATAGCATCCTTCAGGATGCTTTCATGTCTTAGCCTGAGGGTTCACTCTCAGGCGACCTGAATAGTTACGCTTATTGTTTGATGTAGAGGAAAAGAACCATCAACGGCGAACTCAACAATTTGAAAAGTCATTTCCTTTTTCTGAAAAATCTGCCGGTAAAAGCATAGCCAAAGTGGAGGATGAATCCGTAAATGATCATATCCAGAATCAGAGTTTTAGGATGAATGATGACCCGGTTTTGCAACGGAGCGATAAGTGCGATAAGTTCGATGATGAGCAGCGCCAAAATGCCGGTGGCCACTCCCAGAGTTACCGTGGCAAAAAGCTGAAAAAACGGTTTGCGGTACAGCTCATATTTGGCAAAGAGAAACAGGAGAACAGCGCCGCTGATGGTCACAACGGGAAACATGCCCCAGACCGGATTTTGGTAATGATAGATTGCTTCGACAAGCAGTCCCAATAAAATACCGGAAACAGACCCGCTGACCACGTAAGATGACCAGACTAACTGCTTGCGCAGTCGAAAAAAAATTGTATCAAAAATATACATCAGAATTCCGGCCAGGACAAAATATAAATAGAATGCCATTTTTTCCCTTTCCTTTAAATTTTAATTGTTATTTCCTGCTAAAAATCCTACTTTAATTTGAGCTGAAAAGTAACTACCCGGGTATGCTTATTGTTCGATGTGCAGGAAGCCTTCGACTGAGTTTATCCTGAGCTTGTCGAAGGGCTCAGGCCGGCTTGAATAGCCATGCTGAGTGGATTCGAAGCATGATTACAACTAATTCATAGAGCATACCTGAGTAGTTACACTGAAAAACAGACAGAGGACAAAACACACCGGTATTATGAAAACAATAGCTAATATATATGCAAAAAAAATCAGCAGTGATTCTCTCCGTCCCGGCACAGTTGCGTTCAGAAGCCGGATGGAAACATCCGAGGGTTGGATCAGCATAATTGTTAATTCTTTGCTGTTTGCCATTAAGCTCACATTGGGCTTGATCAGCCTGAGTATTGCTCTCATTGCAGATGCTTTTCACAGTTTATCGGACCTAAGTTCTTCTATCATCATCATTGTAAGCGCCAAAATTGCCAAAAAACCATCGGATATGGAGCATCCTTTCGGCCATCAAAGAGTAGAAGCTATCGCCACTATCATCATTGCCACTTTACTTTTTGTAACCGGTATTGAATTGGGCAGATCTGCCGTTGAACGAATTCTTCACCCGGCATTCTTCATCAGCACAAATTGGATCATTGCCGTCATTTTGCTGACCATCGTGCTCAAAGAATCATTGACGCGGTTTTCCTGGCAGTTGGGAGAAATTTCCCAATCGACCCTGCTGAAAGCGGATGCCTGGCACCATCGCTCCGATGCGCTGACCACGCTGTTGGTTATAGCTACGTTTATTTTTGCCCGGTTCAATATCTTCTACCTGGACGGATATGTAGGTGTGGGGATGTCACTGTTTATCATGTATTCCGGATTTACTGTGGCAAAAAAAGCGATGCAACATCTGATCGGCACTGCGCCCGAACCGGAATTCATCCAAAATGTGAAAACAATTGCCGAAGGGATCTCCGGCGTTGCCAATGTGCATGATCTTATCCTGCACCAATACGGCGCCAACAAACTTCTCTCGCTGCATATCGAAGTTCCCAGACATTTTACCTTGCTGGAAGCGCACGATCTTGCCGAAAGGGTGGAAGCAAAAATAAAAAAGGAGTTAAAAACACACACTACTGTCCATTACGAACCAACCATCGACCCCGACTCTCTCACCGATTCCGTCAGGCAGATTATTGTGCAGGGAATCAAAGCGGACGACAGGCTGGAATCTTTCCATGCACTTCACGCCGCCGGTGAAAAGGGCAATAAAAATATTTATTTTGATTTGGTGGTACAACCAGGCATTTCACTGAATGAAATTGAAAATATCCGGCGTAAAATGACCGCAGTTTTAAAGGAATCCTGCCCGGCCATTAATCAGGTGACGTTGAGAATTGAACCGTCCTACCCTATTCCGGATCAATTGGATTGATGACCTGCCTGCTTCCAAAGAACAATGTTAATTGTCTAATTCAAACCTGAATTGAGCGATTGTAGGGCGATTCGCTGAATCGCCAACAGAATTTACACTAAAACCATAAACCCGTTTGGTAACAGTAACAAACTTAAAACAAAAGAATCGCTCAATTCAGGTCAAACATAATTGGTGCCTGAATAAAAATTCCTTTTATTGCAATGGTAACATTTTAGTCTTTTGAAAAATTCTACCAAACCTCCATTTCAGGCACATGATTCATAGTTGGTAGTAATCAACTTTCCCTGACCCCTCCCTTCGGCAAACTCAGGACAGGCGTTGCGAAGGAGGGAAAATCCCACCCTTCAGCTTCGTTCTCTCAATAATTATTTTCCCTGAACCAATCAATAGCGTCCCGGATTGCGACTGAAATCGGTGAAGGCAAAAAATTAAACGTCCTGCGCGCTTTTTCAAAAGAGACATGAGTGCTGTATTTCAACAGGTCTAAACCGGTAACCGGAAAGATGGGATTTTTTTGGTGTAGAATAAAATAGCCGACAAATTCGCTGAGATGTGCCAGAGGGTACGCCAAATTCCAGGGAAAACGCAGAACGGGCGCTCTAACACGGCCAATTTGTGCCGCCATGCCAAGAAAATCTTTTAAGGTTGTATTCCAGTTGCCAAGGATAAATCTACCGGTAATACGGCGGTTTTTTAATGCAACGGCGACAACTTTGGCAATATCTCTCACGTCAACCGCATTCATCCGGCCATCAAGATACACGGGTAGTTTTCCCTTCAGTGTGTCCAGGATGATTCTGCCGGTTGTTGGTTTGTGATCAAAAGGGCCGAATACGGCGGTGGGGATCAAAACGATTGCGGAAAGATCATCACAACCCATCACCAATTTTTCCATCCGATATTTTATCTGATGATAAGCAGCAGGAAAATCACCGGAATCGTAAGGCGTATCTTCATCGACCAGATCTTTCTCACTCTGCGGCCGCCCAAGTGTAGCTAAACTGGAAATGTAAACAAAGCGTGTAATTGCTTTCTTCCGCGCTGCATCGAGCACATTTTTCATTTGCGATACGGCATACGCGGCTTGCTGCTCCTTCTTTAATGCGTAAACCGGATAATATCCGGCGGCATGCACTACCGCATCACACCCTTGCATTGCCTGCGTCAAACTAACCGGATTGTCCAAATCGCCGCTAAAAAAGCGCACATCATGTTCCGGCAAATAGCGCAATACAGAAGTTTGCCGGTGAAATACATGAATATCAAATCCATCCGCCTGCAACTGACGCACAATGTTAATACCGATGAACCCTGTACCACCCAAAATCAGAACTTTCACTGGCAATCCTTTTCTTTGTTCCGTTTCAAAATAGAGAATATTGCCATAAAATACAATGGAATTTTAGAAATGAAGGCCATAAATGGCGGGATGATAAAATAGAGCGAGGGCGTAAAAAAGATGGATCGCGTGTTAAATGCAGGAAAAACCAGGGATATCGGAACAATTTAGTTTGTTGAGGTTATGCGTTTCATTGTATCCAATTACAAGGTTTCAGATAATCTAAATCGATAAATGAAACCCAAGATGGCATTCATCTATAATACTTGACAATTCGGTATTTTTTTATGTCGTCCGCCTTCTATACTTGGGCAGGAGTTACACTCCTGCCCCAAAACTCCGGCTTACATTTCCAGAGAGAATTCTTTCATACCAAACCAGAAACCTGTATTCGTTACCGAATCGATCTGCATCTGGATCATGTCGTAATGTCCTTCTTCCATCTCTACAAGACGTTGGGCAATGTTTCGTAACCGATCATCTTTCACGGAATTATGTAACTTCTGATAATATTCGATGGCATTCCGTTCCATATCCAGGGCGGTTTTTAAAGCGGTTAGTTCGTCAGCGCCGGCCTGGCCCACGGTAACCCTGGCTTTTTTACGCAATTTTGGCATTACTTTTTCTATAATCGAAAGATCTATTTTTTCAGGCAAGTTGATTTCCCGACCTTTTGTTACATTTTCCAACATCTTCTCAAGAAGCCGCATGTGCTCATATTCATCACTGGCGAGGAGGATAAACATATCTTTCCCTGAAACTTCCCTGGTCAGCCGGGCATATTTTAAGTAGGTGTCCAGTCCGTTTTTTTCAACTTCGATCGCTTTGGTGATGAGCTCGACCAACTCTTGTATCGTAGCCATAAAGTTCTTCTCCTATTAAATTTATTTTTTCATTTTCTGTTTTTGGGGGACGGTATGCGAAGAATGACCGGGAAACACCCGAGCCTTCGGTTCGATGTAATGTTTTGCGTTGTTCACCGCCAGGGCAGCATCGGCAAAACCGGTGGTGATCAACTTGATTTTGGCAGGATGCCAAACAATATCGCCGGCACCATAAACGCCCGGCAGGCTGGTTTCCATCTTCTCATTGACTTTCACCGCGTTACCAACAATTTCCAGACCCCAGTTTTTAATCGGCCCAAGATTAGTGAGATACCCGATGAAACAGAGGATTTCATCCACGGCCAATTTTTGTTCGGAGCCATCCACATTATTGATAATAGTTGCTCCTGCAACATAATCGTCACCATGGATTTCTTTCAGTTGCGCATGAATATGAACATTGATCTTTTCCGACTGCATCAGTTTGAGAACACTTTCTTCGTGAGCTTGAAACTGTTTTAACATGTGAATATGGGTAATCTCTTTGACGTAATCCTGCAAAGTGAGCGACCAGTCCAAAGCCGAATCACCACCGCCAATGATAAGCAGTCGCTTATCCCGGAACAGTTCCGGATCTTTGACAAAATAGTGAACTCCTTTATCTTCAAGCGCAGACGCATCCTGCAAGTCCAGTTTACGAGGCATAAAGGCACCCACTCCGGCGGCTAATAACACACTCCCGGCAAAATATTGATTCCCTTTTTCAGACACCAATTCAACGGGCCGGTCTTCCTGTACTTTCAGATCCACAATCTTTTCTCCTAAATAGATTTTAGGTGAATACTGTTGCGCCTGCCGCAGAAGGTTTTCCACCAATTCTTCGGCAATAATTTTGGGATATCCGGCCACATCATAGATATATTTTTTCGGATAAAGAGCGCCGAGCTGGCCGCCTAACTGATTCAAACTTTCCAGTAATATCACATTCATATCCCGAAGTCCGGCATAGTAACTGGCATAAAGTCCAACAGGCCCGGCGCCAATAATGGCTATATCAGAGATGGATCCGGTATTTTGACTCATAGAACAACCTTCTTTAATATTCTCCCGGCTACTCAGCCACGCCTTGTATTTCCAACATCATAAACTTTCAACTCCCTGCCTGCTGGAGGCAGGGGGTAAAAGCATAATTGAACTGTCAACTCCGGCCGGGCTGAGCAGTTTCAATTTCTCAAAAAATAACAATTTTAAATGTAACGGTTTTCGGAACAAATTTCAAGAAGAAACCGGGATGAAAATGGAGAAATGAAAATAAAAAAGAATGGCAAAATAATTTTTGAGTAACATTTTAAGCAAAACGATAGATGGGGTAATTTAACAATTTTGTTCCAAATCGTGTTGCCGTTCGGATGTTCTGTAAAACTAATATATTCTGAACCTTTCAGGGAACTTGAAAAAATTGGGCTATCCACCGGCTGGCGGAAAATGCCGCAGAAAGAAGTATAGATAGAGTTAGACAGCGGTACTAGTAATTCAACAGAAAGAAAATTCCAAAATGAACACGCTTAATACAAGAGAAAAATAATACAGCTGCGATGATTTATTGCGAAGATATAAATCATCGGTTAAACATGCCTTCGACCAGCGCTTCCGGCGTGATGTGTACGATACCTACTTCACCACAAACCACACCGGCGGCAAAATTGGCCAATGTTGCTGCTTCTTCCAGTTCCATGCCGGCCACCAGGGAAAGCGTGATGGTGCTGATAACGGTATCCCCGGCTCCCGACACATCATGCACCTTCCGGGCACGGGTAGGGATAAATTTCACTTCCCGTTCCCGGTTAAAAATGGCCATGCCGTCTTCACCGAGTGTCATCATCAGGCACTGACAACCCAATCTGTCAAACAGAGTATGAGCGGCTCGAACAACCTGTTCTTTGTTTTCAATTTTCATCCCCAATGCTTCCGCCGCTTCACGGCGATTCGGTTTAAAAACCGTCACATTCCGGTAATCAAAAAAATGATCAAATTTAGGATCGACGGTGACAATTTTCCCCTGGTCCCGGGCGGAAGTAACCGTAAATTCGATGATCTCTTTGGTCACTAATCCTTTATTGTAATCTTCGATAATTACGGCGTCCATTGCCGGAATGAGTTTGGCAAGTAAGGATAAAACCTGTTCACTTAATTCCGGCTCGAGATCTTTTTTTATTTCACGATCCGTGCGTACCACATGCTGGTTATTGGCAATCACACGGGTTTTCACTGTAGTAGGACGATTTTCCGCAACAACAATTCCATCTTTCAAAAAGTTCTCTTTTGCCATCAGGTCCATTAATTCCTGCCCTGAATTGTCATTTCCCACAATCCCGACCGGAACAGGAATGCCACCCAAAGCCATCACATTGTTGCCGACATTCGCGGCGCCGCCCAGACGGCTGTATTCAGCATCGATTTCCACAATCGGAACCGGCGCCTCCGGCGAGAGCCGGTGCACCTGTCCCATCAGGTACCGGTCCAGCATCAGATCGCCCAATACCAAAATTTTCTTCCCCCGGAAGGAATTCAACAGAGACTGCACACGGCTTTTTTGTAATTTTACCATAATAAATCCATTTTCAAAATTTATGCGGATTCCTCATAAATTGGGATAAACATTCTCACCCCGCGCTACTTCGTTGGAGTTGATAAAAGATAAGTTTGTGCAAATTCAACGGGAATGAATCAACAAAATCATTGCAGAGCATCTTCCAGAAACTGCGCAATACGGAAAGTCATGGATTCATTGAACGGCCTGGTCATAATTTGTACGCCGATAGGAAGACCATTGGCATCTACACCACACGGGAGAGAAAGGCTGTTAAACCCGGCAAGGTTGGCGGGAATTGTGTAAATATCCGAAAGATACATTTGCAGCGGATTATCTAACTTTTCTCCCAACTTGAATGCTGTAGTTGGAGTAGTGGGCGCAATGATACCGTCGTATTTTTTGAAAGCCCCATCATATTCCCGTTTGATCAAGGTTCGAACTTTTTGGGCTTTGCGGTAATAGGCGTCGTAATATCCTGCCGACAAAACATAAGTCCCCATCATAATTCGCCTTTTCACTTCTTCGCCAAAACCTTCGCTACGACTCAATGTGTACATCGATTCCAGATCGGTAGTATCTTGTGCGCGAAAACCGTAACGTGCCCCATCAAAACGTGACAGATTTGAGGATGCCTCCGCATTGGCCAGAATATAATAGGTTGCCAAAGCATATTCCGAGCTGGGGAAAGTAACCGCTTCCACACCGGCGCCGCCATCTTTTAGCCGGTGCAGAACATTTTCAACCGCCGCTTCCACTTCCGTATCGATCCCCTCTTCCAGATATTCTTTGGGGAAAGCCAGTTTCAATTCTCGCACACCGGAATCGATGTCTGCAAAATAATCGGGAACCGGGAGGTTTGCGCTGGTGGAATCGTGAGGATCATATCCGGCGATCACGGAAAGGAGCAGCGCAGCATCCCGAACCGAACGGGTAATCGGACCAATCTGATCAAAAGAAGAGGCAAATGCTACCAGTCCGAATCTTGAAACCCGGCCGTACGTCGGTTTTAAACCGACCACACCGCACATGGCGGCAGGCTGGCGGATCGAACCGCCTGTATCGCTGCCAAATGCGGCATAAGCCAAATTAGCAGCTACGGACACGGCGGAACCGCCCGAGGAACCGCCGGGAATTTTTGTTTCATCAATGGGATTTAGGACCGGACCGAAATAAGAATTTTCGTTGGACGATCCCATGGCAAATTCATCCATATTGGTTTTGCCGATAAGGATCGCATCTGCATCGATCAGTTTTTGGATAACGGTAGCGTGATACGGGGAAATAAAATTTTCTAAAATGTGGGAACCGCAGGTAACCGGTTTATCTTTAAGCACCAGATTATCTTTAACGGCAAGTACCATTCCCGCTAATTTACCTGCCGAACCGTTCTTAATTTTGCCATCCACCACTTCAGCCCGCCGGCGGGCTTCATCGGCCATAACGACAAGAAAAGCGTTTAAATCCATGCGCCGGTCAATTTCGGCAAGATAATGTTCTACGAGGTCAACGCAGCTCAGTGTCCCCCTTTTTATGGCACTTTGTAACTTCAAAAAATTCTGTAATTCAATTTCCGCTTGCAAAAATCGGCTCCAGCCTATTTCTTTTCTTCGTCGGCTTCGGGAATTTCTTTTTTTGACTTCGATTCTTCATCCTTGCCATTGACCGCTTTTTTAAATTCTTTGATTCCTGTACCCAGTCCTTTCGCCAAACCCGGCAATTTGCTGCCGCCAAAAATCAACAAAACGATAAAAAAGATAATCAACAGCTCGGTGGGTCCCAAACCTCCAATACCCATTTTTCCCTCCAACTATTTTAACTAACCTAATAATTCATTGTCCGAAGTTGCTGCCCCCGATGAATCGGTTTTTTCCTTTTTCTTTTCGGCTTTTGTTTCCGGAATATCCGTTTCATCATCTACCGCTTCATCTACATCAATTTCTTTTAAATTGCCGGCAGGTTTGTTAGCGGAAACCGGTCCGCCGGCAGGCAATCCCTCAACATCAGCCTGCAACTCTTCATTTTGATAAGGATCTTCGCCGGTGTCATCTTCAGGGAGGGGATCATTTAAGTCAAGATTCAGACTCGGATCCACCATAATTTCGCGCTTCACCTCGTCTGCGGCCTTTTTAAACTCCCTCATCCCTTTACCCAAACCTCTGGCCAGTTCGGGCAGTTTATCTGCGCCAAAAACAACCAGAATTATGATAAAAATAATCATTAATTCCAGCGGCCCCAATGAGCCAAACATGTGATGTACTCCTCATTTATTAGTACCACCGCACAAGATAGGCGGCGATAAAAATACCAACAATTCCGATAATATTTAGTTTTAATGTAAATCCGAAGGTTAAGGTGAACAAAACTAAATTAAGCGTAGCCGGACCAAATCCCGGCGTGACTGCTTTGAGAAAAAAATCATGAACTACTCCTTCGGGTAAAAGCAAACCGATCACTTCTCCGACCCCAGTGCCAATCAACGCCCCAAGTGTCAAAACCAAAATAATAAACCCCAGTGATTTTTTTCTGGACAGTTTAACGGACACAGTACTTTTTCTCCTTTTTCAACGACTATGAAAAATTGTCTATCAGTGATTGAAAAATAAGCTTTCCATCTTCAGAACCCAGTATCCTCTCCGACGCTCTTTCCGGGTGAGGCATAAGCCCCAAAATATTGCCTTGTTTATTGACTATCCCGGCAATATTGTGCAACGAACCGTTGGGGTTTGCGGCTTCCGTGATTTCTCCGTCCGCATCGCAATATCGTAAAACAACCTGATTGTTCCCTTCCAATTCGGCCAACCTTTCCGCATCCAGGTAATAATTTCCCTCGTTATGAGCGATTGGAATTTTTAGGATTTGGCCTTCTTCGCAGCGATAAGTGAAATTCGACCGGTTTATTTCAACTCGCAAATTAACATATTTACAGACAAATCTCAGCGATTTATTTTTTTGCATAGCCCCGGGCAACAAGCCGCTTTCCAGTAAAATCTGAAAGCCGTTACAAATCCCCAGAACCGGTTTCCCTTTTTGGGCAAATTTAATCACTTCCTGCATGATAGGAGAAAACCGGGCAATAGAGCCGGTACGCAAATAATCGCCATAAGAAAAACCGCCGGGCAAAACAATAGTCTCACAATTGTTCAACGTATGGTTGCCGTGCCAGAGAAATTCCACATCCTGTTTCATTGTCCGTCTCAGGATATCATACACATCATGATCACAATTGGAACCGGGAAATACAACAATGCCGAATTTCATAATTTTCGTTCTTTATTCGATGTCAAAGTGATAATCTTCAATCACCGGGTTTGCCAGCAATTTCCTGCAAATTTCATCGGCTTGTGACCCAATCTCCGCGTCAGGGAGGTTATTCTCAAAATCCAATGTGATGAATTTTCCGACTCTCACATCGCCAACCTGATCAAAATTCATATTTTTCAGAATACGATGAACCGCTTTTCCCTGCGGGTCTAATATTCCTTCTTTCAAATAAACGTACACTTTTGCTTTCGGCATTTCAGTTCCTATTTAATTCTGGATAAATCCACAACTTCTTCCTCATCCTGGGTTAGGCTGACAAAAACACCCCGGATAAAACCGTACATCACAAACATCAGGCTAAAAGGAAAAATAGTTTCCTTAGGAAAAATGATAACCGTAACGGAGGCCGCAACGAACATAAACAGTTTTCTGGTATTCCGCCTGTCTTTTTTAAAAGTAAACTTGGGCATCGCCTCATATTCAAAATTACTGATCATCAAAAGACCGAGAAATATCACATACAGATCAAAGAACATGGGGTAACGAATCGTGTCCCAAATGTTACTGGAAAAGATCAGATAGGACGCCAAAGCGGAGGCCTGCACCGGAATGGGAAGTCCGGTAAAATTTCCTTTCTCGAAAGTATTTAAATTGGCATTGAAACGGGCCAAACGGATCGAACCGAACAGAAGCGGGATAAAACTGAGGGACAGACCCAATACTCCCAGATATTGTAAATGGGTCATGTAAATTAAGACGGACGGGGCGGCGCCAAATGAAATCACATCGGCCAGCGAATCAAACTCGATGCCGAATTTGCTGTAACTATGGGTCAAACGGGCAATCATGCCGTCCAGAGCATCGTAAACAGCGGCTAGAATAATCAGCCAGCTTGCTGTGAGAAAATTACCTTCCATTGCATAAGTAATCGAAAGGAAACCGCAGAACGCGTTTCCCGCGGTTAATATTCCCGGAATGAAGGGACGATTATATGGGATGAATCTTGGCAATTGCTGTTTCTCCTCCTTTAACTTTATCGCCTAATTTTACCAGGACTTCTGCGTCAAGAGGTATGATCAGATCTACACGGGAGCCAAATTTGATCATGCCGAATCTCTCTCCTCTTTTCACCGAATAGCCTTCACGAATATGACAAACAATCCGGCGGGCAATAATTCCTGCTATCTGTTTGACGATAACTTTTGTTTTTTCGTTTTCAATACCAATTATGGTTTGCTCGTTTTCTGTCGAGGCAAGCGGTTTGAAAGCCTGAATAAACTTTCCGGGCTTGTATTCAAAATAACCAACTTTCCCGGAGATGGGAATCCGGTTGATGTGAACATTAAAAACCGACAGGAAGATACTAATCTTCCGCGCCTGGCCGTGAAAATAGCGATCTTCAAAAACTTCCTCGATATCCACAACCTTGCCGTCACCGGCGGAAAGGATCAAATCTTCATTTCGCGGAATTATCCTTTCCGGGTCCCGGAAAAAATAAAAACTGAATACAACAAAAATCCACACCAATACGGCAGATATTTTCAACAGTGTGGAATTTAAAACCACTGCTCCGGTTGTCAGCACAAGTGCCGCTAAAATAATGCCGAATATGATGCCAAAACCTTCTTTTGACACAATACGAATCCTTAAAGGTAAACGATTCTTTTTATAATTTCAATACTCTTCTCAACATTTCCTGATAGGCTTCTCTCACCTTGCCCATATCCTTGCGAAAACGGTCTTTGTCCATCTCCTCTCCGGTTTCCAGATCCCAGAACCGGCAGGTATCGGGTGAAATTTCATCCCCCAAAACCAGGTCGTCTTGAAACCGGCCAAACTCCAATTTAAAATCAACCAACCGGACTTTCCGGCGAATAAAAAATGATTTGAGAATAGCATTGACTTTTGTGGCATAACGCACAACCGTCCGCATCTCCTCCGGCGTGGCCAGACCAAATGCAGCCGCATGATATTCATTCATCATGGGATCATTCAAATCATCATTTTTCAGATAGAATTCCAAAATCGGATATTTTAAATCCTCGCCTTCCAGACAGCCATATTTTGTGCACAAACTGCCGGTAGCAATGTTGCGCACGATAATTTCGATCGGTATCATTTCCAACCGTTTCACTAACATTTCCCGATCCGAGAGGGCTTCCATAAAATGGGTCGGAATATGATAGCTGTCGAGGAAATTAAAAAGATAACTCGAAATTTTATTATTTACAATACCTTTGTCTTTGATGACACCTTTTTTCTTTCCGTCCAATGCGGTTGTGTCGTCTTTAAACTCGATGATGAGAAAATCAGCATCGTCGGTTTTGAACATTTTTTTCGCTTTTCCTTCATAGAATAATTTTGCTTTTTTCAAAGCGCTTCTCCTCTCATTAGATTAATCCTAAACGCTTAAAAATAGTGTCCACGTGGCGCAGGTTAATTTTCAGATCAAAACAAGAGCGAATTTCATCTTCGGAAAGATACTGCTTCACTTTTTCGGATGCCAGCACAACTGTTTCAAAATCTTGTTTACGATTCCAGATTGAATGAGCTAATTTTTGCACCTGTTGGTACGCATCTTCACGGGTCAAACCTTTATCGGTAAGTTTCAATAACAATCCCTGGGAAAAGATGAGTCCCTGCGTAAGATTCAGATTGCGCAGCATATTTTCCGGATAGACCAACAGATTTTCAATCAGTTTGTTCATCTTATTCAACATGTAATCCAAAGTGATGCAACTATCCGGGAAAATCACTCTCTCAACCGAGGAATGGCTGATATCCCGTTCGTGCCACAGCGTGACATTCTCCAAAGCCGCTACGGTATTTCCGCGTAGTAATCGCGCCAGCCCGGTAATGCGCTCACAAGTAATCGGGTTACGTTTATGCGGCATGGCGGACGAGCCTTTTTGCCCTTTGGAAAAATATTCTTCCGCTTCCAGCACTTCGGTTTTTTGTAAAGCGCGGATTTCCGTGGCCATCTTTTCCAGCGTCGCGGCAATCAAAGATAGTGTAGTGATAAACTGAGCGTGCCGGTCTCTCTGAATGATCTGGGTTGAAATGGGCGCCGGATTTAATCCTAATTTTGCACAGGCGCGCTCTTCAACCTCCGGGTCGACATAAGCAAACGTGCCGACAGCGCCGGATATCTTTCCTACACGCAGCATTTCATTGGCCTGTTGCAAGCGATCGATATGCCTGCCGGTCTCTTCGTACCACAACGCTAATTTTAAACCGAACGTAACCGGTTCCGCATGAACCCCGTGGGAACGACCGATGCAGGGGGTATCTTTGAATTCAACCGCCCTTTCCCCCAAGGTTCCCCGCAACTGCTGTAAATCGGCCAACAAAAGTTTACCGGCCTGATGGATCTGCATGGCCATCGCAGTATCCAGCACATCGGAGGAGGTCATGCCATGATGAATGAAACGGGAATCGGCCCCCACATTTTCCGCTACATTGGTCAGAAACGCAATGACATCATGGTTGGTCGTTTTTTCAATTTCCAGGATTCGGGTCACATCAAAATCCGCTTTTTTTCGGATCACTTCAAAAGATTCCCGGGGAATTTTGCCCATTTCCATATATACTTCGCAAACGGCCAGTTCCACATCCAGCCATTTTTGATATTTATTTTGTTCAGACCAGATCCGCCCCATCTCCGGGCGGGTGTAACGATCAATCATATTTTCATCCCGGTTATTTTACTTTTCCAAGTTTCAATTTGGTTTGATAGGTCTTCCCTTTGCGAACAAATTTTATTGAGATAACATCTCCGGCTTTAACGTCCAGTGTATTCAGAACCTGCCAGACATCTTTTGTACTGGTAATCGATTCACTGTTTATCTCGGTCATAATATCATATTCTTCCAGTCCGGCATTTTTTGCCGGACTGTTGGATTCCACCTTGGTGATGATTACACCGGCTACATTTCTCAACCCCAAATACCGTGCGACCCGTGCTGTCAGGGTTTCCACCTCTAAACCGGTCCGGAATTGCCGGTCAACCTTCCCATAATGAATCAACTGATCGACAATCTTTTTTACCCGGTTGATTGGGATGGCAAATCCCAGGCCTATCGAACCCTGGCTGGACTCACCACCGGTAAAAATAAACGTGTTCATGCCAATCACCTGCCCCAGCGCATTAGCCATGGGCCCGCCGCTATTTCCGGGATTGACCGCCGCATCCGTCTGAATCATATCCTGATACAACCGCTCATCCTGCTGCAAACCGAAATCCAGATTTTTAGCGCTCACCACACCAACCGTCACTGATGGTTGCTGCCCGATTTCAAATAGACCGAAAGGATTGCCCAACGCAATCGCCCATTCGCCGATGATGATATCGTCTGAATTGCCCAATTCACAATAGGGACGATTGTTACCTTTGATGTGCAGTAAAGCCACATCGGTAATGTAATCGGAGCCGATGAGTTCTGCATCGTATTCTTTTCCATTCGATAGAGAAACCACAATTTTTACAGCGCCCTGAACAACATGTTCATTAGTGACAATATATCCGTCTTTGGAAATGATGAAACCGGAACCGAGACTTTTCACCTCCCTCTGATAGCGATAATTGGGGAAGAAAAAGCGAAAAAAAGAGTCGTCATACAGCGATCTGGGAATATATTTTTTGATTTGTGTTACATTGATGCCTACCACTGCCGGTTTCAGTCTTTCTACGGCGCGGGTAATTGCATTCCGTCGTGTATTTGCGATATCATCCTGCGAGGTCGCCGGCTCGGTTTTTGTCATCGCAATAGGTGTCAACGCCTGCTGACCAGCAGATTGTGTTTGCACTTCCTGTACTGCCGTCGCCTGCTCACTGTCACCAGACTGACCACAAGCAAACAAAAACGGATAGACAAACAGAAAGACAACGAAAATATTTCTCATTCTTTTCATTTTATTTACCGTATTTTTTCGAATTACTAACCAAGTTTCGTTTCTTTTTGCCGCAAAAACACCCCGATGCAGGCGGGGTGTCTTTGCGGCAAGACAGTTCCGTTTCTTATTTTTTCACTTTTTCCCAATCTTTGAGGAACCGCTCGATTCCCACATCGGTCAACGGATGTTTTACCAATTGGGAAATAACTTTGAAAGGCATAGTCACTACATCAGCCCCCATGGTTGCCGCCTCTAAAACATGAATAGGATGGCGTACACTTGCCACCAAAACCTGTGTATCAAAATTGTAATTCCGGTAAATTTGCACAATTTGAGCTACCGTTTCCATTCCGTTGTGACTAACATCATCCAACCGGCCCACAAATGGACTGAGCAGGAAAGCACCCGCTTTAGCCGCTAACAAAGCCTGCATGGGTGAAAAAACCAATGTAACATTCGTACGAATTCCTTCCTCTTTCAACGCTTTCACCGCTTTCAATCCATCAATTGTGATGGGCACTTTCACAACGATATTCTTGTGGATGGACACCAGTTCCCTTCCCTCTTTCATCAAACCGCCAAAATCCATGCTTACAGCTTCCGCACTGATGGGGCCGTCGACCAATTCACAGATCTCTGCCAAAATCTGATGAAATGTTTTTCCCCTGCCTGCTTCTCTTGCCATCAACGAAGGATTTGTGGTTACGCCATCCAACAGACCTAAACCGGCTGCTTCGCGAATTTCATCAACATTTGCCGTATCGATGTAAAATTTCATTGTTTCTCCGAATCGTTCAATATTCAACTTTCACTAAAAACAACCCGCAGGCGGGAGCGGTTATCCCCGCGCTCGTTCGATCTTTTTTAAGCAGCATCTGCCTAAAATCATCTATGGAAAACCTGCCTTTTCCCACTTCAACTATGGTACCGACAAGCACGCGCACCATGTTGTGTAAAAACCGGTTGGCGGAAATATGAAGCACAAACAAATCCGGCACTTCCTGAGACCATTTTGCCAAACCGACGGAACAACGGTAATGAGAAACCTCTGCACCGGTACTGCAAAAGGAACGGAAATCATGTTCACCGGTAATAATATCTGCACATTGCTGCATGGCGTTGGTGTCCAAATCACCCGGCAGACACCATGCATAACGGCGGCGAATCGCACTGTTTCCCCGGATAATTTGATATTTGTAATGGCGACGCACGGCGTCAAAACGAGCATGAAAATCATCCGCCGCCTTTTCCACCTGGCGAATATTGATATCATCCGCCAGCAGCGAGTTTAAACCTTGCCGAATCTGATACTCCGTTCGCGGTTGTGTTGCTGTAAAATGAGCTACCTGCCCCAACGCATGCACACCGGAATCAGTTCTTCCAGACGCCGTGAGTTGGCAATTTTCCTGAAAAAGTACGGACAACATGGCTTCAATTTCACCCTGAACCGTGCGTTTTCCGGGCTGAACCTGCCAACCGGCGAAATCCGTACCGTCATATTCGATTTTTAATTTATATTTTTGCTTCGGCATCATACCACGAAAGAAAAAATGCTTAAAAATATCATACCAATCAAAATCGAGTAATCGGCAATTTTTAATTTAAGCTGATTAAAATTAGTCCTCTCCGCACCTATTTTATAACAGCGCGCCTCCATAGCCAGCGCCAGATCATCCGCCTTGCGAAAAGCTGAAATAAAAAGCGGAATGATTAAAGGGATTAAACTCTTGATCCGTTGAATAATGTTCCCGTCAAACCGGGCGCCACGTGCAATTTGTGCTTTTCGGATGCGATCCGCCTCTTCTAACAACAATGGAATGAAGCGGATGGCAATGGTCATCATCAAAGCAAACTCTTGTACCGGCACCTTCAGTTTTTTTAACGGAGACAACAGCCGCGCCAATCCGTCGGTGATATCCATGGGTGATGTAGTTAAAGTAAATACGGCGGCAAAAACAATCATCAAACCGATTCGGAATGTATACATGCCGGCGCGTTGCAGCGCTTCCTGAGTTATATGCCAATGAACAACAGGCACCATCCAGATAATTTTTCCCTGGCCATAGGCTAAATTGAGCAAAAACGTAATTAAAAAAAGCCATAAAAATGGCCGCAAATTTTTAAAGACCAATGCAAATGGTAACTTCGCCAGGGAAACAATCAACACCAAAACAGCAGTAAGAATCAGATAGACCGACAGTTTAATGGTCAAAACCAGTAACATCATCATACAAAGCAACGCGACCAGTTTAGACCTGGGATCCAACCGGTGGATTGCAGAATTTTCCGGGTAGTACTGTCCGAGCGTAATATCTTGGATAATTGTCATCAACATCTTTATTTTTGATTAGAATATAATACAAAACCGGCCAAATTCCAAAAAAAACTTTAGCTTGCAGCAAGGTAATGGCGGCAAATAGAGTCAATTCCGCTAAAAATGATAATATGTAACTATTCAGGTAGATTTAAGGCCACCCTCAAGGGGGGTACGGGGAGTGTAAAACAACTGCCAATATAATTCCTATTGTATCCTGAAGAGTTACAATAATATTGGAATTTTAGTTCGCATATTCAGATTTCATCACACGCTGACCACTGCCGGAAAAACAAGCAGTAAAAATGCAGGCAGCATAAAAATTGAATAAAAAAGAACAAAAATGTCGTAAAAATATACAGCCTCAACGGATAGATATCGTTGGCACGCCGGCCGGAGATATATTCCTTTGTAAGATGACCCTGTTTGAAAAGCAACGGAAATAAACTGCGAAAAAATTTAGCGTCGAAGGTGAAATAATCTCCAATAAATTCTTTAAGAAATCGTCGCACCGTCAAACGTTAATCGGTATTCAACTGCCCATAATGGGGACAATAGTCAGCATCGCCGATATATTCATGACAGTTCAGACAAGTCGGTGATTTTTGTAGTTTCACAGGCAATGATTTCTTTAAAAAATTAGTGTCATTGTAACATTTTTATTCTCTGAGGAACAGCAAGTAAAGATCAGGCTGTCATTCCCGAATGATCTTATCGGGAATCCATTTTCTAAATCTGTCCGGATTCCCTGTCTGCAACATGCAGGCCGCTTAAATCATGCGGGAATGACAACTCAATGTGTCACTTCAAAAGACTAAAGTCTTACTTAATTTCTAATTTCAAATCACAATCTTTACCATGAATTTACACCCGCATACACCCGGAAAGAAGAGGATTATCCAACTTTCCCCGTCAGGCCTTCATCCAATAACTCAGCAAGTTGCTGCGTTTGGAATTGCCGGGTGTATTTTTGCAGCCAATCCGGAATATTGCCGCTATAGCCGGTTTTTCCGGCTTTCTCTAAAAAAAGAGCCAATATCTGCAGCAACGTTTTTTTAATGGATGGGACATCATCCGGATCGGCGATGAAACAGTTGGGCTTATCCTTCAACAACCGGTAAGCGGCAACATGACGGGGAATGATGGCTAAGACCGGTTTTCCCGTACCGAGATATTCAAATATTTTTCCGGTCAGTACACCCGGAGCGCTGTCAGAGGCCAAAAGCAGCAACAGCAAGTCCGCACCGAGTGTGTAAGACAGGCTTTCGGCATGTGGTACATAATCGTGATATTTTACTATCGTTTGCAAGTTGTGACTCAAGGGCGGCAAATTCAATTCAAAATGCCTGCCGATGAAAATACATTGAATTTTATTCTGCAGCCCCGGTCGCTCGGCAAAAATCGATTCCAGCGCCCGGAACAAGTTTACCGGCGAGCGTTTAGAATTTAAATTCCCCGAATAGACAATAGTAAATTTTTTAAATTGCCCGGGTGTTACAGCCTGGAAATCATTGGGATCAAAACCATTAGGGAGAACAACGATTTTGTGGCGGTCTGTTTCTGCAGCAGTTTCCCTGATCGAATCGGCAATTGGCCGGGAAACGGCGGTAATTTTTACGGCGCGTTTCGTGATGCGCTGCATAATTTGCCGATATTTCTTTTTATGTAAGGCCGTGGGTGCATATATGCCATCACCAATAGTCCAGTAATCCCGAAAATCAGCAACCCAGGGCAGGCCGGTTTTAGCGGCAATCAGATGGGATGAAATGGGCGGGGCAGTAGAAAACACCGCATGAAATTGGATTCGCCGTCGCAAAGACCTGATTTTTTGTTGGGCAAACGGGCGCCAAAAAATTTTGGAATCGGGATAGAAAATGTGCCGGAAAAAAACCGGCAGTGCGGACATTCTGCCGCCCATTTTACTCCTTGCCCCTACTTGTCCGCCCGAATAAGGAAGCAATTTAGCCAGTCGGGCAGGGTCCAAAGATCCGGTTCGAATAATATTCAGATGGGAAATTTCGTCTAATAAACTACTATCCGTTGCGTAATACAGGATATCTTTTACCGTGATAATATGCGGCTGCCAGCCAAACTCAGGAAGGTAGCGGGCAAATTTTGTTGCACGTTGTACCCCCCCCATTCCCAGAGGTGGGAAATAGTAAGCAATAAAGAGTAAATTCTTCAACTCGCCAGGGATCACCAAATCTCAAAAAGTTCATTCATACAGTTTTAAAAAATCTTCGTACGTCTCTGCCCGGCGGATCACTTTGTACTTCGATCCGTCAACCAAAATTTCTGCCAGACGGCCTCTGCCGTTATAATTGGAGGAAAGCGAATAGCCGTAAGCGCCACTGGAAAAAATTGCCAGTAATTCGCCCCGCTCTACTTTTGGCAGCAAACGATCCTTGGCCAGAAAATCGGTTGTCTCGCAGATGGGGCCCACCACATCAACTGTTTCCCGGGTTTCACGGACAGGATTTTTTAGCGGCAAAATTCTGTGATACGCCTGGTACAGGCTGGGACGGATCAAATCATTCATACCGCCATTGACAATTATAAACTTTTTTTCGGACGTTTTTTTCGTATAAATCACCGAAACAACAAGAATAGCCGTATTGGCAATCATAGACCGGCCCGGCTCGAAGACAAATTGCAGCGGTAAATCTATGAGATGTTTCAAAATGGCGCTTGTATAATCCTCAACGGATGGCGCCTGAAACGATTCACCTGTTTCATCAGGCGGCCAATCGATCACCTGCCGGTAGTCAACACCCAGACCGCCGCCCAAATCAATGGTGTCGATTTCTATGCCCAGGTTTTTCAGCGTGAAATAAAGCTCCCGCAGCGCTTTGCTGCAATCCTCAAAAGGACTCATATCCAACAGTTGGGAACCGATATGCACATGGATCCCTTTCAGTGAAATATTCGAAAGGGATTTGGCATATTTGAACAGGTCAATCGCCCTACCGGTTTCGATACCGAATTTATTTTTCGCCATTCCCGTGGTAATATAAGGGTGACTCTTTGCATCGATATCAGGATTAACCCGGATATGGATGGGCGCCGGCACATTCATCCGTTCGGCAATATCCTGAATAACTTGCAGCTCCTGTTCGGACTCCACATTAAACGCCCTGATTTTTTGCCGCAGGGCATATTCAATTTCAAAATCCTGTTTGCCAACGCCGGCGAAAACAATTTTATCAGGTGCGATTCCCGCCTTTAAAGCCAGGAACAATTCACCGGCAGAAACCACATCGGCGCCAAGGCCTTCCCCGCCCATCAAATTAACAATATTTTTATTGTCATTCGCTTTTAGCGCAAAACAAACCAGATTCTTCTTGTTGACCTCCTGAGACCAGACTGCGATATTGGCTAAAATTTCGGCTTTGCTATAAACCCAAAAAGGAGTACGGTGCGATTGCGCAATTTCCCTGACCGCTGTGTTCCCGACAAACAATTCAGCATTTTTATACATTATTTCATTCATTGCCGATCACCTTAAAAAAATACTTGATTGTTATTATTTCACATCGGTAATAAGGTACCTATTCACGTATGTTCTATAATTAGTGTCTGACCGAAAATTCCCTTTTTCTGTCATCCCCGTGATCGATACCTATAAATATCCCGTCCCTATCGGGATTGATTATTCGTGTTAAATATTTCAGGCAACAATCATTCCGTTGCTGCTAAAATTTCACAAAATCATAAGTCCCGTAGAGACGAAATGTTTATAGTACATCCTGTATACACGGTTACCGGAGTCCCGTAAGGGACAAAATGTGTAAAATTGGCAAAGAATCAGTTTGAAATCTCACTTCTTTGTTTAGTTATCGCAATTCATTTCATTGTTCATTGTGAACGGTTATTCAATAATTGTCAAAAAAATCGACTCCACGTTTATTTAAGTCAACAACATTGGCCTGTAACGGGCAATTGGCATACCTGAATATTAACCAAGACCCGCCCGTTACGCGCGTCTTAATGGATACGAAAAACCTCTAAATAAATTGAAGTTTCTTGAAAGTTACGGTAAAAGAAAGAATGAAAAATAACATAGAGTCCTGATGATGTAAAAGAATCCCGTTTAAAAAACAACCTGATTTTTAGAGTGCCCCTTCATCGTTTCAAACAAAAAAAAATTGACCCAAAGGTCAATTTTTAAATTTGGTGGATGTGCTTGTTTTTACCATTCATAAATAAAATTCATCGGATCTACCCACTTGCCATTCATGGCAACACCATAATGCAAATGGTTGCCTGTCGATCTTCCGCTTCTCCCCACTTCGCCGATTTTATCCTTTCTCCTGACCCGCTGTCCCACTTTTACATCTATCTTGGATAAATGACCGTAGAGTGTTACAATGCCGTAACCGTGATCAATTTTTATGAACCGGCCAAAATCTCTTTTTAGATTTTTCTTATTGTTCACTTCTATCACTACACCATCCGCAGGGGTATAAACCGGTGTGCCCCGGTCGGCGGCAATATCCAGGCCATTGTGCATTCTGATTTCGTTGACAAACGGATCGCGACGCTTGCCGAACTTGCTCTTTAATCTGCCGGTAAAAATAGGGCGAATAGAGGGTGTGTGTTGAATCTTCACTTTGTCGGCTTCTATTTTATTATAAATTTCCATAAAACTTTTCAGCTGAAAATCAATTTGTCTTTCCAAATGGCTTAGGTTGATATTTAATTTTCTGGTTTTGTTTTTCAGATTTCCGGACAGGTCTTCAAAGGCAAAATTGGCAAAATCGTATGTTCCGCCTGTGCCAACATCCCGCATCCCTTCATCCAACTTGGGCAGATCGGCAATTGTCCTCAGGTCATTATCAAATTTTTGCACTTTTTTCATTCTGGTTTGAATATCAGATAATGTTTGTTCCATGGAAGAAAACTGTCCGATCAAAATTGTATTTTGACTACGAAGTTGTGATATTTTGTAGTTATGATAAAATTTGATGAACAGAGTAGAAAAAACAGTGGTAAAAAAAATGATTGAAAATATTCCTAAAAGAATAGAAATAATCATTCTATTAAAACCCAAATTCAGGGTTTTAATTTCGGAATCCTCAGTTGAAAAATAGAGGAGCTTCAAATTTCGTTTATCCATCGCCAGACCTTCACTTTGGGGTTCACATCTTCTTCAAATCACAAAAAGAGGCCCCTGCATTCTTCTTAACTTTAACATTATTTGAGCCATTCTTCTGTCATTCAGTAGGAATCTTGTTATTTTAGTGCTTATAATCAAAAAGATTCCTCCTGAATGATACGATAATCACTCAGTTTAGGTTTAAATAAAATCCTTTTTAAGCCAAAGCACTTGAAATTTAAAAATTTATTATTTCTTTGTCAAGGAAAAATTTCAAATTTGTAATATTTTCTAACCTGGATCATTTATAAACAATTGCCGCGAAAGCACTAAGACACTAAGAAATAACAAGATAAAAGCCTTTTGATTTACAAACTTTGTTTTATGTCTGTTTTCTACGAATATGATCTTTTCTTATTGTTTATTATAACTTTGTGTCTTTCCTGCTCATACAGGCGGGGTGACTTAAGGGTATTCAAATTGTTCAGGCTAAATCCGTAACTATTACCGGTTGCCTGATATAAGATAAGCCTTCGACTGAGTCTATCCTGAGCTTGTCAAAGGGCTCGGACTAGTCTTGAAAGCCATGCCGAAGCGTGATTACAGTTAATATTATAGAGCATACCTGAATAGTTACCTAAATCCGAATAATACAAATAGTTGATATTTCTGCCAATATCTTTTCCGGAAACGTTCGTTCGCCAAACCTACCCTAAATAGATCCGCAAAGCCCTGCTTCTGGAAACATGCCGAAGTCTTTGAATCGCTTTTTCTTTGATTTGCCGTACCCGTTCCCGGGTCAGACGAAAATGTTCTCCGATCTCTTCCAATGTCAGCGCCCGCTCCCGCCCCAGTCCAAAATAGAGACGGATAACTTCCGCTTCTCTCCTGGACAATGTTTTTAAAGCACCCTCCAAAGCAATTTTGAGGGATTCTCCCAACAGAGGTTCATCAGGGGAGGGTTCGTGCAGATCCTCAATAAGGTCGAGCAGACTGTTTTCGTTTGTATCCCTGGCGCTGACCGGCGCATCCAGCGAAAGATGTTTTCCCGCAATTTTCAGGGCTTCATTTACCTCATTCAGACTCATGTCCAATTCGGCGGCAATCTCTTCAGTGCTGGGTTCCCGTTCAAATTCCTGCTCCAGGGCACATAGCGTTTTCCCAATCCGGTTTAAGGTGCCGACACGGTTCAAAGGCAATCTAACTACACGCGATTGTTCCGCCAGGGCCTGCAAGATGGATTGGCGAATCCACCAAACGGCATAGGAAATAAATTTAAACCCGCGCGTCTCGTCAAAACGTTTGGCAGCTTTAATGAGACCTAAATTCCCTTCATTGATGAGATCGCCAAGAGACAGACCCTGGCTCTGATACTGCTTTGCGACACTCACCACAAATCTTAAGTTGGCCTTGGTTAAAGATTCTAAAGACTCTTCACTACCGTCTTTGATCCTTTTGGCTAAACGAACTTCGTCCTCAGCCGAAAGCAAGGGAACACTGCCGATTTCCTGGAGATATTTTTCCAACGATGAACTGAAAAGAAGTTGATTTGAATGTAGCATACTACCTATTTTCTCCCAAACTTCTACAGGTTAAAATTCAGGTACTGCATACCTCTCTTGTGGGCAAAAAAAATGGTGGGAACAATTTTTAGAATCATTCATGCAATTCATATTTTTTTTGGTTGGAAAATTGAAAAAAATATAATATATTTTCAGCAAATAATCAATACCAAATTTGAAAAACTGAATAAATTTTTTCACGAATCAGTCGATAAATAAAAAAGTACTTGACAAATTGGTAATATTATTTACATTTATAATGTTTGGTGGAAAATAGATTATGATGAAAAAATTAATAATAATATTGTTGCTCTGGTTTGCGTTTTTCTCCATGGTGATAGCTGATGCCGTGATCGATGAATTTCGTATCGATCCGGGAATGAACAAAGTTATCCTGTCATGGAAAGTGACCGTGGAAATCAATGTAAAAGGGTACAAAATTCAACGCGGCTTTTCTCACAACCAATTAGGGGATTTGGATTTTGTGGCAGCAACTCCCGTTGTCCTGCAACCGGGAATGTCTAAAAATTACACTTATACCGACAAATCGATTTTTAAACATGCCGGACGAACCTTTTACTACCGCATCAATGTGATCGATCAGCAAGACAAAGTGGTTGCCACTTCCCCCGTGCACCAGGTTTCCCCTCAAATTTCTGCCGTTCGGCATACCTGGGGCAGCATCAAAGCCATGTTCCGCTAAAAAATCACAAAAATTTCATATCCTGTCATCATTTTTTTCAAATCCGGCTGTCGAAATGGACTGACTTAAACAGTTCCTTGTCAAAATTGCAGGAAGATTAAAATGACAAATCTTAAATTTTGACGCACTCGTAAAAAGTCAAAGCACTATTTGAATTATTTTGGGCAAATATGACTATTGAAATCTGATTTGAGCAGAAACAAGTAAATTATCACCCAATTACGCAACATTTAGGGCAATTTCTCTGTTTTCGGGCACACTGATCCCATGTTGTAATTGATACCGTGCTGCTCGGAAGAGATTTATTCCTAAAGCCTTTAATCTTGCAGCATAACTTATTTTTGGTAAACCCCGATAATTTAATCGTCCGGCGCCGGTCATATGGATATATCGGGAATTAGTAGCTTCTATACCTGACCGATAACGATATTTTTCTT
>CAJVYQ010000025.1 GCA_913009825.1 uncultured Deferribacteres bacterium
TCGCCTTGCCGTGAACGACAAGGCTAAGAAATGAAAGGGCGCTAAAGCGTCCTATTTACGATAGCATCCTTCAGGATGCTTTCATGTCTTAGCCTGAGGGTTCACTCTCAGGCGACCTGAATAGTTAACTTTTAACTTTCAACTTTTGGTTTCTCCAGGTCAGGTGCCTGCAAGTTGATAGGAATAATATTCACAGTTGTTCTCTTATCTGGTTAGAATCATTTGTTTTGTGAGAATTTGTTGTCCTGCCTGCAAACGGTAGAGATAAGCGCCGCTGGAAACGCTTTTACCCGACGCATTCGTCCCTTCCCAGGAAACCGTATAAACGCCGGGTTGCTTTCGTTCGCTGACCAACGTTGTGACGCGACGTCCGATTATATTATAAATTTCGAGCCGGACAAAACAAGGTTCAACAACGGCGAACCGGATTTGTGTTACCGGATTAAAGGGATTGGGGTGATTTTGCCACAATTCTATTTTTTCCGGCAATGCGGAATCCGGAGCGCTTTTCGCTGCTGTGACTAACGGAGCCAGTTTTTCATTTTCCATTTCCGATAGTTTTTGCGCCAGGCGATTTCGTTGCGCCATTATATCCGGGTCGTTGTAACGGGGATGATCAGGATGAGCCAGATTTTCCAACTCATTCTGATCGTTGACCAGATCGTACATTTCGTATTCCGGGGCAGCCTGGCCGTTCCCATCGAAATAACGCGCATACTTCCAGTTTTTCTCTCGAATACAGCGGATTCGATTTGGTGGTTCTACAAGCTGGTCTATATTTTCCTGTCCCACCTTAATGTCATCAAAAGTGAATAGAATAGCATCCTGAACATCGCCGGAACCGGAATTGAGAATCACGTGAGAAAAATCCTTGCCCCTAAAATCCCATTGATCCCGATTGGGAACTCCGGAGAGCGTTGCGATTGTCGGCATCATGTCAACCAATGAAACCAAGGTCTGGCTGGATTGGGGTGAAGGGAAAAGCACCGGGTTGGATACGATGAGCGGAATGTGAATCGTCTCCTCATAAGTTACAAACATCTTTTGCCGCAGACCGCCGTGAGATAGGCCCATCTCACCGTGATCGGCGAGTCGAAAAATCAATGTGCTTTCGGTTAGTGGTTTCTCACCGTCGGAGCGCGCTTCCAGCGCATCCAGCACACGGCCAATTTGTCCATCCACGTGTTTGAGCAGATTGCCATAAAAATTAATGTAGTGACTCTTTTTCGATGGTGTATTGACCATACCCAGACCAGCGGCCAGCGCTTTGATCAGTTCGGAATGGGCTTTGGGCTTGTAATTGGCGGCTAAATTCTCGCCGGCCGTTGAGGGGATTTTAATGTCGCCTTCCAACATTGTGTTTTCGTAATCATCCGCATAATTTTTGGGATAGCCGGTTATATCGTGGGGATTAACCAGCGATACGAAAAAGGCAAAAGGCTGAGTCGGGTTTATGGTTTGTAAAAAAGTAACGGCATCGTCCACAAAACGCTCGTCATGATTTGCGCGTCCCCCGCCGTAATTTTCGGGCGCCACATTCTCTCCGGCATCCGGTGGATCCCACGCGTCAAAGCCATAACGTGCCAGATCGTCGGCGTTCCATTCCTCGCCCTGCGGCTTACTGACATGCCATTTGCCCTTGTAATATACGTTGTATCCCGCGGATTTTAGTATTTTGGCCATATTTTGCATGCCGCTATCCAATTCAGGCTCGAATTCTGTGGAGGCGCCGTGTTCCGCCTCAGGGAGAGTGCCGGTAACTCCGTGCTGTTCCGGATAGAGTCCCGTCAATAGGGTTGCCCGGCTTGGCGAACACATGGAACTATTGCAAAAGGCATTGGTAAAAGACAGACCTTTTTTTCTGAGCCGAACTAAATTGGGCAGATTGGTTTCTTCCCACCCTTCTGGAAAATGCTGCGTGTAACGCTCCTGGTCCGTGATGATGAAAAGGAAATTTGGTTTGACCGGAAACTTTACTCCCGGATTAGACAACGCTTTGGAAATCGGTATTCCGGCCAGTGTCAATCCGCCGCCTGCCGCCAATTGTCTTAAAAAGCGCCTTCGTGAGGTTTGTCTGTTCATCTTTATCTTCCTTCCTGATTGCTATTACACCGCGCCGGATAAATCACCCGGCCGTAACCGAACGGGGAGATTCTCACTTTCCAGACGTAACCGCTTCGTGTGGCAAAGACTTTGTAACCTTCCCGTCCCCAGGTTTTGATATCGATTCCCGCATGAAAATGGCCGGACCAGAATTCGGCAAAAGAAGAAGTCAAATTATGGCCGGCGTCTGTCGGCCAGAGATAATTTTGTGCTGCAAGATTCCCAGTCCAACAAAACAAGCTAAGGAAAACATATAAAAAACAGATGTGATTTTGTTTTATTCCTGTCAATTAAAGATATTTTTCATAAAGTTAAAAATTTACGAATAAACAGGAATGAATATAAACAAAATCAATTTTGAAAGCAAGTTGAAACAAATAATTTATTTTCACATATTGCAGGAGTTTTTTCCTATGCATGGAAGGGAAAATGGTTGTTCTTTATTTTGCGAAATTTTTTTTCGTGACAAATCACAGGATATTTAAAGGCTTCAAAATTGCTAAAACGGTTGCATACAATTGTAATGTGATAACCCACGATTAAAATTGTGGCCTAAGATAAAAGAAAAATAAGACTTGGACAGAAGTTCAACTCCTGCTCAAGCAAGGATTTTTATTCGAAAAATTCGCGTAATTTGCGGGCATAAAATTGATATTTCAAAAAAATTGTGAATAATTCAGGTTAAAAACTGATGGAAATCAAAAAAGAATGGTTTGAAAAAAATCTAACTTCCTTTCGGGCGAGTTTACTCAGATGGCACGTAAAAACGGAAGAGATTTACCCTGGCGGAAAACCTCCTCACCGTACGAAATCCGGCTCTCGGAAATCATGTTACAGCAAACCCGTGTGGATACGGTGATACTGTACTATTTCCGGTTTTTGGCAAAGTTTTCCACCATTCAGGCTCTGGCGGCGGCCACACTGCAGGAAGTGCTCAAAGCCTGGGAAGGGTTGGGTTACTATTCCAGAGCGAGAAATATACACAGGACGGCCAACAGGATTGTGCGGGAATAGGGTGGAGAATTTCCACGCACGATGCAGGAAATCTGCTCTTTACCAGGTGCAGTTCTATTTGAGCCTTTTGTATTGTATCTTTTCGTGAATTCAGTGGGTGAACTGAATAGTTATAATAAAAAATAAAAAAATAAAGAAAAATAAAAGTTGATATTGCTTTAAATCGGGGAAATGTGTATCTTTCTTTTGTATGATTGGTTATTTATTTAAAGATGAATTCAGTGAAGTTTCCATAACTCGTCAGATAACCGACCGGTTTTTTGCAATGGAGAAACTATATCTTTCAAACACTGCTATTCCTGTTCTTGGTTTTATCCTTATTCTCATTGCTCTAACCATTGATAATTTTGTTTTTTATTTAGAATGCGGTCGTACAAACACCGCTTTTTTTTTGCCGAAACTGATGAAAATGCAATCAGAATTAGCACAAAATTTTGTCATTTAAGTAAGGGAACGCTATGATTGAAATTCGCATTCACGGGCGCGGCGGACAGGGCGCGGTAATCGCTTCCAAATTATTGGCGATGGCATTTTTTAAAGAAGGTAAATTTGTCCAGTCTTTTCCTACCTTTGGCGTGGAAAGAAGAGGCGCTCCTGTGGCGGCATTTGTCCGCATTGACGATAAGCAAATACTGGTGCGCAGCCAGATTTATGAACCGGATCATATCATTGTGCTGGATCCTACCTTGATCGATGCGGTAGATGTTACTCAGGGTCTGAAACCCGGCGGCTGGATTCTGATCAATTCAACCCAAAAACCGGAGGAGTTTGGTAATCTCAAAAAATTCAAAGTGAGTGTGGTGGATGCCAGTGATATCGCCGCGCGGCATCGTCTGGGTTCTAAATCTCATCCTATTGTGAATACGGCCATTCTGGGTGCTTTTGCCAAAATAACGGGATTGGTAAAGATCGATTCTGTTCTGGCGGCCGTAGGGGAAGAAGTGCCGGTTCATCCCGAAGAAAATATGAAAGCTTCAAAAGAAGCTTATGAAAGTGTTGTTGTCTGAAATGAAAATCGGAAAGGAACTGTTCGTATACTCACTGAAGACGGGGGAATTTGATATGCCAAAATATTTTTTGTTGTTCAGTGAGCAAAATAGTTTCGCGAGAGATTTCAAAAGGAAGAGAAGGAGGCGGCATTGAGCAAGGTTATCAAATTTAACAAGGAATCAGATTTACCTCCGTTGGTGATGTCGCTTGGCACTACGCTGGTAAATAAAACCGGATCGTGGCGATACCTGCGTCCGGTATATCAAGATAAAACAGCTCCCTGCATTGAAGCTTGTCCCGCGAGTGAAGATATTCAGCAATACATGTACCTGGTGGCAAAAGGTGAGTTTGACAAAGCCTGGGAAACGCTGGTAGCGGAAAATCCGTTTCCCGCCGTATGCGGCCGCGTTTGTTATCATCCGTGCGAACTGAGTTGCAACCGCGGTGAATTTGATCAACCGCTGGCCATCAACGCAGTGGAACGGTTCATCGGCGACCACGGTCTGGAGCGTTCCCTCGAACCGTTTAAAATTGCTGCTGATCGCAAGGAAAAAGTAGCCATTGTCGGTTCGGGCCCGGCCGGTTTAACCTGCGCGTACAATCTTCGCCGTCTGGGCTTTAAGGTTGTTGTGCTGGAAAAAAATGAAAAACCGGGCGGTGTACTGCAATTCGGCATTCCGGAGTACCGCCTGCCGAAGGATATTTTGGCCAAAGAAATTTCACGTTTGGAAGATTTTGGCATCGAAATTAAGACCGGTGTGGAAATAGGCAAAGATGTCTCATGGGCAGCATTGCTGAAATATGATGCCGTATTTCTCGCTCTCGGTGTGCACCGGAGCCGGGCGATGGATGTGCCGGGAGAGGAATTGGACGGCGTCATCTCCGGTCTGGAATTTTTATCACAGATAGCGCGCGGCGAGAAAGTTGCATTGGGACAAAATGTAGCCGTGATCGGCGGCGGCAACACCGCCATGGATGCTGTACGAACCGCGCTGCGTTTGGGTTCAAAAGCAAAAATCTATTATCGCCGCACCCGGGCGGAAATGCCGGCCATCCGGGATGAAATAGAAGAAGCGGAGCGTGAAGGGATCGAAATGGAATTTTTGGTCACGCCCGTCAGAATCAGCGGTGAAAATGGCAGAGTGAAAGAGATGACGCTGCAAAAGATGGAGTTGGGCGCGCCCGATGAAAGCGGCAGAAGACGGCCTGTACCTGTTGCGGGTTCGGAATACACGGTTACTATCGACAATGTGATCACCGCCATCGGTGAAATGGGCGATTTTAATTTTATCCCCGAAGATATGCTTGAATGGGGCACAGTAAAAACCAATCATTTCGGACAGACCAATATCGAACATGTTTTTGCCGGCGGCGATATCATCGAACAGCCGCATACCGTGGTTCACGCCATCGGTTCCGGTAAACGAACGGCAATGGCCATTCAGGCTTATCTGGATCATGTTGATCCGGAGACGCTGGTGGACAAGATCAGCGTTGGGTTCAAAGGCGGTTTTTCTTTCGAGCGATTTAACGACGGACAAACAGGCGATCCGGTAGATAATCATCAGGTAGTGCATTACGAACAGATCAATAAAAACTATTTTACTGAAAAACCGCGCAATGAGGCAGATGAACAGGAAATCTCCGCCGGAATCACTACATTTAGGGAAGTGAAAACAACTTTTGATGCGCAAACGGTCATCGGCGAGGCTTTGCGCTGTTTCAATTGCGGCGTCTGCAATATGTGCGATAATTGTGTCATTTTCTGTCCGGATGTGGCAATTAAGCGGCGGGAAGATGACTACCGCTACGAAATCGATTACGACTATTGCAAAGGCTGCGGTATCTGTGTAGTGGAATGTCCGAGAAATGCGCTTTCCCTGATCCCGGAAGGGAAGTGAGAGAAGTTTTAAGTTCGAAGTGCCTAAAGTGAACTAAAGTTGAAGAACACAGCGGCGTAAAATTTTGAGTTTATTGTGTTAAAAGAACCGAGGGCATGGGAAATGTTACTTTTTTAGGGATTAAATTTTTATTACCGCAAGCGTTTAGAATGATCATCAGGAATGAATGAAATAAAAGAGGTTGCCTCATGAAAAAAGTTTTAATGGGAAATCATGCAGTTTCGTATGGTGCCCGATTGGCGAGAGTGGAGGTGATTGCCGCTTATCCCATTACTCCTCAAACCCAAATTGTCGAAGAACTGTCCGAGTTGTGCGCGAATGGGGAACTGGATGCGAAATTTATCAAAGTGGAATCCGAACATTCCGCCATGGCCAGTTGTATGGGCTCGTCAGCGGCGGGCGCCCGGGCATTTACGGCAACCAGTTCGCAGGGTTTGGCGTTAATGCATGAATTGCTCCATTTCGCTTCGGGAAGCCGTTTGCCCATTGTACTTGCCAATGTGAACCGTGCCATGGGACCGGGCTGGAACATCTGGACGGAACAGACAGACAGTCTGGCGCAGCGGGATACCGGGTGGTTGCAATTTTACTGCGAAAACAACCAGGAAGTTTTAGATACGGTGATTCAATCTTTTAAAATTGCGGAACAATTGGCGCTGCCGGTGATGATGGTCCTGGATGCGTTTATTTTGTCTCATACTTACGAAATTGTGGATGTTCCCGAACGGGAATTAATCGACAAATTTCTGCCGCCATATATGCCGGAATTCAAAATGGATGTAGATGATCCGCACGCATTTGGCGCCCTGGTAACGCCGGATAATTACTATGAAATTCGTTACAAAATGCAGAAAAGCATGGAGAAAGCGCCTCAAATTGTTACGCAGACAGGTGTAGAATATGGCGAAATTGTCGGACGAAGTTATGATGTACTGGAAACTTATTTTTGTGACGATGCCGAATTGGTGCTGGTTGCCGCCGGCACCCTGGTCAGCAATTCCCGTGCAGTGGTTCAGGAGTACCGCAGTAAAGGGATTAAACTGGGATTGTTGAAAATTCGCATGTTCAGACCGTTTCCAACAGAGCAAGTGCGAAAAATATTATTGCACATTCCCAAAATCGCTGTCATAGACCGGAATATTTCGTTTGGCGCCTCGGGAATTTTCTTTCAGGAATTGAAAGCCGCCCTGTATGGCCGGGATGGTGTAAGCGAAGCGAGAATTTTTGGTTTCATCATCGGTTTGGGCGGCCGGGATGTGAGATTGCAGGACATCGCCGAGATTGTGGATTATGCGCTGGAGGAGGAGAAACCCAAAGAGGATATCATCTGGATGGGATTGAAGCGCTGAGAGTCTCGTACCTGAATTGAGCGATTCTACTGTCATTCCGTAGGAAACTTGTTGGTTTAGTGCACAGAACTAACAAGATTCTTTCCCGCCTGCGGTTCGTCGGGCAGGCAGAATGACAAAACTCTTTGGGTGGTTGTTTCAAACTAAGAATCGCTCAATTTAGGTTGCAATTAATTCATATACGTGTGAAACAAGATGAAGGCACATCGTTCATAAGTGAGTGATTTACGAATTTCAGATACTGTGACTGAAATAGAGAGGTAAAAATGGCTATTGTCGATATAAAACCAAGGATTCCGGAACAGGAACTGATGTATTCCGGCCATCTGGCGTGTCCAGGTTGCGGTGCTTCTCTTTCCATGCGCTACGCGTTGAAAGCGCTTGGCCCCAAAACCATGGTGATTATTCCTGCCTGCTGCTGGTCTATCATTGCCGGGCCGTTTCCCTATTCCGCATTGGGAGTGCCTATTTATCACACCGCCTTCGAGACGGCGGCGGCGGTTGCCTCCGGCCTGAAAGCCGCACTGGACCAGAAAGGCAAAAGTGACGTTACCGTGATGGCTTGGGCAGGAGATGGCGGCACCTTCGATATCGGTTTCCAGGCGCTATCCGGTGCAGCGGAAAGAAATGACGATTTTATCTATGTTTGTTACGATAACGAAGCGTACATGAACACAGGCATTCAGCGCAGCTCTTCCACGCCGTACGGCGCCTGGACAACCACCACGCCGGAGAAACATCTGAAAGAGCGTCCCAAAAAAAATATTGTGGAAATTTTAGCCGCACATCTGATTCCTTATATTGCGACGGTTTCGGTGGCTTATCCGGAGGATTTTATCCGCAAAATGAAAAAAGCGCAATCGATCCGCGGCATGAAATTTATCCATATTTTTTCGCCCTGCCCGCCGGGATGGAAAATTCAGGACGATCAATCGATCAACGTGTCACACATGGCGGTTAACAGCAAAATATTTCCGTTGCTTGAAATTGAAAATGGTGAAAAATACACACTGACAGTTGAACCGAAGGGCACACCGGTCACAGAGTATTTACAGGCGCAGGGCAGATTTCGCCAATTGAAGAAGGAAGATTTTCAGATAATACAGGAAAGTGTCGATTTGATCTGGCAACGGTTGCTTAAAAAAGTAAATGATTCAAAATAAATTGGTTCCTGTTCAGACCACGAAAAACACATATTACATAAAAAGGGTGTAACTATTCAGGTGTTTTCTTTCAATCTTTTTCGCCTTGCCGTGAACGACAAGGCTAAGAAATAAAAGGGCGCTAAAGCGTCCTATTTACGATAGCATCCTTCAGGATGCTTTCATGTCTTAGCCTGAGGGGTTCACTCTCAGGCGACCTGAATAGTTACAAAAGGATTTATGAATGGCAATCGTTCGTGAAATTCGTGGTGAACCGGAACCGTTATTGGTAACTATTCAGGTATGCCGGTTTCCTGATGCGGGAAAAGCCTTCAACTGAGTTTATCCTGAGGCCCTTCAACAAGCTCAGGATGAACTTGTCGAAGGGCTCAGAAAGGGCTCAGGCTGGCTGGAAAAACCATGCTGAGCGGGGTCGAAGCGTGATTATTGTTGATAGACAGAGCATACCCGAATAGTTACATTTATTGTATTTAATTTAATTGGGAGAAATTCAATGTCTGGAACTCATGTTGATGTTATTCCGGCCGTGCATATTACACACACGGTACCTGTTGCACGTGAGCGGGTATTTAAAGCATGGATCGATAAACAGGATTTACAAAAATGGTTTATTCCCGACGAAGGATACTGCGTTCTTTTTGTTGAAATTGATCCGCGTAAACATAGTAAATTTCGAATTGCCCTGAAGGATTCACAGGGAAATCAGCATCTGTTTGGCGGAATTTACCGTGAATTTGTCATGTCTGAGCGGCTCGATTTTACCTGCGAGAAAAATGGCGGCGGCACGCAGCAGCACAAGACATTCGTATCGGTTCAATTTTTTGATAACAATGGAGAAACAAAAATTGAACTGATTCATGATAATTTATCCGATGAAAAAATGCGGGATGAATACGAAAAAAGTTGGAATTTAATGTTGGATCGGCTGGAGAGCTATCTCAAATCATGATTAAAAACATCCCGAATCTCTTCTTGCCGCTTGTGCAGATATTTTGTCATAAGCGGCTTTTTTTTGTTTTTCATCAAAACTACATAAACCTTCCAACAGTAGCAAACCTTCCAGGTTTTTAAAACCCGGATGGTTTTTTGATGTATTAAAAAATAGAATTACTTGCTTTAATTTTGAATTTATAGTAATATTCAAATCATAGAATCCTTGAAAAAAATCGGAGTGTATTTTATCGACACAGGATTTATTTTTGATTCCCGGACATTGCTTGTTATTTTGATCGTTTCTTTCTTATTAACGGTGCTGGTTACCTATTTTATTGCGCAAAGGATCGGCAAGTCGCTGGCGCCGAAGTACAAGCGTTGGTTGTATCTTCTGGTCTCCTTGCTGCCGCTGAAAGAGGTGGTTGAAATTGTCACAAGGAAAGGAATAAAATGTTCAGACCGGTTTCTTTGGTTTTGGCTGCTGTTCTGGCTATTTTGTATATTCATGTTTTGGTTCTCAAAAATTAAACAAAGTGAGAATACCGGATGAAGAAAATAACCGCTTTACTTTTAACCGGTTTTACCGTTGCGGGAATTTCCTGCTCTTTTATGAAATCTACTTTCCAGGAACCGAAAGATGAGAAGCGTATCATCGTCGTCGGTTCCATAGCTATCGATCTGTTTGAATATCGTAACATCACCAAAACCTACCGTTCGGATGTGCAGGTGATTATTGCCGGTCGCTACAGAAAAAATGGTAAAGTGGTTCACAAAAATTACTGGGCAACAACGGATGACAGGGGATATTTTTTTCTGGCCAATGTTCCCGAAGGCGACTATGCATTGCGGGGATTTCGTTTCCAAACGGTGGGGCCGTCCTTCTACCTCACGGTGATCAATCCATTAAAAACAGAAAAAGACAAATTTATGGTTACGCGTACGGCAAAACTTCCCGATGCGGCGTTTGTATTCAAATATCCGGTTATAAACAGAATCGTCAATTTGCGCCACAATTACTTTATTCTGGACCGGGGCAAAACTGTGCACCAGCGGGTCTACTACAGGTTGGAAAATTTACGGTTAGTAACCGGCAAAACCCTGGTCGAGCCGGATGTGGTTTCCTATTTTGCCGGAAAATATCCCCGAAGCGCCTGGTTCAAAAAGTAAGACTCAATCTGCTTTTGATGGAGATGAGTGTTGCCACCATTCATCTTTGCTCTTTTTCAAACCAATTTTGAACTACCCAAATTGCTACATCTGTCAAGAAATGATTGCTTGACTACCTTCAATTCCAAACCGGAGGCGGAATGATTCTTACGCACATCACCATTATTAATTTTTCCAAAACTGTGTTGCTGCTCCAAATTTTTATTTTGTTTGCGTTTAAAATAGTATATCCGGCCACAAATAAACACGGTATTGCCCTGGTTAACGGGACAATCCGAACCATCAATCCGGAAAATCCTGTGGCGGAGGCGGTGTATATTATTGATGAAAAGATCGTGTTTGTTGGCAGTACGCGGGAAGTAAGAGAATGGATCAAACCGGAAACGGATGTGATCGATTTACAGCGGAGATTGGTTTTGCAGGGATTCAATGATGCTCATGTGCATTTCTCTGACGGCGGTTTTTCTCTGCTTGAATTGAATCTGCGCCCCGCCAAAAGCCGGGATGAATTTGCTGCAAAAATTGAAACTTACGCAGCCTCTCTTCCCGAAGGCGCCTGGATCACCGGCGGTAATTGGGATCATGAAATCTGGCCGGGTAAAAAATACCCGGATCGCCGGCTGATCGATCCGGTTTCGGCCAACCATCCGGTTTTTGTCAACAGATTGGATGGGCATGTGGCCGTTGCCAACAGCCCGGCACTGCGTCTGGCCGGAATCAACAGAGATACACCGTCTCCCGATGGCGGTTTTATTGAGCGAGACGCCGGCGGAGAGCCGACCGGAATTTTAAAAGATAATGCTTTGGAACTGGTTAGCCGGCATATTCCTGCGCCGCCGGACCCAGTGCGTTTACAAGCCATTTCCGCTGCATTGCATCATGCCGCTAAATTGGGAATCACCAGCGTTCAGGATGTGTCGCCGGTGAATGATTTTCATCTGTATCAGCAGCTTGCCCGCCGGGGGGAACTAACCTGTCGCATCAACGCTGTTATGCCCATCGAATCGTATACCGAATACCTGCACCGGGCGGGAATAGAATATCATTTCGGCAGTCCCTTGCTGCGGCTGGGCAGTGTAAAATGTTTTTCCGATGGCTCTATGGGTGCCGGTTCCGCTTTGCTTTTTGAACCGTATACGGATGACGGCGCCACTTCCGGCCTGGCAATTTATCCGAAAACAAAGTTGATGGAATTGATCGCCGCTGCGCATAAAAATAATTTACAGGTTTATTGCCATGCAATTGGGGACAAAGCCAATCGCTGGGTGCTGGACGCTTTTGAGGCAGCAGCTAAAAAATACGGACAAAAAGATTTACGCCATCGCATCGAGCATGCACAATTGGTGGCGCGGGGTGATTTCCAAAGATTTTCCGCTCTCGATGTTATCGCTTCCGTGCAGCCTTCCCACTGTATCGACGATATGCGCTGGGCTGAGACGCGGATCGGAAAAAAAAGATGCAATGGGCTTTATGCGTTTCGTTCATTTTTGGATGCCGGCGCAAACATTGCGTTCGGCACAGACTGGCCGGTGGAGAATCTCAATCCCATGATCGGTTTGTATGCCGCGGTCACTCGTGAATTTTCGCAGGGCGGTCCGGCAGGAGGCTGGTTCCCGAAGCAGAAGATAGAATTAGAAGAGGCAGTGAAAGCGTACACATCAGGCGCCGCCTACGCCGAACATGAAGAACAAAACAAAGGGTCGATCGAACCCGGAAAATTAGCCGATTTGATTGTGCTGGACCTGGATATCTTTTCCGTGCCGCCGAAGGAAATTCTATCCGCAAAAGTTGATTTAACTATGGTGGGCGGGAAAGTTGTGTTTGTCAGGGATTAAAATGTTTGTGACATTTTAATCCCTCGAAAAACAACAATTATCAGTCAACTTGTTTTTCCAGAATGTTTTTATCGTCTTGGTTGCAACAGGCAGGCCGTTAAAATTTCTTGGAAATGATAATTATTTAGTGTCTGTCCCAAAATACCCACAATATTGTTTTTCCGGCTATCTTTAAGCCGCCTGCCTGTTGCAGACAGAGAATCTACTTAAGGGCAGCAATGGATTCCCGCTAAAAGCATGCGGGAATGACAAATTCGGACAGACACTATTCAGGATGCCTAGGACAGATTTTAAAAGACACGAAAAGAAGATGGATAAACTTTTTTGAGTATTTCGTGTGTTTAGTGGGCTGAATAATTACCGGAAATGATAAATACGGAGCTTTTTATCGGGAACTGAAAAGTTATTAACAATTTTTAGTTCGCAATTTTTTCAATTTCTCTGCGTCCTCTGCGCCTCTGCGTTAAAAAACAAGCGCTCTAAAACGCAGAGACGCAGAGAGCACAAAGGACGCAGATTTCAGTAAAAACCAGAGTGTTACAAAAAATCTGTTTTCCGATCTAAAATTGGTATATAGAAAGTGGGTCAGGTATGAAAAATATCTTTTTGTTCATTCAATATGTTTTAAATTGAAATAAATTTTTATCTCAGGGTTAACAAAATTTATGCTGCAAATGTTAACCTGAAAGGAAAGGAAATCGAGATGAAAAGAATTGTTGTTTTGCTGTTTGTATTATTGTTCGGTTTTTTGCAGACCAATTATGCTCAAAACGAGAAAGTCGACTGGGAGCAAAAAGGCAAAGTATTTCTCCGTCTGCTCGAAGATGGGAAATATGGGCAGGCCATAAGCCGGTGCGATTCTGTGATGAAAAAGCATCTTGATGAAAAGCGACTGGCAAAATTATGGACCGATCTGAAAGATCAAATGGGCGCATTTCAATCCGTTGTACGGGTGAAGGTGGAGGAAACGGGCGTTTATCACCGGGTAAATGTGATCTGTCGGTTTGATGCCGGTAAATTTAACATTTTGGTTGTTTTCAATGCGCGGGAGCAGGTTGCCGGATTATGGTTTTTACCGGTGAATGCGCCAAAATACGAAATACCAACCTATGTGGACACAACCGCATTTTACGAAGAACAAGTGAAATTCGGGCAACCGGATTGGCAGCTCCCCGGTGTTTTATCAATTCCGCGAAATGGCAGTCAATTCCCAGCCGTTGTTCTGGTTCACGGTTCGGGCCCCAACGACCGTGACGAAACCATCGGACCGAATCGGCCGTTCCGCGACCTTGCCTGGGGATTGGCATCCCGGGGGATTCTGGTGTTTCGTTACGACAAACGCACCAAAGTATACGGACCAAGAATGACAGGCAAAGCTATAACCGTTGAAAATGAAGTGATTGAGGATGCACTGTCAGCCGTGCAACTGGTGCGGAAAAGAGCGGACGTAGATCAGAAAAAAATCTTTGTCCTCGGCCACAGTCTGGGCGCCATGTTGGCGCCGGAAATCGGCAGCCGGAGTAAGGGGATCGCCGGTATCGTCATGCTGGCCGCACCGGCAAGTACGCTGGAAGATGTGATCTCTTATCAGTTGCCTTATTTGGAGGCGCTGAAACCTGCGACCAGTGAAAAAGAAAAAAAACAACTTGATTCTCTTTTGACCCTTTTAAAGAAAATTAAAAATGAAACGTTGCCGGATACAGTAAAAGTGATGGGGGCAAGCGCATCATATTATTACGATTTGCACCGGAGAAATCAGGTTATGTTTGCTAAATCGTTAAAAATACCGTGTTTGCTGCTGCAGGGCGGGCGGGACTACCAGGTTAGGCCGGATGAATTTAAAATCTGGCAAAAAGAACTGGCCGGGCATACCAACTGTCGTTTCATCAGCTATCCGGCGCTGAATCATCTTTTTATGGCAGGGGAAGGAAAATCAACGCCCGCTGAATATATGGATCAACAGCGGCATGTTTTTGCACAGGTTATATTGGATATTGCGACGTGGATTCATGAAATAAAATGAGATCAATAGAATGGGAAAACCGCAAATAACCGCCCATCGCGGCGCTTCCGGCTTGGCGCCGGAAAATACACTGTCTGCCATCAGACTGGCTATCGAGATCGGCGCAGATTTCGCCGAAATAGACGTGCAGGAATCTGCGGACGGGGGAATATTTTTGCTGCATGACGCTTCAATTGACCGAACCACCGATAAAAAAGGAATCATTTGGGAATTGACTTCTGCCGATCTGCGTGCCGCGGATGCAGGTTCCTGGTATTCGCCGTGGTTTGCAAATGAGCCCGTGCCGGATTTGTCAACCGTTATCGATTCTATGTCTGGAATGATAAAGCTGAACATTGAGTTGAAGACAAACGGACATCAGATAAAATTGGCCGAGAGGGTAGTAGCGATCATCGAAGAGAAAAAATTTATCGATCAGTGTATCGTCACTTCCTTCGACCGGGAAGAAATAAGCAAGGTGAAAGAATTGAACCCCGGTATTAAAACCGGTCTTATTTTCAGTAAAATACCGAAGGAAAATATCTGGACAGCGGCGTACGATCTGTTCAGTGTGCATAAAAAATTAGTGTCTGATGATTTTATGAAAGATGCGCATCAGTTTGGCAAAGAAGTTCATGTCTGGACGGTGAATAAAGAGAAAGAAATGCGGAAAATGATCGGGTATGGGGTTGATAATATAATTACTAATTATCCTGGTAAAACCTTCCAGGTTTTAAAAACCTGGAAGGTTTAATATGATCAGAAAGGTTTAAAACGACCCGGAAGATTGGTTTATAAGTTAATCGATTGAAAACTCCCACTTGCAATACACATCGCCGGTATCATCCGGGGGGCACTGGATGCAGCGGGTTTGAATGCGGGGATCGACAGCCTGCGCGAAACGTGTGAATTCAATGATGCCAACCGGTTTGCAGGGAAAATCCGGCAGCCCTTTCCGGCGGCGGGTTTCCTGTACTTTGCAGCGCTCCATGGTGAAAATCAGGGTTTGGTCATCCGGGCGTTCTGTTTTTTGTTCGTTGATTGCCGCATAAAGACGGTAATTGAACGCTCGTTTTAATGAATCCAGTCCGCCATTTTCCGGGATGTTGAATGCGCGTACAATCCTTTTAGCCTCGGCAGCGGCAAACCGGTGCCAGGATTTTCTGTCCAGATCCATTGCGGTTTCCATTTCGTATGTCTCTTCTGCGGCCAGGAACCAGCATCCATCGTGTGTCAGCCAGTTTTTAGCATACACTTCTATTAATTTCAATAATTCGTTCCGGTCCATTTTTCGGATGAAATCAATCATTGCAGGCTCCGTTATAAATTGTTAAGTGGAAAGAAATGTCTGCTTATTTTTATTCCCGTATGCTGCTTGTATACCCGCTTTGCAGTCAAGTAATTTGGTTTTCAGAATTTTACGTGCCAGATCGATTTGCAGAGAAACATCCGCCGGACGCACGCCCGGCAATGAAATATCCTTCATTTGAACCGGTTGAATATATTTTTCGTCGCGATTTAACCTGTGGGCAAGGAGCAACCCGAATTGGTACCTGTCGATCCTTTCACTTCCGGCAATATGAATGATGCCGGTGAAAGAATGTTCCGCAAGCTCAAGAACGGCCTGTGCTAAATTTCCGGCATAAATCGGTGTACGGAATTGATCGGTGAAAAGTTTGGTGGTTTTTTGATTTTGCCAGAAATCTCGCATCCATTCGGAAAAAGAGGTGCCTGATATTGCCGGAGGGCCGTACATGATCGCAGGACGGGCAATGATGTGGTTGGGATTGGCGGCGGCTACGGCCAATTCAGCCTGCCGTTTGCTCCAGCCGTAAAAACTGAGGGGATTAGGCCGGTCTTTTTCGGAATAGGGGGGAGCCTTGCCGTCGAATACCAGGTCGGTTGAAATATAAATAATTTTGGCGCCGATTGCCGCACTGTATTTTGCTAAAAGTTTACTTGCCCGGATGTTGGTTTGTTGGGTTTGCCGTTTTTGTTTCTCACAAAGATCGACATTGGTCATTGCCGCATTATGAATAACAATCTCCGGCCGGATTTTTTCAATCATATTCCGGATGTTTCCGGCATCCGTCAGATCTATCTGCTGCCAGGTGATTTTTTTGTATTCAGGAAGATTGCGGAAACAGGTGGTAAACGTCTCGAATCGGGCGCCCGCGGCTTTTACTAAATAACCGCCCAAAAAACCGCTGCCGCCGGTGATGAGTATTTTCTTCATAGTTTCCGGTATCACAGAAATTCGGATGAACAGTTTACCAATTCATGGAAAATTGCAGTTTTAAAGAAAGGGCTCCGCTTTGGGTTAAAAACGGAGTTGCCTGCAGGGAAGATGAAAGTTTTTGGTTCGCTTTGTGTCTTACCCAAACCGCATCGATGGCGCTGAAAATATGATTTAATAAAATTCCGCCGATAAGCAATGTGGCGTTTCTTCCGGCCAGCTTGCGCGAGGTGTACAATTGATCGAACCGCCTGGAATCCGCATCGGAATCCCATTGCCAGAAATGATCCTCATCTACAGAGTAAACCAGAGAATATTGGCGGAATTGTCTTTTCTCTTCGTTGTAGTCATAAATGTTGTGATAATTACTTACATTAGCATAAAAAGTGTTGTCTTTTCCGGTTGTGTTTACCTGCGCTTTTTCCATGGCATAATTCTCCATGTCGCTTTGCTTCCAGTGACCGTAAATTTGCAGTGAGACAAATGTAGTCCACAGCACTCCTTCCGTGACCAGCAGATAGCGCGCTCTCTTTTTGGCGCCGCTGGAAAATTCACCCCAGCCCGGCAACAGAAGTGATTTTAGAAACGCTTTTCCCGTTGAAGAAACGGAAGATTGTGGCGGTGTAAAATTAACAATCTTTGAACCGGCCTGAGTGGATGGAAAGGATAGAAACGACGTGTAGTTCAATCGGTTGAGATTTCCTGTTTCTTTGGCATTCAGAAAAGAGACCGAAAGTAAAAATAACAGAAAAGAAAGCATAAATTTTCGCATATTTTGTCTCATGTTTACCAGGTTACAGTTAATCTTGTCATCAATTGAGGTCTGTTGTTGATCAACACATAATTCACATCTACGGATGATTTTATCTTTTTATTGAACCTGTTCACCGTCCACGCCGCATCGATGGCGCTGAAAACGTGATTGGCCAGCGCGATAGCGGTAAAAGTAGTGGCCAGTTTCAACTTATCGTTGCTCTGGCCGCGCAGGTCCATATAATACAGACTTTTTTGGGATGTATCCGTTTCGACGATGCCGGGCTGATAGCTGACGTCATCCCAGCCGGCGTTATATTTCATGTATTTCCCGATCATCTCGTAATACTGCTGGGTTTTGGTCTTCGGCAACTGATGATGGGCATAAACGGCGCGTTCCGATTCCGGCAGGGAGTTCCACCAGTTGTTCCATTGGTCCGGCAGCCAGTGTACATCTGCATAAGCAGTGTATTGATTTTCCAAATCTTTCCCTTCTTTGTGGTAGTCGGAATAGGCAACCCAGGAACCGATTTCGATGCCGAGGAACACCATTCCTTTAAGCCATGATTTCGCGTAAAATTCTCCGCTGCCCGGTACTACCAGGGAGAGCAGCAACCCTTTTTTGAGTGATTTTTTCCCTTTCGGCTGTGGTTTGGCATTTTGGTTCCATGAGGAACGGTTCAAACTGAAAGAACCCGCCGGAAAAAAAGGTTTGCCGAAAAATTCGGTTTTCTTCTGCGCAACGGAAAGCGAATCAATCTTTTCCCCGGCGTGAAGTTGCATCCCCGCACAGGCGACGCCCAAAACAAAAATAAAGAATTTTAATTTCCACATTTTATCCTCTGACAAATAATTTAAAATAGCTGCAATATAACACTTTAATTTTTGGAAGCGACACACTAAGTTCTTATTCCCGCATGCTTTAAGCGGCCTGCCTGCGCAGACAGGGAATCCACACTCGACTTGAAAATAGATTCCCTGTCTGCAACAGGCAGGCCGATAGGAGCGTTCGGGAATGACAGTCCGATGATTGCCTGTTATTTTTAAAGAACTAAAGTGTTGCTTCCAATCAATCGATGTAATCGAACGCAACGCCGAAATAGAATCGCCATTCTCTGCCGTAATGTTGTTTCCGGTTCACAACTTTATCAAAACCGTAGGCGGCATCGAAGAAAAAACGGGTCGGGAAGTTGTAAAAAGAATAGGTCTCCAGGCGTAATTGCACTCCCGCATCTTTGATGAACCGATCCCATTCCGGTTTGCCGGCATCCCAGGCGTTGCCGTACTCAAAAAACAGGGCGCCATAGAGCTTGTCGAATTTGACCGGTGTTAGTTTAAAATTCAGGTTGTCCAACAGTTTGAACCGGTAAATAAGCGAAGATGACAGCAGTTTTCTCCCTTCGATGCTGTAATAGGGATAGCCTTTCATCCCCAGAATTCCGCCGGCGAAAAAATTGAAAAAACTATCGATTTTACGGTCGATATAGCCGCTGTTCAATTTTAACGTAACTGTGTGTTGCCACGGCAATTTAAAATATTCTTCCCAATGTAATTCTAACTGATTGTATCTGTAAAGTAAATATTTTTCCACCAAAGTGCCGTAAGTGGAATTAATCTTGAACCCATTGATGAATTTGTTGTTTTGCCAATCATAACGCAGTGAAAATTTGCGCCCACCGGACGGATTGATGTTCATGTCGCTGGCCAGGCGGGTTGAATTGTGGCGCAATAAAAAAGACAGACTTCTGCCAATCATGTAAGTGTAACCAAATTTGATCTGCTGACCGGAAATGGTGGTTTCTATATGACCGTTGTATCGGCTGTAAACGACCATCGCCCTGGCGATGTTATTCTCACTTAAAACAGGGCTCTGAACACCAAAATCAGTTTCCAGCAGGTTGTACCGGTATTTATCAATCCCTGCGCTGGAGTGTTGAATCTGATTGTAAATCTCCAGAAAAATAGTGGGGTAGAACTGATTGTATTCAAAAATGCCAAAGGTGTCCATGTCCTTTTCCCTGTTCATGGCAAAGCCGCCGAAGACATTATATTTATTCAGAACCTCGCTGGAGTAAAGATAGGTACCTAATTTTAAGGTGCCGTAATCAACTATAACCCTGGGTAAAAAATTTACCGAGCCGTAAACGCTTCGGTACGGATGTGCCGGATTTGGTGCTTCTGAAGATGAACCGTTGCTGCCGTTTTTACTTTTCCCTTTGAATTGTGACAATGGGGTTACGGGGCCATTTCTGATGAGCCGGTTTTCCGCCGGATAATCGGTTTTAGAAATGGTCTGCGGCTTTTCTATCTGAGCGATTTTGTAGCCATCTGCGGTAAACAGGCTGTAAATCAGGCCGCGTTTTGGGTTGAAAGAGGGTGTGAAAGCCCCGCCTAAAACATTAGTCATTTGGACCGATTTTTTTGTCTGAAGATTGTACTGGTAAATATTAAAAATGCCCGTTTTATCCCAGGAAAAATAGATGATATTTTTTGTGGGGTGAAAAACCGGTGATCTGGCATCGTGTTTGTCGCGGATCAGATAGCGAAATTGCCCACCGTCTTTATCGATCAGGGCAATGTTCCGACCGTGACCGGTTGACAGATCGAACACAATTTGCTGATCATCGGGGGAAAAGGCCGGGTGAAAAATCTGTTCGCCATTTTTAAACGAGGTAATTTTTTGCAGCGTGCCGGACGTCACATCGTAAACTGATAAATTATCGGTACCATCGCGGCCGCTAACACAGACGATGGAGTTACTATCGTGTGAAAACATGGGATTTCGCGCCCGGGCGCCGCGGGTGAGTTGCTTCTCTTTTTTTGAATTCAAATTATACAAAAACAGATCAAAATATTTTGAACCGTAAAAATTGGCTTTTCTCCGCTTTGCGTAAACAATTTTTGTGCCATCATGCGAAAATGAAACTGAAGATCGAACGCCGCCTTTGATGGCTTTTTTCTTGTTCGCATCCAAATTATAAAGAACCAGAGAGGTTAACCCCAAAAAATCCTGTCCCTTATTGCTGATGTAAGCAATCTGGTTCTTCACCGGCGACCAGATCGGGTACAGGTTGCCGAATCCATCGGATTCAATTATTTTTCCCTGAACCAGGTTGTTGCGGATATCTTTCACTCCTGCCGCATAAATCTTTCGCAGATAGCTTTTCCATTCATTGTATAATTCAGTCTCCGATTTGCCCAGAACCTTTTTGATGGCGCCGCCGATCGAGTAGCGCAGTGGTGCTTTCATACTGGAAACGATACGGCGCAGGGCATCGTTACCGTAAAATTTAGCGATGTAAATTACCAGATCATAACCGGAATTGTAAACCATCTCATTGCCCAAACTGTTGTGCCCAAAGGATGACATCTGGTCGTAGGTGAGCATCTTGTTGTCGAGCGCAGCCACCCTTAATATCATATCACGGTGGGTGTCCCAAAAATCGAATGCGTTATCCGGAGCCTGAAATTGAGCAATTCCCTCGGCGAACCATGGCGGAATGGCGGAACCCGCGATAGGAAAAGAGACAATTCGGTTGGGAAAGCCGCGCAACACATCGGGACGGGTTTCCTTCTCGTACCCCCAGTATTGGAAATAGAGGGCGGGAATCCGGTCGCCGAATTTTTTCGCTTTATCCAGCGAAATCATGTGTGTAAATTCGTGGGAGATCACATTCAGCAGCCAGGGATGGGTGCCGCGAAAATCAAAATCCATGGGCGTTGCCCAGACTTCGACCTTGTTGTCGTAATAATAAGCGGCGCCGTTGGAATAATCGTCATGATCACGGATGATGAAATGAAAAATAGTTTTTTTGTGATAATCGTAAAGTTTTGTGATGGGGCTGTAAATGGATTCGGCAATTTGTGCTACTGCTTTTGCCGTTCTTCCTGCTCCTTCGTGAAAATGCACCTGAAAATGTTCCGTTTCGATGGTAAACCATTTCAATTCCGGATGGTTGTAGGCAGCCTCCTGGGCAGGCAACTTTGCCGCCAATATGGCAAGGCTCAAAATAAACAGAGAAAGCGAATTGTGAAAATATCTCATTTAACTACGGCCACTTTAATTATTTTGAATTCAGTTTTTTCTCCGTTGTCAACCTGCAGACGGGCCAGGTAAACACCGCTTGCCACATTGTTAAGGCGCCAGACGATCTCGTTTTCCCGTGCCGCGCCGGAAGCTCGCAGGGCATCAATTTTATCACCGGCAAGATCATAAATTCGGATGGTAACATCCCCGCTTTGGCGCAGGAAAAAACGGAAGGTGGTCCGGTTGTTTTCGGTGGGATTGGGATAGTTGTACGCATAAGAAATCATGGTATTATCTGTAGGAAGCACAGTTCCCGGTTGATTTTTATTGAACCTGGCCCCGGCAAGATCGAAATTTGTTTGGCACCAGGAACCCGTTTCCTGCCAATGAGCAAAATCCAATCGACGGATATTCAGAAATCCATCCGAATTTGCATCGACGATTTCAATCAAACCATCGTTGTTCACATCCGCCAGGCAAAAGTAGGGCGATACAGTGAACCCACCCCCGTTCAGATGGAAATTTTCCAGCGCTTTGCCGGCGGAAGAAAGAGTAACCAGATCGTTGACACCATTTTTAAAAAAGAGAAAAGCGTCGTTTTCCCCATTCAGAAAAAGCGGCGAACTGTGAGCAAAATAGTCTGCATCAAATTTTTGAGTAATCCGAACCGGAAATCCGTTCACCATGTTGCCGTTATCGTTGATGGCGATCAGTTGGTTTTGTGTGGTCAGAATTATTTCACCGGAGCCGTCACGATCTAAATCAACAAGAATAGGTTGCATGGCGATTGGTGTGTCAAAGATAAAATTAATATCGAAGCGCGAATCAGGGCGCAAATTCTCATCGAAAACGGTCAGACCTTTCGGGTAACTCGCAACGATGACCGGGGTATCCTGTTGATGAAAATAGCCGGATATCAGGGAGATGGATGCTGTATTTTCAAATGATGAAACGTTGTTCTGCGCCAAAACCCGTCCGGCAGCGGATAGGTTTATAAATTCACCATCCCGGGATGCCGCAACCAACGTTACTCGATTGTTACTTCCTTGTGTAAGGCAGAGGGCGGCAACCTCATTTAAGTCGACTTCCCAATTCAGGCTGCCATCTATTTGGACGGAACGAATGGCATTGCTGCCGGCGACGATGATCTGCTGTGCCCAGATCAGGTAGTCCCGTACAGGAAAGTCGATTTTTGATATAAGCCGGGCGAAACCTGTGTTTTGATCTTTCCCGGTTGAGAAAACCAGAATCTTAGTCTGATCCGCGGCAATAATCACTTCATTTTTTCCATCACCGTCCAAATCGCCAAGGAGAGGAGGCCCTGTAAAATTTCCGGCGATGGTATCAAAAACAGCGATGCGAAGGGTCTCTGCACTGCCGTCCCAGTTGGGAATGGTGATTTGAATATTGTTGTCAATCAGGGGAGCGCCGTCCGCTTTCCAGGCAAAAAGTTGCCCGTTGCCGGGCGTGAAAAAAATGGCTTTCTCCTGTCCGCCGGCAAGCGGTGCCACCACAGGCGGGAAACGGACCGGAATTTCGCCGGCAAATTTTTTGGGGAAGTTGGCAAAATTAGCCGCTATGGAAAGATCAAAACTCATAACAGAATCGATACTGCTGAATTCCCGCAGAATAATACCGGTATTTGCACCGGATGAACTTTTGCTGGCGGGTGACGATGACGGGGAAAAACTCACAAAATAAGTTTTGTTAGCCGTCTTGTGGATTTCATTTTCGGCAAAATAGGCATCATCCGCTACGCCAAATTCGCTGCCGCTGCCGGGACTTAAAAAACCGTAGTTTTGGCCGATGTCCTGGGATCCATCCGCTTCTTCAAGATCAACTCCCCGGGCAAACTGGTCTGAATTCACGGTGTTGCCGGCGTAATTTTGTTCGATAATCCGGTCGTTAATGTGCCAGATGAGGATGCCGCTGCCCGGAATGCTGAAATCGTAATCAAATATTTTCGTGATGACGCCGAGCCGCTCACCGGCAGCAGTGTCCAGTTGTGCGGTAAAATTGCCGGTTGTGTTGAACTCAAGCCTATGATCAAATTGGTCACGGCCCGTGGTGATTTTGTCTTTGTTGAAATCACTGTTGCGGTTTTCAATTAAAAAATATTCCCGTGCGTTGATGGGTATTTTGAAAATGTGCTGTGCACTTTTGGCTTTTGCTACGGCAATTTTGATGCCGGTGCCGGGGTTGAGCAGAACCGGTTCTTCCCAGCCTAAAAAAACTTTGGCCCAGGCGCAGGGTTCAGCAGGAATCAAACCGAAATAATTGCTGGAACCTACATCCATCAACCCCCAGGCGCCGATGCCGGAACGACCGTTTTCGGTATCGAACAAACTGGGTAATCCCAATTGATTGCCCAAATAGAGAGCGAATGTTCCCTTTAGTGCAAATTCACTGCCGTCCTGGTTTTCGGTTTCCGGCAAAATAATCCCTTCGGAGACAGTGCCGTTCGGTGTAGTAATTCCCGTGTAGGAGGGAGAATCGTTGCCCAGATATTTTTGCAGATTTTTTTTGTTTAGAAATGCAGAGGGGATATCATTGGGAGTTGTATCCGGATCGTTGGCAAAATCCTGTCCCACGCCGGCATGAAATACGACAAAAATATCGTAATTCGAAAATGCCGGATGGTCCGTCTCGTCTGCTTTTTGAACCGCGTCCCGGAACAGTTCGGCCAATTTTTGATCGTTCTCGTCTTTAGTACCGTCCGGATTGTAGTAATCCATCTGGTGAGAGAGAGGGTAGCTGCCGTCCTCTTCGGCCGGAAAAACTTCACCGGTGAGAATGAGTTTTTGCCTGGAAACGGTTCGAAAATAATGTGAAACAGCATTCAACTGTGCCTGGAAATAAGTACGATTGTGAGGCGCCGGATCGATTATGGTGGTGTCCGACCCGGATAAGTTGAAACTTCCATTCCCTGTTGTGGTTTTTGACGTATCTTTTTGAAATGAAACCCGGATAGCTAATATTTTAAGCGTATCTACTGATGATCGGCTTGCCCGTTTCAGGTTGTTCCCCGCCCGAAAGTAATTTGTTTGCAGTAAATTCAGACGGCTGACTGCCGTATTGCGAAAAGACGGGCTTAAGATTCTTTTTTTCAGATCAACCGCATGTAATTGGAATGTTGAAAAAGAAAGGAAGAGTGAGATCAGAACGATCTTGCGCAGGACCTGCATGAATTACCCTATTGCTAAGTAAATATTCTCATCATCCATAGTTGTTATGAAAAACCGAGGCACGCCGGCCTCGGTTTTCAGTGAAATTTTTCAGCGATTTGATTCGTAGATCAGAAACTGACGGTGAAAGAAAATCTCATGGTATCCGATAGAGGATGGCCTTCGCCGGCAGCAATATAACCAAAATCGATCCGATAAAGTGAATAGCGAATACCGGCGCCGAAGGTTGTCGGTTTCACTTTACCGATTTCATCATACCAGTAACCCATACGCAGCGCAATCAAGTTATTATACCAATACTCGATACCGACATGTGAAATTACTTTTTTCATTTCAGTATTAAAATCATCGTCGGTCCATGAAGTAAACATTGCTTTGTAAAAAGGATCGGAAGTGCCATCCGCTTTTCTACGTACCAAAAGTTTGTTAAAATCACTGGTGATGGTTAATTTATTGAACTCGCTGTCTATGAGGCGGTAAGCAAAACCCATTTTTAAATTGGTGGGTTGGGGGTCTGCCTGGTTAACATCGATATAAGTGATCTTGGGACCCATATTTTGCAAATTAAGGCCAAAGCTTAATTTGTTGAGCAGAAAATGTTTGTAGAGCAAACCGAAATCAACGCCGAACGACCAGGCCTGACCGCTGCCCTTCTCTTTTCCTGCGCCAAAAGGGGCAAGGTTACTTCGGATCAGTTTCATATTTACACCGATGCCGAGGTTGTTGCTGATCTTGGTGCCGAAAGCGCCGGAAACGGCAAAATCGTAACTGGTAAAATGATCAACGACTTCAGGGCCGGTTTCTAAAGTCACATTTTGCTCACCAAAATTCATATAGGTTATACTGAGACCAAAGGTACCTAACCCTTCGATATGATGCATATAGGCACCATAATCAAAGAAAAGATCGGACGCAAGTTGTGGGAGCCAGTTGGAATGCATGAAAAAGAATTCTTTTTTGTCCAGGAATGCCAGACCACCGGTATTCCAGTAAATCGCAGATGCATCATCCGCCACGGCAACAAATGCTTCACCCATGCCGTCTGCCCGGACACCCGGCGAAATCAGCAAAAAAAGTACTCCCGCTTCACTTTGAGCATTGCTCTCCGAATAGATGCCCAGCAGGGAAAACGTGACTAACATCAGCGCCAATAATTTGGTTTTCATTGAATACCTCCTAATTATAATCGATTGCCTCTCCATAAAATAAAAAAACCGAATGTCGATTAAATCCCTTAGTGCTTCGGACATTCGGCTCACGAGAGGAGAATACGAAACAGCTAAAGGTTTGGAATTTACTTCTGCGAACTTGCTTTTAAATCGCTATTGCTTTTCTAATGGTACTACAAAATTCAACAAACCTTTAACCAGATGTAATAAACTTCTCCTTATTTGATAGTGGATCTTTTTAACTCAAATCAAGATATTAATTCCATATAAAATTGTCAAGCTTTTTTTCCAAATCGACGAATCTGTTTCAATCCTAATTTTATATTTTATTAATCGGCACAAAATAGAAAAAGATCCATTTTTTTTTTGAGGTTGCCCACTAAATACACGAAAAACACTAAAATATCTTTGATTATTAGTATCTTTCGTAATTATTCAGCTTGGTTTGGTTTTGCCACGAAGCCGCGAAGCCACAAAATTTCATAAAGAAAACCATTATATTTTTGTAACTACTCAGCTATGCTTGTTTGAAACCTTCGACTGAGTTTATCCTGAGCTTGCCGAAGGGCTCAGCATGGCTATTTAAAGTCTGTCCGAAAATACCATTTTTTGTTATTTCGATCCGCCAAAAGGCGGAGAGAAATCTGTTTAACCCTTTAAGTTATTGTAACATACAGATTCCTCAACTCCGTCCCGATAAAAACCATCGGGACTTCGCCCGGAATGACATATTTCCCGAGTTTTCAGACAGACACTATTTAAGAAGGTTGAATCCGAAAGTTTACTTATGAGTTAAAATATGGATTGCAAGTTTGGGGTTATTTCGATATATTCAAAAAAATCATGACTGACATGTTAACCATACCGAGGAATGAAAATGGAATTCGTCGTTTTTTTTAAGTGGATCGTCTCTTTGGGTTATTTATTTTCTCTGATTCTGTATGTACGTTTTTTTATACAACAATCGGTAAAATTAAACCGGCTTCTGTCTGCATCTGTGCAGCTAATTCTTGTATGCCACTTTATCTATCTATTCGTCTTAACGCTTCATACCCGGCATCTGCCGCTCAGCAATGTTTATGAAGTTATGACTTCTTATGTGTTTATTTTTACTTTTATTTATTTCTTCATCGAACGAAAAATCAGGGATTTTTCATTAGGACCGGTGATTCTTGTCATTGCTTTTATACTTCAGCTTATTTCAAATTTGTGCATCAACCCGGAAATGGGACGTGCTCCGGTTTTAGCGGAAATATCGTTTTTTGAAGTACATGTCTCTGCAATGCTTCTGGCTTATTCCGGTTTTACAATTTCCTTCATCGCAAGTATCATGTATGTCATGCTTTCCCGTGAAATTCATAACAAAAAGCTTGGCTTTTTTTTCTCACGGCTTCCGTCGCTTGAATTATTAGATCGTCTGAGTAATATGGCCGTCATCGTTGGCGTTAGTTTTATCACCATCGGAATTTTTCTTGGCATAGATATGGCATCCAAAGTTTGGGGCGCCAAATGGCCTTTCGATCCTAAACTGATATCCGTTTTTGTTACCTGGTTGATCTATCTGTTCTTCATTTATTTCCGGAATAGCAAAGGATGGCAGGGAAAACGTGCGGCCATTGTTTCAATAACTGGTTTTGTCTGGGTTTTAATTTCCTTTATGGTTTTTACCATCTTTCTTTCTGAAATTCATTCTTTTATTTAGACAGACTAATGCAGATCATTGTTTTTGGTTTACATGAACAGAATGTGCCTGAAAAAATTTGGCATCAGGGCAAATATGAGATCGATTCTTTTTACCGTTTCATTTCCCCGTTGAATGATTTGGTGCCTAATTCGGAATTTTTATTTGTCAATTCTTCTTATGCCCGGGAAATTCTTGCGGTTGTAGAAAATGCGCAGGAAATCAAGCATAAATTTAAAGAATTTTATCATTCCCATTTTAATTTGAAAAAGCCTGTAAACTTAATCTTTCATGATCTGGAAGGGCCCGATGCCGTAAAGCATTTTCTGCAATTATCCCTCGGGATTGAATCGACAATCGGCACGCAACAACAAGAATTTTTACAGAGAATTTCTGAAAGCATAGAGGTTGCCAATAATCTGAATTTAGCCGGCCCGATCATCAATCGAATTTACCATGATGCTTTAATTTTGCAGGGGAAAATAAAGATAGACAGCTATACCATCGATCAGACGAGTTTGAGCCGGCAAATCCGTGAACTGGTTAAAAAAATCTTTTTCGGAAATGCGCGTTTGGACCTGTTTATCATTGGTAAAAATGAAACCTATTTGTCTTTGATTATATCAACTTTTTCAAATTCGGTTGCTAATATAAAAATTTATTCCGTTGATGTCACTGCTGAAACCCCGGATGAAAATTACCGGCATTATGTGGCCGGCCCGGAGATCGAAAGCAGGCTTTTGGCATCGCAGGTAATTTTCCGTCTCAATCAGGAAGCAGGCCGCTTTTTTAACGCCGACACCCTGAACAAATTGATGCAAAAAAGAAAAAACCGGCCGTTGTTAATCATCAATATGGATTCCACTATTGCCGGCGAAAGCGCGCTCAATCGTGTTTACAATTTGTATAATTACCATATCTCTGATTTTCAACATGGAGAAGAGAAACAAAGTGTTAAAATCAATCTGCAGCGGTTGATCGAAAATGAATTAAAAGAATTCTTTTCCTGGTTTTACTCGAAACGATATCACCATTTCGGCAATATTATTTCCAAAAGTACCGCGATGGAGCATATTCTGGAAATGATTGCCCGTATCTCGCAAACGGATATAACAGTATTAATTCAGGGAGAAAGCGGCACCGGCAAAGAAATTATTGCCCGGGCAATTCATAGAAACAGCCGGCGCAAAGATAAACCTTTTATTGTAGTAAATTGCAGCGCTCTTACCGAGACTTTGTTGGAAAGTGAACTTTTCGGACATGAACGGGGAGCTTTCACCGGCGCGACTTATACGAAAAAAGGTCTATTTGAAGAAGCGCATCAGGGTTCCATTTTTTTGGATGAGATCGGCGATACTTCTCCCGCGCTGCAGGTAAAATTATTGCGAGTCCTGCAGGAAGGAGAAATTAAACGGGTGGGAAGCACTGAAACCACCCGAATCGATGTTCGGTTAATTGCCGCCACGAATCAAAATCTGGATGATCTTGTCCGGGAGAAAAGATTCAGGCAGGATCTGTATTATCGCCTGAATGTGGTCAATTTGAACTTGCCGCCGTTACGGGAGAGGAAAGAAGATATCCTTCCGCTCGCAGAATATTTTATGGGCAAATATTCGGATAAAATGAAAAAACAAATTACCGGTTTTACCGAACGGGTACGACAGATTTTAGTAAAGTATTCATGGCCGGGAAATGTCCGTGAATTGGAAAATGCCATCGAACGAGCGGTCGCACTTGCCATCGGCAATATTGTTCATACCGGTGATCTTCCGGAAGCAATACGTGGAGAAGAGGCAGCCGGTTTTATCCGGGAAAAAATAAACAAGAATCTTACTTTGAAAGAGATTGAGAGGGAAGCGATACACGCCAACTTAATTGCAACAAATTGGAATTATGATAAGGTTGCGGATATGCTAAAAATCGGCCGGACTACTTTATGGCGGAAAATGAAGGAATATGGGATAAGCAGGAGAAAAAATGATTGAATTTGAAGTAATAGAACAGGGATAACACAGCCAGATCCGATTTTCACGGATTTTTCCGCTGTAATCCGTGCTCTGTTTTATTTATTAAAGTCTATAGGATCTTTGCGTGAACGCCTAAATTTTCGTATAATCTCTCGGTTGTAAGTTACATTATAGTTTATCGCCGTCTAAAATCTCCGGCATAAAATATTGCATACTGCTTTTTTTAAATTCCCGCACACTGAACAAAATCGTATAATCTGAAATACCGATCTTTTTACTGATCATTTTTGCAATTTGTTCAACTTCCCCTTTGTTTTTTCCATGCAGCATGCCGTAAATATTGTAAGGCCAGTTGGGGAGCGGTGACCGGTGGTAGCAATGGCTGACTTCAGGGAATGCCGCCATTTTTCTGCCAACCTCAACTATGCAGTATTCCGGTACCTGCCATACGGACATTCCATTTGCATTATAACCTGCATTTTGGTGATAAAGAATAGCGGTGAATCTTCTCAATGTTTTGTTCTCTTGCCAACGCCGCAACGTGGAATAAAGCCATTCTTCCTCTACCTTCAATTCTCTGGCAATGTCGCCGAAAGGATCGTGGGAGAGAGGAATGTTTTGCTGACACCTGCGAATTAATTTGATCTCTTTTTGTGTTAACGGTTGAACCTGCACTTATTTGTCCTCCGTCATTTTGAAATGAACTTTTATTTTAAATTTTTGCAAAGATGGCAGCGGAATCATTTCTTGTGCTCCTGTCTTTTGTTTGAAAAATTCAATCAACTCCTCCACTCTCTGTTTTGAAGAGGCTGTGAAGGTGAACCATAAATTATATTCATGATTTCTTTGATAGTTGTGGGTTACACCGGTGAACCTGTTTAAAAACGTCACGGTTTGTTCAAGGTCCTCCTCTGCCACTTTTGCAGCTACTAATACGCTGTAATAACCCAGACCGGTTGAATCGAAGCTGCCGCCGATACGGCGAATAATACCGTTCTCCTTTAGTCTTTTAATTCGGTTAATGACATCATCTTTGTCAATGGCTGCTTTTTGCGCCACAACTTCAAATGCATTGGGAACAATGGGGATCTCTTTCTGAATAATATCAAGAATTTTTCTATCTGTCTGATCCATCATCCTGCTGCCTCCATAACTGCTGATTTGGGTTTCAATTTGGGTTCGTAAATGCAGTAGGGCTCTTCGTCCAGATAATCGCCTGTCGTGGCGTAGGCTCTCGCTCTGCATCCGCCGCAGACGTTACGGTATTCACAGTATCCGCACCTTCCGTGATAACTGTCCTGATCACGCATTTGCAGAAAGACCGGGGAAGTTTGCCAGATATGCTCAAAATTGTAATTGGCCCGGCGCAAATCACCGCATTCGGTTTCCAAAAATCCGCAAATTTGCACTTTGCCGGTATGAGAGATGAATGCAAATGATTGTCCTCCCATGCAACCCTTGGTCATCGCCTCAAAACCGTGTGTATCGGGGGTAACGGTGCGTCCTTTTTCCTTTTCCCGCTGGCGGAAAATTCTGTAGTAGTGCGGAGCGCAGGTGGGTTTGAACTGAATTGGCAATTCATCTCTCTGCTCGTAAATCCAATTAAGCACTTTTTCGTATTCAACCGGAGATATCTCCTGTTTCGCCAGTTCCTTTCCCCTTCCGGTGGGAACCAATAAAAACGGATTGAACGCCACAGCGCCGACTTCAATGGCCAGCTTTAAAATACGGCTAAGTTCATGGACATTTTGCTCAGTAACCGTCGTGTTGATCTGAAATTCCAGACCGTTTCGCCCGGCGGCGTCAATCCCTTTCATGGCCTCCGAAAAAGCCCCGGGCACCCGGCGAAAGCGATCATGACTTTCTGCCGTTGCACCATCAATGCTAATGCTGATCCGCTTGATCCCCGCGTTCAACATTTTTTGCACGGTGTTGTCTGTCATCAATTTCCCGCAGGGAGACATGACCATACGAAAACCGAGATCCGTGCCGTATTTTGCAATTTCAAATACATCTTTTCGCATCATCGGGTCGCCGCCGGTGAGAATGATGATGGGGTGGACAAACCCGGAGATGTTGCTCATCGTGCGGAAAATTTCTTCCGTCGTCAACTCATTAGGATAAGGCCCGAACCGGGCAGCCGCCCTGCAGTGAATACAATTTAGCTCGCAACTTCTGGTTATTTCCCAGGCGATAAGGCGCGGCAGATAAATTTTATTTTCAGGTTTCACAGGTATTAAACGCTCCTCTTTAATTTATTATGATAAAATGTTTGCCGCATCTTTGGCAAAATAAGTTAAAATTAAATCGGCGCCGGCCCGTTTGATGGAAGTCAGCGCTTCCAACATCACCCTTTCCTCGTCGATCCATCCCTTCAGGCCGGCCGCCTTGATCATCGCAAATTCGCCGCTAACATTGTATGCGGCGGTTGGTATATGGAATTTTTCCTTCACCCGGCGGATGATATCCAGATAGGAGAGTGCCGGCTTCACCATTACCATGTCGGCGCCTTCCTGGATATCCAATTCCACCTCGCGGATGGCCTCGTCGCCGTTGGCCGGGTCCATCTGGTAGCTGCGCCGGTCGCCGAATGCCGGAGCGGAATCCGCTGCGTCCCGGAAAGGACCGTAAAAAGCGGAAGAAAATTTGGCGGCGTAAGAAAGAATAGGTATTTGTAAAAAGCCGCTTTTATCCAGAGCGCTGCGAATTGCGGCAACCCGCCCGTCCATCATGTCTGATGGCGCGACCACATCCGCGCCGGCTTTGGCATGGGACACCGCCATTTTCCCCAGCCATGCCAGCGTCGAATCGTTATCCACATCTTTGCCGATGACATGACCGCAATGGCCGTGATCGGTATATTCGCAAAAACAGACATCGGTAATCACCGTTAATCCGGGGACTTCTTTTTTCAGCGCCCGTACCGCAATCTGGATGATGCCGTCATCGGCGATCCCTTCCGAACCCAATTCATCTTTGTGCGCGGGAATGCCGAACAGGATCACAGCCGGAATACTCAGTTCAGACACTTCCCGGCACTCTTTCACTAATTCATCGACGGAAAAGCGGAAATTCCCCGGCATGGATGGGATCTCTTCTTTAACTCCCCGGCCATGTTGGACAAAAAGAGGAAAAATGAAATCGTCCACCGAAAGTTTGGTCTCGCGAACCATTCTTCTTAAACTTTCCGTTTTTCTCAAGCGCCGCATCCGGTTAATGGGAAATGACATTTTAATTCTCCTCTGTTTTTACGCTATATGATCACGGGATTTTTTCCCCCGTGTTTTTCTATTTTCTCATGATCGGTTAATGCCCTTCTCTCAGGCAAAAGAGCTCAATTCGCCTGTTACTGCATCCGCGGGTAACTTCTGTTGGGTTCTTCGGGTCAGGCCGATTTCATCATCGGTTAAATAACATGCCGGATCCGGCGCCCAGACATCTCCGGTGGTAGCCTCCGCCCGGACACGAAAATTGCCGCCGCAAATGTTTTTCCATTGGCAGGAAGCACAGCGTCCGGTTAAATGAGGAACCTTATTTTTAAGTTTGGCCATCAGCGGATTGCTTAGATCTGTCCAAATTTCGCTGAAGTTCCGTTCGCGTACGTTGCCAAATGAATAATGGCGCCAAAACTGATCGGCGTAAACTTCTCCGTCCCAACTGACGCAGCCTATGCCGTGCCCGCTGCTATTGCCCTGATTCATTTTCAATAAAGTTAATACCTGCTCCGCTCTCTCCGGATTCTCGCGCTTCAGGCGTAAGTAAAGGTGTACGCCATCAGCGTGGTTATCTACCGTTAACACTTCTTTGGGGATGCCCCGGGAATGTAAATCCGCCGTCAGATTGATAATTTGATCGACTACCTGCCGGGTTTGTTCGCGGCTCAAATCTTCACGAATCAATTTACTGCCGCGTCCCGAATACACCAAATGGTAAAAACAAACGCGGGGGATATTTTCTTCTTCCAACAGTTGGAAAATTTTCGGGATGTCCCGGGCATTTCGCCGATTAATCGTGAATCGCAGGCCAACTTTTATACCGGCCTCCCGGCAATTTCGTATTCCATTCAGTGCGCTGTCAAACGCTCCCTTCACGCCACGGAATTTATCGTTGGTTTCGCCGACACCGTCCAGGCTTACGCCTACGTACGACAGGCCGACATCTTTCAAATCTTTTGCCGTATTCCGGTTGATCAAAGTGCCGTTTGTGGAGATCACTGCCCGTAATCCTTTATCTGTGGCGTAGTTTGCCAATTCCAACAGATCCGGGCGCATGAGAGGTTCACCACCGGAAAACAGGATAACGGGAGCGCCAAATTGAGCGAGATCATCGATGAGGGCTTTTCCTTCGGCTGTAGATAGTTCATGGTCGTAAAATTTATCTTTGGACGAAGAATAACAGTGCATACATTTCAAATTGCAACGTCTTCCCATGTTCCAAACCACTACAGGTTTTTTATCCTGGGAAAACTGCAACAGATGTGACGGCAATTCTTTGGATTTGCGTCCGTACCGCAGTGGGTCCGACGGTTCCACCACGCCGCAATATAGTTTGGAAATTCCTATCACGATAACTCCTTCTGTTTTTCAGAATGTAACTATTCAGATTGCCCGCGAAATACACGAAAAATTCAAAATTATTCAGCCCTGTTTACCCTTTCGTTTCTTTCGTGTGTTTAATGGGCTGAGTAGTTATTTCAGAATAATGATTGATAATTGCGGCCACCAGACCCGGAATTGTATAATCATCAGCGACGATGTGAGAATGTAAGCCGTATTGCGTCACAGTTTTTTCCGTGATGGGCCCGATAGAAGCAATGGTTACATTTCTCAATTGATTGATCTGTTTTTCCGTGAAAAAACCCATGAAATTTCGCACGGTTGATGAGCTGGTAAAGGTGATTAAATCAATATCACCGGCGCCTATTTGTTCGATTATTTCACCCGGATGCCCGGTTTCGGGAACGGTCCGGTATGCGGTAATTTCGTCCACCGAAGCGCCTTCTTTAACCAATTCTTCTCTTAATACGACTCTGGCCTCTTCCGCACGGGGGAGTAAAAACTTTTTTCCCGGCAGTGTTTCCTGTTTTTTTAATTGATCGATCAGCGCTTCCGCGTAAAAATTTTCCGGCTGCAGGTCGACCATTACGCCGGATTGATGCAGGCGGTCGGCCGTTGCCGGGCCAATCGCCGCAATTTTTATCCCTTTCAATTGTCTGAAATCGATTCCGCCGGCAAATAATCGCTGGCGGAAACTTTCAACTCCGTTCACGCTGGTGAAGATGATCCAGTGATAATTTTCTATTCTCCTGATTGCGTTATCCAATGACTGCCAGGAATCCGGCGGTTCAATTTTGATGGTTGGAAATTGAACGACTTCTGCACCTGATTCCCGTAAATGAGTATCTAAATCGCTGCTCTGGGCACGCGCTCTGGTTATGACAATTTTCCTGCCGAATAACGGTTTCTTTTCAAACCAATTCATGCTGTTTCTGTATCGGACCACATCTCCCACCACGATCAAAGCAGGGGAGCGAAAATTTGCTTCGCTTGCTCTCTCTATGATGTCTTTTAACCGGCCGGCGATGGTTTGTTGACACGGAAGTGTTCCCCAGCGGATGAGCGCAACGGGCGTGTCCGGGCTTTTGCCGTATTTAATCAGATTATTTGTGATTAACGGCAAATTTTTTACGCCCATATAAAACACCAGCGTCCCCTGATTATTGGCGATGGCATGCCAGTTTAATCCGGAGTTGGTTTTCGTCGGATCTTCATGCCCCGTGATGAAACAGAGTGAAGATGAATCGCCGCGCCGGGTGGCCGGAATTCCGGCATAACAGAGAGATGCAATGCCGGCTGTAATGCCCGGAACCACTTCAAAATCGATCCCGGCTTCATAAAGAGCTAACACTTCTTCACCGCCGCGGCCAAATACGAATGGATCGCCGCCTTTCAGGCGTACTACAAGTCCGTTTTGTTTTGCCTTCTCAACTAAAAGTTGATTGATCTTCTTTTGTGGGAAAGTATGTGAACCGGCTGTTTTACCAACGTAAATTTTTTCCGCTTCCGGTTGGCAATGTGAAAGAATTTGCCCGTTTGCCAAATAATCGTATACAACCACGTCGGCTTGCTGCAGGTATCTTGCACCTTTTAGCGTGAGCAGATCGGGATCTCCGGGGCCTGCGCCAATTAAAACAACCTTTGCATCCTTTTTAAACTTTTTGTTCATTATAAATTTCATTTAAAATGGTTCGCCCGCCTCGGTTGATTAACTCCTTAGCTAACCCAATGCCTGCATTCTCTGCATCATGCTGTTGACCCGCTGCTTTCCCGTAGATGCGGTTTTGTCCTGCCAGATTGGAAATGAAGCCCTGTAAAATGATCTCTGTTCCTTGCAGTTGCGCCAAAGCTCCGATGATTAATCCGGAGAGCAGTTCCGTAGGTATGTCTTTCATGCTGTGAACGGCAAAATCAATTTCTTCGTTCAATAATGCGTTCTCAATTTCTTTAGTGAATAAACCCTTATCGCCAATTTTAGCCAGGGAGGTGTCCTGAATGCTATCCCCTTTGGTCTTGATCACGTGGATTTCAATGAAAATATTTGGGTACTGCTTCTGTAAAAACGACTTTACGATTTAGCTTTGCCATAGCGCCGGTCGACTACCCATCGAGCCGATTGTTATTCTTCTGTCAGACATTCATTCTCCAGACCAAATACTTCCTTTATCGTGCAGCGCCGGCAGACAACCTCTGTTTCTGGACAAGTTTTAAGACGCATGATAGGGCTGTGTAAAAATTTCTTCATTAAACTTTTTGAAAATTTATCGATATCGGCCAATTCTTCATCTTTAAAATGTTTTTTACTGCGGCGAATTTCCTCTTTTCGCAGGGAATCAAAATGTTCCTGCAATTGCCGGATAGTATAAATTGTGTTGCGCGACCGGTACCATTGCATGAACCGGTCGACTTCTTCTGCAAGAATTTTTTCTGCTTTGGGGATTTCTTTTTTCCGCTTACCCATATTTTTTTTTACAATGTTCTGCAAATCGTCGATATCAAAAAGATAGGTGTTGTAAATTTCTTTGATCCGGGGATCTATATTGCGGGGAACGGCGATATCGATGAAAAAAAGCGGCCGGTTCTTTCGCCGTAACATAGCGTTTTTAACCGTAACCGGGGTTAAAACAGGCTGACTGGCAGACGTTGAAGTGATGACAATATCTGCATCTATTAATGCCCGGTGTAATTGATCAAATGGTAAAGCCTGTCCGTTTACTCTATTTGCCAATTCTTCCGCTTTTGCCGGAGTCCGGTTAAGAATGAAAATTTCCAATGAATCGAAATTGCTTAATTGCCGGATCACCTGTTGTCCCATTTTTCCCGCACCGACCAAAACCACCTTTTTCCCAACAAAATCCCTGAATAATTTCTGTGCCAGATTAACGGCAACCAACCCTACGGAAGTGGAACCTTCGCCGATTTTAGTTTCTGACCGAACCCGTTTTGCGGTTCTAAAGGCGGAATGAAATAGCCGGTTGAGGAGGCTGTCGCTGGTTTCGGCCTCTGTTGCCCAAATATAGGCCTGCTTTGTTTGACCCAATATTTGCGCGTCGCCGACAATCATAGAGTCAAGACTTGAAGCTACACGAAAAAGATGACTGACGGCGTTTTGCTCATTTTTTTGATAAAACAATTCTTCGCTGATATTTTCTTGAATATTCTTCACTAATTGAAACTGCCGTGAAATCTGGCCATTTAAATTGGCCCGATCTTCCACAACACCGTAAACTTCGGTGCGATTGCAGGTTGAAAGAAGAACAGCTTCTTTCAATATCTTTTTGGACACAAGGTGTTTGATGGTAGCTTTCGCAATCGGTTCGGAAAAACTCAATTTTTCCCGGATTTCTACGGGCGCAGTTGAATGATTAATTCCGTAAACAATAATAGCCATTTTGTGCAGTTCATTTTCCGTGTTATCTGTTAATTGATCCGGACATTAAGATTCGAATGCGTCAATAATAATGCCAAAGACATTGCAATTTGTAACCAATGGAAATTGAATAAGTTATGGGTTTTGGTTGGCTGGAAAATAAAATGGAATATTTCAAGTTGAAAATAATCTTTTCAAAATGAAAAACAGAAGTGAGAATGTTTTCCCCTTAAAGAGGATAACATCCTGTCATGTGAAAGTGAGAGGTAGCGAGATATTTTCTCCTTTTTGCTGTACTGTGGCAAGCGTTTGAAAAAAGGAAACAATTATCGGGTTAACAATACTGAATAGAAAAATTGCTGCGTTTTTGGGACAACCGTTCAGATTGTATATCAATTAGCTTCGCCGCCCTGCATTTTCACAATGGCGATAGCGTTGCAGATCATTGATAGGAATACTTCAGATTAAGTGGAGGAACACCCCCGCACCTCCCAATGTTGTTGACTTAAGAAAGATTCTCTTATAAATCATTAACAATTGCCAATTATCAATTAACAATTGTTTTTAATTGTGAATAATCAATTGATAATTGCCAATGAAAATATTTTTTTACCTCCTTAACCCGGGATATTCACAAGTTTTGTTGGGATAAACCTTAACCTGTTTATATATCACATGTTAAGCAGTTGTTTACACAAAAAACAAATTTCTAAACGCAGAGTTCGCAAAGGACGCAGAGAATGGCGATTTATCTTCACCAATACTTCCCTGTTGATAACTGTCTCTTATAGTATCAAATAGTTAAGTTTTTCTCTGCGTAACTCTGCGGTCTCGGCGAACTCTGCGTTAAATATCTTTATAACCTAAATTGAGCGATTCATAGCTTGAAACAACCACCCAACTAGTTTTGTCATTCTGCCTGCCCGACGAACCGCAGGCGGGAAAGAATCTTGTTAGTTTTGTGCACTAAACCAACAAGATTCCTACGGAATGACATTAGAATCGCTCAATTTAGGTATAAATAATTCAGGTTAAGTCAACAACATTGCCCTCAAAGGGGGACTATTGGATTCCCCCCTTGAGGGGGGTGTAATATAACTCCTAAAATAATGACAGACAAAAAAAACAAACCCCAAAAGGCAATCCAGGGGTGTAAAAAACCTTCCAAAATAATTACCCTTTTATGAAAATAAACTACAACAATTGTGCAACTACCTTTTTATGCACTGCCAATGTCCGGTCAAGATCATCCTGAGAATGTGCCAGCGAAACAAAAGTGGCTTCAAATTGAGATGGAGCAAGATAGATACCGTTTTCCAACATGAATTTGTGGTATTTTGCAAACAATGCTGTGTCCGATTTTGTTGCTTCCGTATAATTGGTAACCGGATCGGGATTGAAGAAAAAACAACCCATGGATTCAATGGAATTGCCGGCAAAAGGGATATCGAAACAGACGAAATTCTCCGTCATACCGATGAATAAATAATCCGATTTTTTACACAGTTTGGCATAAACATTTTCTTGTTGTAAAATTTCCAACGTAGTCAGACCTGCGGTCAGGGCAAGGGGATTTCCCGATAGAGTTCCTGCCTGATAAACCGGGCCTTCGGGGGCCAGCATCTGCATGATCTCTTTTTTGCCGCCGTAAGCGCCCACCGGCAAACCGCCGCCGATAATTTTTCCCAGCGTTGTCAAATCGGGCTTTACATCAAAATATGCCTGCGCGCCGCCCAGAGCGACACGGAATCCGGTGATCACTTCATCGAAAATGAGCAGAATGTTGTATTGATCCGCTAATTTACGAAGATTTTGCAGAAACTCCAATTCAGGCAAAACTACGCCCATATTGCCGGCCACAGGCTCAACGATGATGGCGGCGATCTGCTCCGGAAATTGTTCTACAAGATTTTCGACGCTTGCCAAATTATTGTACTCGGCGTTGAGTGTATCTGCGGCGGTTGATTGCGGCACACCGGGCGTGCTTGGCACACCCAGCGTTGTGGCGCCGGAGCCGGCCTGTATCAGGAAACTGTCGCCGTGTCCGTGATAACAACCGGCAAATTTGATGATTTTATCCCGTTTTGTGTAAGCGCGGGCCAGGCGAACGGCGCTCATGGTCGCTTCGGTGCCGGAATTGACCATGCGTACCATCTCCACGCCGGGCACCAGTTCGCAAATTTTTTGTGCCATTTTCACTTCAGCTTCGCAATTGGCGCCGTAGCTGGTGCCGTTTTCCGCTGCTTTTTGCACCGCTTCGATTATCCGCGGATGCGCGTGTCCCAGAATCATGGGGCCCCAGGAAGCGACGTAATCGATGTATTGGTTACCGTCGACATCCCAAATTTTGCTCCCTTCAGCCCGGGCGATGAAAGGCGGCGTTCCGCCAACCGATTTAAATGCCCTGACCGGTGAGTTCACTCCGCCGGGAATGTATTGTGTCGCTTCATCGAACAATCTTTTACTGTTTTCTGATTTCATCGTTTATTCCTGATTTGATTTTAAGTTACATTTTATTTCTTTGAAAAAGCAGATAGTCCGTTATCAGCATATATCTACTCAAACATGCCATTTCCCGCCTGCGCGGGCAGGCCTGTCTGCACAGGCAGGCGAATCCCGATTCATCGGGATGAAGTCGAAGTAAATTAACGTGTTAAACAGATTTCTCCGTACCTGATCACAGGAGGTGAGTAACCTGAAAAAACCGTTAAAACGGTTCCGGAATATTTTTTATCCGCCAGCCCACGACTTAAGTCGTGGGCTAAAACAGCAAAAAACGTAACAACCGCTTCAGCGGTTTAAAAAAGCTGCATATTTACTCCGTGATCGGTTGCATTTCTCCCTTCAGTTGGTAAACAAAAACGGGTATTTTGGGTCAAACATTAATTATTTTCGTATGCACGAAACTTGTCCGGTTTTCCTGTTTGTGAAATTCGCGTAATTCGCGCGCGCAGAATATTTATCACAGCAATCTCGCCGCATCTTTGGCAAAATAAGTTAAAATCAAATCGGCGCCGGCCCGTTTGATAGAGGTGAGCGCTTCCAGCATCACTCTTTCTTCATCGATCCATCCTTTTTGCCCTGCCGCTTTAATCATGGCAAATTCTCCGCTAACATTGTAGGCGGCGGTTGGCACACGGAATTTTTCCTTCACCCGGCGGATGATATCCAGATAGGGGAGTGCCGGTTTCACCATAACCATGTCTGCGCCCTCCAGGATATCCAATTCCACTTCACGGATGGCTTCATCACCATTGGCCGGATCCATCTGGTAGCTGCGCCGGTCGCCAAACGCCGGTGCGGAATCTGCTGCATCACGAAAAGGTCCGTAAAATGCGGAGGCAAATTTTGCCGCATAAGCCAGGATCGGCAGATGGCTGAAACCGTTTTTATCCAGAGCGCTGCGAATGGCGGCCACGCGTCCGTCCATCATATCCGATGGCGCCACAATATCCGCACCGGCCCTGGCATGGGACACCGCCATTTTCCCCAGCCATTCCAGCGTCGAATCATTATCCACGTCGTTGCCGATGACATGACCGCAATGGCCGTGACCGGTATATTCGCAAAAACAGACATCGGTAATCACTGTCAAATTGGGAACCTTCTTTTTCAGCGCCCGTACCGCAATCTGGATAATGCCGTCATCGGCGATTCCTTCCGAGCCCAATTCATCTTTGTGAGCGGGAATACCGAACAGGATCACGGCCGGAATACCCAGTTTAACCACTTCCCGGCACTCTTTCACCAGTTCATCGACGGAAAAACGATAATTTCCCGGCATGGATGGAATCTCTTTTTTCACTCCTTCGCCATGTTGGACAAAAAGAGGAAAGATGAAGTCGTCCACCGAAAGTACGGTTTCGCGAACCATTCTTCTGAGAGTTTCGGTTTTTCTGAGCCGGCGCATGCGGGTAATTGGAAATGACATTTTAAGTTCTCCTTTTTAACGGAAATTCTGTAGGCGATTCGGCATTTCGCTCTACGATTGTTCATTGTATGTCATAATTATTATAACATTGCAGTTAAGCTGCCGTGCCAAGTTTAAGCGACTTAAAACGTACGATTCTTGCCCGCGTGGCACGGTCAGCTTGACCTGGTGGTTCTACATTTTTATCTTTTTTCTCAACGGTTTGGGCTATGAAGCGTGTGAGGTTTTTGAAACAACTATCTTTCATTTTACTACAATATTTATTGGGTGTTCAGAAATTCTGTATAACTTCTACACCCGCCATGCTTTATTAGCCTTTGTTATGGGCTGGGCTTTCATTTTTTCTTTGAATGTGCAATATATGCAATTATTGTGCAATGTCATTTTTTTAATTCATAAAAACTTCCTGCTCCTTTAAGATATGAATTGTCGGTAAGTTTCAAATTTTCAAGAACATTCTCATTGCTTTCAGTCAATATGCTTTCATCGATTTTTTTGCTATTGACAGCTCTTTTTTTGAAAAAATCAAAAGTTTCACTTTTTAATTCTGTAACTGAAATATTAGGGACAGGAACTCCATCCCAGGTTTTCACTTTCTTTTCAAGTAAAAATTTGTCTAATGCCGCACCTTTTAATTCCTGTTTGGTACTTCCGCTTCTGTAATGATATTGTCCTTTGTAATTGACGGGGAAAGGTTGTGGTTCAACAATTATTTCAATAAAGTCGCTATTTTCTGTTTTGTATAGATCAACATTTACTATGATACCCAAAATATCTTTTACTTTATTCGGGATATCTTCAAGAAGTCTTCTCGAGTTTTTAAGTCCTACAATTTCACCTTTGCCATTTTTACCGACGATTATTTTTCCGCCGTTAGCATTTGCAAACCCGCAGATCCATTTCAGATATTCGTCTTTCCAAATTTCTTTCCATTCAATATTTTGATTTTCTTGCATTTAAATCTCTTTTCTCACAAAAATATTGTTTTTATGTCGGGTTAAGGAATAATTACACTGTTTTATTTCTGTTTTCTTCGCCTTGCCTATAACGGTGAGTATATGAAAAGTTGCCGATTTCGAGGCACTCATTTTTCAATTTATGATGAAGTTGAAATGTGCTGCAATGCTTGATTTTACTGCTATTTCGGCAATTTTTTATATACATTGTTGTAGGGCGTTTTTTATTCATTCTCATTTATTTCAATCATAATTGTAGAAACTCCACCACCATTATCATCAATTCTATAATTGTCATTGTTGTCAATGTAATTATCACCACCGCTTTCATTAAATTCATTTCTAATATCAGAATAATATGAGTTATAGTTTTCTGTATTTAGAAAACAACACCCATCAAAATTGATAGAAGTTTTTCGCGGAAAACGACCTAATCCAGCATTCTTTCTTCTTGTCATCTTATTTTTAGAAATAGAAAGCAAGTCCCAAATCATTTTTGACCAGTCTTCTGTTATAGATGCTTTATCGCTTATCGTTCTTCCAGTTGCAAACATTAGAAAGTTTAATATTTCATTTGTAAAATCACTATAAATGGATATTAAATTGTCAGGAATAGCACAACCGAATGCAAATGTTCCATCTAATCCTAAAGTCAAAAATGGGTCGGGGTCAATTAGCAAATATCTTGCACCTTGTGTTACACATTTTGGGTGAATATCTATTGTTTTTCCATTTAAGGCATTGGCTCGCAAATATTTAAACTTTGGCCATTTTGTATATAATTCTAATTGATGCAACTCATTACTTGAAATTTTGAAATTTTGTCTACTTGTTTTTTTTACTTGAAGAAGTAATGAATTTATAGTTGTCTTACCATAAAGGTCTGTGTATTTAAAAACAAAGAGTATGTCTCCTAATTCAGGGTTCTTGGCTTGTCCAAAATCAACGATAGGTTTTTGATGGCAATAAACACTGGCTAAACCTATTTGCAATTTAGGATGTAAGATAAGTTTTAATATTGTATGAAGTTCTTGTGTCCAATTCAAAGTCAAGTCAGCAATAAAATCTGGTTCTTCTGCTGAATTTCCTAAAAAAGCACATCTTTGATGAGTTCTGATTATACTCTTTGTCAGAGAATTATGTATCAAATTCTCTAATGAAGTTCTATTGGATATGATGTTGTTAATTAGTATCATATTTTGTCTTTCTTAAATGCTGCCAACTATTGTGTAAATGCCATTGTGTTTATTCCACCAAATTGGCAAGCTAAACGCAATTGTGTATATTTTTCTTTTACAAGCATCTTCTATGTATAACATACACTTAAACAGGATAAACAATACAGACGGGATAAATGGTTTTTATCTTGCTGATCATGTTTTTCTTGTCTAATATTTGCAAAAACCGGAACAGGTTGGGCGCTATCCCGAAAGAATGGTTAACTTCCCTACCTGCCGATGATTTCATTCAATCCATCAATGATGCTATTCAGTTCTTCGGGCTCGACATGACTAATGTAATTACCAATTCTTTTTATGGATAGGGTCCGGATTTGGCTGATTTTCACCCATGATTTTTTTGGCAAATCAGGCGAAGAAAGTTCATAAGTAAGTGGAAATCCGGCTTTTTGAGAATTGCTTGTAATAGCTAAACCAATTATTGTTCCGGAACGTTCGTTGAATACATTTTCACTGATTATCAGAACCGGCCTGAAACCCGCTTGCTCATTTCCAACTGCCGGATTCGGATTTGCCCAAAATATATCTCCCCTTAATATTCTGGCCATGCATCAGCCTCCACATCCATTCCTTCCTCTGCAAGATTGGTTTCCTCCGCAGGATTTAATTTGGCACATTCGCGGGCCAGACGACTTTTTGATATTCTCTCAATTTTTTCTTTCACAGCTTCCTGGATAGCACGGCTGCGATTGGGAAAAATCTTTTTTCTCACCATTCCATCAATTTCTTTCAGAATATTTTCATCAATGGATATTGCAATTTTGGCTGCCGGCATCATTCATCCTCAATATTGGTTTTTAGTATACAATATAAAAAAGTAATACAAATTTCAATACCAAAAGTTTAGAATCATAGCTCTGCGTTCTTTTTTTGCGAAGACAACATTACTTCCGATAATAATCAACAATCTCCTTCACCAATCCCGGAATCGTGTATTCATTCGGCATCAGGCGGCAACTCAGGCCGAATTTTTCGGCTGTTTTTTTTGTGATGGAACCGATACAGGCAATGGCAACATCCGGCAAATTCCGCATTTCCCGTTCACCGATCAGGGTGACAAAATTTTTCACCGTTGAAGAACTGGTGAATGTAATCAGGTCGATTTCTCCCTTTTGGATTTTTTCCGTCAGATCTTTGCGCTGTTCCGTTTCAACAACGGTTCGGTAAGCGGTAATTTCTTTGACGATGGCGCCGGCACGCGATAGTTCATCAACTAAAATGCTGCGGGCCTCTTCGGCGCGGGGGAGAAGAAACCGCTTCCCGGTAATTGAACCCTGCCGCCGGATCGCTTCCAGCAACGATTCGGCGACAAATTTTGGCGGCTGCAGATCCGGAAAAATGCCGTTTTGGCGCAGTCGCTCGCCAGTTGCCGGACCGATGGCGGCAATTTTCACTGGGTGCAAATACCGGCAATCATGCTCTTTTGCCTTTAACCGCTCCAGAAAAAACTGCACGCCGTTAACGCTGGTAAACAGAAGCCAATCGAATCCGGAAATCCTGTCAATGGCTTCGTCCAGCGCTTGCCGGGAATGGGGCGGTTCAATGCGAATGGTGGGAAACTGAAGCACATCCGCACCCAGTTCGCGCAATTGGGCATCCAGTTCGCTGTTTTGCGCCCGCGCCCGGGTGATGACAATTCTTTTGCCAAACAACGGTTTTTTTTCAAACCAATTCATTTTTTCCCGGTAACGCACCACTTCTCCGACAATGATGAGGGCCGGCGCCTGAAACTTCTTTTCCTGCGCCAGTCTTGCAATTGTATCCAGTTTACCGGTGATGGTTTGCTGTCGCGGCAGCGTACCCCAGCGCACCAGCGCAACCGGCGTGTCGGGCGCTTTGCCGTGTTTCATCAGGTTTTGGCAAATGACCGGCAAATTTTTTATCCCCATGTAAAAAATGAGCGTTCCCTGCATTCCCGCAATTGCCGGCCAGTTCAAACCGGATTCCGGTTTTGTCGGGTCTTCATGCCCGGTGATGAATGAGACGGAAGTTGCGTCGCCTCTTTGGGTTGCCGGAATCCCGGCGTAGCTTAAAGCGGCAATGCCGGCCGTGATGCCCGGAACCACTTCAAAATCGATTCCCGCATCGTAAAACGCCAGCACCTCTTCGCCGCCGCGTCCGAAAATGAAGGGATCGCCTCCTTTCAGACGAACCGTCAGTCTTTGTTCCCGTGCCTTTTCAATCAACAGGTCATTGATTTCGTTCTGCGGCAGCGTGTGTGTGCCCGCCTTTTTACCCACATAAATGAGTTCCGCATCCGGTTGGCAATGAGCTAAAATCCGTTCGTTTGCCAGGTGGTCATAGACTACCACGTCGGCTCTTTGCAGATAATCGACCGCCTTCAGTGTCAGCAAAGCCGGATCTCCGGGGCCTGCGCCGACCAGCACAACTTTTGCCCGGTTATTTTTAAGTGTTTTTGCCATAAATTTCAGCCAAAATGGTTTTTGCACCCAGGTCAATTAATTTCTGCGCCAAACCGGTTCCTATCATTTTTGCATCTTCACTATTCCCGTGCAATTTTTTGCGAAGGTACTTATTTGCATTAAGATCTGAAATGAATCCTTCAATATATAAGTGGTTCTCTTCGATCGTCGCCAAAGCTCCCACCGGCACCTGGCAGCCGCCTTCCAGTTCGGCCAAAAAAGCGCGCTCTGCCGTCACGGCGGCAAAGGTTTCCGTGTGATATAACGGTTGCAGTAATTTTCGCATGCGGGGATCGTCTTCTCTGATTTCCACCGCCAGAGCGCCCTGGGCCACAGCGGGCAGCATCCTTTGTGCCGGGATGATCTCCGTAATCCTTTCGCTCAGCCCCAGACGCAGCAAGCCTGCCGCCGCTAAAAGCATCCCGTCATAATCGGATTCCTTCAGTTTACGCAGCCGGGTATCCAGATTGCCGCGCATATCGACAATGTTGATATCGGGACGCAGGTGGAGGATGTTCACTCTTCTCCGTAAGCTTGAAGTTGCCAGTGTGGCGTTTTCCGGCAGTTGGTCAAAAGCGGAATATTTGTACGATACAAACGAATCCCGGGGGTCTTCGCGCTGTAAAACCGCACCGATGGTGAGTTCGGCGGGCAATGCTGTGGGCAGGTCTTTCATGCTGTGCACGGCAAGATCGATCTCCTTGCGTAAAAGAGCGTGCTCAATCTCTTTGGTGAATAATCCTTTATCGCCAATCTTTGCCGGCGGCGTGTCCTGAATCAGATCGCCGCTGGTTTTGATCACCCGGATTTCAAATTCCATATCCGGATATTCCCGGTGCAGAAGCGATTTTATATGCTCCGCCTGCCACAACGCCAGCTTACTGCCCCGGGAACCGATCACCGTTTTTTGCCTGTTCATCCGCACTCCGTAAAGGGTTGATTCTGTTTAGTAACAAATCACAGGGATATGCAAGCGTATTTCTCACAAACCGCTAAAGCGGTTAAAGGAACTTTTTTCATTTTAGCCCACGACTTAAGTCGTGGGCTAACGCATTGATATTAATTGTAACCGTTTTAACGGTTTTGATGGCTTTCAATATCCTGGGATTGGTTGCTCTGTTTTGTTGATGACTTTTACTTCAAGGATGAAGCCGGATTTCTCCAATCAAGGAATCTTTTTTCTCCTCTTCTCTGAGCCGTTACGTTTTAAATGGCTCACATATCTTTCCAATTTATAAATAGTCGAGCTATGAATCAAGATTATTCTCCGGTTTTTTGTTATTCATTAGTTTTGGGTGGATTATTGCAATCGGCAAAAGCTGACCTTCCTGAAGAAGGTCAGCTTCTTTTATTCGTGAGGACAAGCTTCGCGGGAATGACAGAAAAAGAGAGTTTTTGTTCAAACACTAATTAAATTCTCATACTAAAAATATTTTTCGTGTATTTCGTGGGCTGAATAACTATTTAGAGTCTGTCCGAAAATTCCCGTTTTATCATTTCGACCGAAGGGAGAAATCTGTTTAACCTATTGATTTATTGTGGTATACAGATTCCTCGACTTCGTCCCGATAAAAACCATCGGGACTCCGCTCGGAATGACAAGTTTTACCGGTTTTTGGACAGACAATATTTATACCAGTCCCAAATACTTTGGTTATATCTATCGGATCGTTAAGAGTCTATTTTTAAAATTGACGCGCATCCCGATTGGACACAAAAAAATGTCTGCAAGCAAGTACGCCTTAACATCAGAAATCCGTTTTTCATTTTCAAGGCAAAAAGAGTAATTTGATAAGGAAAAAACGGCATATTTTTCAGAGATCAGGAAGATTTACCTGTCGGAAGCGTGCAGATGAAACCTTTCAGATTTTATATGATGGGAAAGAATAGTGTCTTATCCATAAAACCCCCAAAATATAGCGGGCGCTTTTTTTTCTGAAACCTAGAATGTTTTTACTCACCTGGAGAGTGAGATACTCAAGTTTCGCATTTATAATAATTCAGGTATTGTAACTTGTCAGGATCCGAAAAATACAGTTGTCCGGAATATCTTTTGTTCCATTCTTCGATGTTAATTATCCTGTGCATAAAACAAGTATCCGTATGTTTCCGGGACAATCCCTGTTCATTGATTTATATCCTGCGAGCCCTGAAAGGGCGGAATATACAACGCCCCCCGGGGAAAAAAACAACGGAGGCGGGCCCTGAAGGGGCGGAATACAAAATTCAAATGAACCGATCGTACCGGCACAGGTAAATATTCCGCCCTTTCAGGGCTTGCTATTCTTTTTCCTCTTTCCCCCCGGGGCGTTGCCCCGGGCTATTGTATTTCACCCCGTAGGGGTGGCTGAAAATCTCTTTTAATTGCTATGAATTTCTCACTGATATCTAAAAGAGTATCACCGGCTTTTTCAGGTTGGGTAAAAAATCTTTTTAAAAGGGTGTTTAAACAGAGCTTTTGCAAATTAACAAATGACAATTTAAAATGTTAAAAATCCTAATATTCTTAATCAAATACACTAATTGGTGAAAATATTTTTATAAATATTAGCCCCAACTAATGGAAACTATTGGAAAACACTTTCTGATTTATGACAACGTAACCTATTAGTTATTAATTAATAAGGTTGTTTTGTTTAAACACCCTTTTTAATTCGTACAATCTTGTAATACCTTCAATATAAAACATATAACCTCTGTTTTGGAATTATGTATTAACGTATTATAATTTAATAAGTTGTGAGGTTGTATGCTGCTTTTTTTATGCCGGTTTCCCTTATTTTTATGCCGGATAACTAACTGCGAAACTTGAGTGAGATATTATTTCTCCTGTTCATTTCTTCTTGCAAACAGATTCCAGAATACTTAAATTAATTAAATTTGAATAAGGAATGCCGGAAATGATTCGTGCAGTTGTTGGACGACTTGACTGCGGGATCTACAATTCCCGGAAATGTTTGGTCATATAAAACTTGTCATGGTAATTAGCTCAAAAAAGAAAAAAACAATTTTTGTCTGTAAAGAATGCGGCCACAGCACACCGCGCTGGTCGGGGCGCTGCTCAAACTGCGGCGAGTGGAACACGCTGGTAGAGGAGAAGAGTGTAGTGGAATCGGGGAAGCGGACTAATCTGATTCGCTCCGGTACGAAACCTTTGCTTCTCTCCGATGTATCTGTGGAAGATTCTCCCAGAATTAAAAGCGGTTCGGAAGAATTTGACCGCGTGCTTGGCGGCGGCCTGGTGCCCGGCTCTCTGATTCTGGTCGGCGGTGACCCGGGGATCGGCAAATCCACGCTGCTGCTGCAGCAAATTGCTCATTACGCACAATCCGGCAGGAAAACGCTTTACGTCTCCGGTGAGGAATCGGTTCAGCAAGTGCGCATGCGCTCGCTGCGGCTAAAAGTGCAGCCGGAGCAGGTGTGGATTTATGCGGAGATTAATCTGCACAGCGTGCTGCAACAGATTGAACAAATTGAACCCCAGGTTGTCGTAATCGATTCCATCCAAACCGTGTTTCATCCGGAGCTGGACAGCGCGCCGGGCAGCGTAGCCCAGGTGCGGGAATGCACCATGGCGTTTCTGCAATTGGCAAAATCAAAAAATATAACCATTTTTCTGGTTGGGCATGTCACCAAAGAGGGCGGCATTGCCGGTCCCAGAGTGCTGGAGCACATGGTAGACGTGCTGCTGTTTTTGGAGGGCGACAGGCAATATCAATTCCGGATTTTACGCGGCATAAAAAACCGCTTCGGCTCTACCAATGAAATCGGTGTTTTTGAGCTTGGGGAAGCCGGCATGACGGAAGTGGACAATCCTTCCCAACTATTTCTTTCGGAGCACCGGGAGAATATTTCGGGATCGGCGGTTACCTGCGCCATGGAGGGAACCAGGCCGATTTTGCTGGAAGTGCAGGCCCTCACTTCTTCGGCGAATTTTGGTATGCCGCAACGGACGGCTACCGGGATCGACCATAAGCGGCTGGCGCTGCTTCTGGCTATTCTGGAAAAGCGCGCCGGATATAATACCGGCACGTATGATGTATTTGTAAAAATAGCCGGCGGTTTGCGCATCGATGATCCTTCCGCCGATCTGGCTATTTTGCTTGCTATTGCCGCCGGATTTCGTGATGTTGTGCTGGATTCAACTTCCCTCTATTTGGGAGAAGTCGGTTTGGGCGGCGAGGTACGTTCCGTTTCTCAATTGCCATCCCGTTTGAAGGAGGCGGATATGCTGGGCTTTCGCACCGCTTATATTCCCCGGCAGAAAAAAAGCAGATTCAAACTAAAAAACTTACGGTTGATTGAAGTGGGATCTCTCAGTCAGACTTTGGAAACCATACAATGATCTTTTACAATTGAGTGTGATATTGCAGCCATTTTTTACACTGGAACATAGCGACAAAACAAGTTCCGCCCGGGCCGGGCGTGTGCGCACTGAACATGGTGAAATTGAAACTCCCATCTTCATGCCGGTTGGGACGCAGGGAACCGTAAAAGCCATCTCGCCGCGGGATCTGGAAACCGCCGGCGCGCAGATCATTTTGGGCAATACCTATCATCTCTACTTACGGCCCGGAGATCAACTGATCCGTAAGGCGGGAGGGCTGCACAAGTTTATGTCCTGGCCCAAACCGATCCTGACCGACAGCGGCGGCTATCAGGTGTTCAGCCTGGCGGATTTGCGGGATCTGTCCGAAGAGGGTGTCCGTTTTAAATCCCATTTCGACGGCTCACGCCATCTTTTTACGCCGGAGAAAGTAATTGAGATTGAACGTAATCTGGGCACGGATATCGCCATGGTTCTGGACGAATGCACACCTTATCCGTGCAGTTTTGAATATGCCGAAAAATCCCACCGCATGACTTTAAACTGGGCGCAGCGGTGTTCAACCCGGTTCAACGAAAACGGCCCGGTACATGATTACCGGCAATTCCTGTTCGGTATTGTGCAGGGCAGCACATATCCGGAGCTGCGCAAATTGAGTGCGGAGGGATTGATGCAAATTGGTTTCGACGGGTATGCCATCGGCGGACTGGCGGTTGGTGAGCCGAAACACCAGTTGTACGATATGACCGCAATATGCACGGAAATTTTGCCGCAGAACCAACCCAGGTATCTGATGGGAGTAGGAAAACCGGAAGATATTGTGGCGGCGATTGGCCTGGGCGTAGATATGTTCGATTGTGTGATCCCCACCCGAAACGGCCGGAACGGCATGGTGTTCACATGGAACGGAAAAATGAAATATAAAAATTCGGAATTCCGGGAAGATTTTCGCCCCATCGATGAGAATTGTGGCTGCTACACCTGCCGGAATTTCAGCCGGGCTTATCTCCGGCACCTGTTTAACACGGGCGAAACGCTGGTTCTCTTTTTAGCTTCCCTGCATAATATTTATTTTTATCTTGAACTGGTGAGAGAGGCCGGGAAAGCAATTTTGTCTGACCGGTTTGCAAGCTGGCGGAAAGAATTTTATGAAAGGTATGAAAAAAATAGTTGATTTATGAAACGATTGAAATTATTCTGGTGAAAGAGGAAACATCCACTTCAAGAGAAGATTTTTAAGCGGGGTGGGGCAACTTTCATTTGTGTTTTATCTATAAAATTATCGTAAATAAACTGAGTATACAGAAAACAAGTAAAGATTATTCATCACAAACTTAAACACAGGAGGTACAACGTGATCGCATCATTACCCGTAATTCTTCAAGTCGGCGGCGGACAGGGAGGCAATACTATGGTAGCGCTTTTGCCTTTCATTCTGATATTTGTCATCATCTATTTTTTAATGATTCGGCCGCAATCGAAGAAACAGAAAGAAACCCAGAAAATGATTTCAAGTTTGCAGAAAGGCGATAAAGTGATAACTATCGGCGGACTTTACGGCACGATTGTCGGTATCCGTGAAAACGACGGCGTTCTGATAATAAAAATTGCCGACAATACAAAAGTTGAAATTAGTAAAACAGCAGTCGCGAAAAAGCTGTAGGCCGGAATCTTTTTGATGAAAATTATTTTTATGGGGACTCCGGATTTTTCGGTTCCCACACTTAATGCGCTTATTGCTTCTTCTCATGAGGTTGTTTTGGTTGTTACCGGGCCGGATAAACCGCGGGGACGCGGTCAAAAATTGCAGCCAACCGCAGTGAAGGAAGCGGCTGTTCAACATAAAATTCCTGTCTATCAGCCGGAAAAGTTGCAAGCGCCGGAAGTGGCCGACCGGTTGCAGCAGATCCCCGCCGATTTGTTTGTAGTGGTTGCATTCCGGATTCTGCCGGAGCAAATATTTTCCATTCCTCCGCAGGGGACTATTAATTTACATGCGTCGCTGTTGCCCAAATACCGCGGCGCGGCGCCCATTCAACGGGCCATCTTAAACGGCGATTGCGAAACCGGCGTCACCACCTTTTTTATAGAAAAAAATGTGGATACCGGCATCATCATTTTACAGCGCAAAGTAGCAATTGCTTCGGAAGACACAGCCGGCGTTCTTCACGATCGTTTGGCGGAAATCGGCGCACAAACCGTTTGCGAAACAGTGGATTTAATTGCCGCAGGAAAAACGCCCCGATTACGGCAAACGGGAGAGGTGACAAAAGCGCCAAAGATTACCAGAGAAATGTGCCGTATTGAATGGAGCCGGCCGGCGGAGAAAATCATCAACCAAATCCGAGCCTTTTCTCCCTTCCCCGGTGCATTTACTTATTTGGGGGAGAAACTGATTAAAATTTATCGTGCCGGGAAAGCGGATTTGCAGGTACCCGGCCAACCCGGCGATATTTATATCGACAGGGAAAAGTTGTTTTGCAAGACCGGCAGCGGTTGGCTGGAAATTTTCCTATTGCAGTTGCAGGGCAAAAAACGCTTACCGGCAAAAGAGTTTTTGCCGGGTTTCCGCCGGATGGAAGAGAATACAAAATTTTCGTGATTTGTGAATGTTGTAACATTTTAGTGTCTTGAAAATATATAATTTGCAATGAGAGGGCTCAGCCGACAAATCCACACGCCTCAAACGGAGAGTAAGAAAATAGCCTTTGTTAATATTGAGCATCTCTGAATAGTTACGAATGTGCCATCGATTCAAATTTATGGAAAACCGATTTCGTGTTTTTCGTGTGTTTGGCGGGCATGTTTTTTTTATTCCTGATCTTGTTTGGAAAATAACACTGAAAACAACAAAAATTCAAAAATCGCATAATTCAGCGGACGCCAGAGTCATCGCGGTTCGAATATTAAATTTGTTTCAGGAACAGCAGATGCCGCTGAGTTTATTGTTGAACCGGTTTAAGTTTCCCGGTGATTCGGCTGTAAAAAGCCGGGGCCTGATTTATGAATTGGTATTCGGTACACTGCGCTGGCAGATTCAGATAGACTATCTGCTAAAACAGTTTGTTCATGGCAATTTGTGGGACTTGCCGTTGTCCGTACAAAATATTCTGCGCGTCGGCATCTATCAAATTCGGTTTTTGGATCAGATTCCCAATTATGCGGTTATCAGCGAAGCGGCGAATATGACGCGCAGATTCCGGCAGATCAAATTCACGCGTTTGGTAAACGGTGTGCTGCGCAATTATTTGCGCCATGAAAAACAGATTCGTTTGCCGGGTAAAGAGGAGGATTTGTTTCGTCATCTTTCCATCCGGTTCGCTTTTCCCGAATGGATGGTCGAGCTGTTTACGGACCAATACGGGGAAGAAAAAGCGGCGGCGATCATGAAAGGTTCGAACCGGAAACCTTTATTGACCGTAAGAGTAAATACAAAAAAAAATAACACCGGAAAATTTTCATATCCTTCTGGAAAAAGAAAATATTCCGGCAGTTCAATCGAAATATTTCCCGGAATTTTTCCACGTTGACGAAGCAATCGGTTCGGTAAAAAATCTGCCCGGATATTTTGAAGGCTATTTCAGCATTCAGGATGAGAGCGCAGGTATTGTGGCGCATCTAACCAAATCAGCATGGGTGGATGGTGGGATCGCCGATATCTGCGCCGCGCCCGGCGGCAAGCTGACACATCTGGCCGAATTAACCGGCGAAAGACACCCGCTTATCGGCATCGATTTGTCCCGTTCCCGTTTACAGATGATTGCCGAAAACAGAGAGAGACTCGGTTTGAACCGAATTCAATTACTGCAGGCGGATGGTGCACAACTGCCCGTAAAAAAGATGAATATAATTCTGGTAGATGCGCCCTGTTCCGGACTCGGCGTCATTCGTAAAAATCCGGATATTAAATTGAGGCGCAAACCGGCAGATCTGCAGCAGGCGGCTGCGTTGCAGCAGCGGCTGCTGAATCAGGCGGCTGAACACACCATTACCGGCGGCACTTTGATTTACAGCACGTGCACTATTAATAAAAATGAAAATGAAAGGATCATTACGGCGTTTTTGCACAATCATCCCGAATTTGAGATTTCACCGGCCGGTGACTTTGTGGACATTCCCTGGGTGACAAAAGAAGGTTGGGTGGAAACTATGCCGGAGATGGAAAAAACGGATGGTTCTTTTTGTGTACGATTACAGAAAAGGAATATGTGATGGAGAACGAGAAAGAGGAATTTGAGCAAAACGGGGAAATCGAGAAGGATGAACCCGGTTCATTCCTTTCCTGGAAAGACTTGTTACAGTGGCAATATATCAGATGGCCGGTAGCTACATTTCTTGCCATGATCCTCCTGTTTTTTCTTTTTGATAAAGCCCTCATGCCGCTATACACAAAACATGGACAGGAAATCAAGATTCCGGATGTAACCGGCTTATCGTACGAAGAAGCGCAAAAAATATTACAGGATCATGGATTTCGCCCCATATTGGATCACAAAGCCAACAGCACTTCTGTGGAAACCGGGCATATTATTTCGCAAAGTCCTGTGCCCGGATCGATCGTGAAAAGCAATCGACGCACCTATCTGACGGTGAGCAAAGGAGAAAAATGGGTGCGGGTGCCCAAATTGGTGGGCGGTTCCGAGCGTGACGCCGTACTGCAACTCCGCCAACTTGATCTGGTTCCCGGAAAGCGTATGTATGAATTTTCCTCATTCTATCCCAAAGGTGTGGTCAGCGCACAGTCGGTACCGGTGGGGGATAGTTTAAGTGTGGGCGATACAGTGGATATCCAGATTAGTTTGGGCGATATTCCGGAAAATTTAACCGTTCCCAATTTGATCGGCAAGAGCTTTGAAGAAGCGAAAAAAATCTTGTCCGCCAGCGGTTTTCAGATTGGATTGATTACTTATCAATTGAATAACGATTTGCTCCCGGAAACGGTGATCCGGCAATCTTTACCGGCGGACAACACGGTTGATGTTGGCGCGAGCATCGATCTGGTTTTGAGCCGGATTGAAGAAAAGAATGAGGAGTGATATCATGTTATCCAATCAGGTAAAAATTGCCCCGTCTGTCTTAAGTGCCGATTTTTCACATCTGGCCGATCAGATAAAATTGCTGGAAGAAGCCGGTGCGGACTGGATTCATCTGGATATCATGGATGGTCATTTTGTCCCCAATCTTACTTTCGGACCGCCGGTGATCGAAAAGATCAGAAAAACTACCGATTTACCGTTCGACGCTCATTTGATGATCGAAAACCCTGAGCGCTGTTTACAAAATTTCTGCGATGCCGGTGTGGATCAGGTTACAGTCCATGCGGAAACAGGCTACCATCTGCACCGTTCAGTGGAACACATTCTCAGCTTGGGAATGAAGGCCGGCCTGGCGCTGAATCCGGCCACGCCTTTATCGTCGCTGGAACCTCTGCTGCCGTTTCTGGACCTGGTTCTGCTGATGACGGTTAATCCCGGCTTTGGCGGGCAGAAATTTATTGAGGAAATACTGACAAAGATTGAGCGTACGGCAGAGCTGATCAAAAAAAGCGACCGGGAAGTATGGCTGGAAGTGGACGGCGGCTTGAATGAAGAAAATGTCGCCCGGGTTGTGCCGCGCGGCGCCAACGCATTGGTGATTGGTACGGCCATTTTTGGTAAAGAAGACATTCCCGGAGCAGTGAAAAATTTTCGTGAGATTGTTGCCGGTTCTAAAAGGCGTACAGCCTAACCTGGGTAAACCGGAAGTAAAAAGTAAAAAAGGTAACTATTCAGCTCACGTCTGTCTGACACAGGCAGAAAACAGACGAAACAATCGAATGATCTCATCTAACTTTTTTCCTGTTTTTTTTTGAGTTTTTCGCGGGCTGCCTGAGTAGTGACAATACCGTAACACTTTAGTTTTTTGAACAAATCCGCTTCCTTTGCGCTCTCTGCGTCTCTGCGTTTTAAAGCGCCTGTTTTTTTAACGCAGAGACGCGGAGGGCGCAGAGAAATTGAAAAAATCGTCTGCCTATTCAGCCCGCGAATTACACGAAATCAGACGAATAGGACAAAATAGTTAACGATTCGCGTTTTTTAGCGATATTAGCGGGCAACCTGAATAGTTACTAAAAAAGTTTAAAGTTGGAAGTTAAGCTGCTCTTTATTCAATGACGAATGACCAATGACTGATAACAACGGTTTCTTAGCAAAAAGGGAAAATTTGCAATTCCTGTCCCCAAAAACAAGAAATTCAGAATTAAGGCACTGACCACTTATTTTTTCGGCATCAGAAAATATTATAAATACGGAATTTTCCTAACAATATTAAAATCCGTGTTTCTATTTTTTATTCGATCCTGACGTTGAATTGGGGGTATTGAAAATGAACACCGGCAACGAGGTTCATGCCAAATATGAAGATGAAAAAATCCGCAAACAATCTGTTTCAAAGTCCGGAAATGCGTGAGGAATTTTATCGTAAGCTGATTCACCTTGCCTCACTTGCGGTTCCGGTTTTGTATTTCTATGCGGAGAAAAAAATACTTTTGGGCTTGATCTCTCTGGGGTTGGTGATCGCCTTTATTGTCGAATGGCAGCGGCGCAAACAAACTGTTTTTTCCGGTTGGTTCGATAAGTGGTTGGGGCGCTTATTACGTCCTTCCGAGCGAAGCGGCCTGACAAGTGCTACGATGCTGATCATCGGTTCATTTTTTACTATTTTGCTCTTTCAAAAAGAAGCGGCTGTTTTTTCCCTCTTTATACTCTCTGTGGCAGATGCCATGGCGGCTTTGGTTGGTAAATCTTTGGGCAGGCATAAATTGTTGGGCCGGAAAACATGGGAAGGATCGTTTGTGTTTTTTTGTTGCACCGTCCTGCTTGCGTTGTGCCTTTTGAACCTGTCCTTTTTGCCATTATTGATTTTATGTGTCACACTCACCACAGCCGAACTGATATTGCCAAATTCTCTGGATAATCTGGCGCTGCCGATGATCAGCGGCGCGCTGGTGATTCTGTTATACACGATTTTCTGAACGGTTCAAATAAACTTGTGAAATAAAATATTTCAGAGGAATTTTCTTGACAATCAAAATCCAAATACCTAAATTGGTTACATTACAACGCTAAGTGTTTATTCTGAAACGGATAAAGGCAGTTTCCTTTTCCGGCATCCGAAGTAAATAGTATCAAAAGGAGGCATTTGTTTTATGAATCGCGGTAAGGTGAAATGGTTTAATGAAAACAAAGGATATGGTTTTATTGAGCAGGATGGCGGTCCGGATGTTTTTGTCCATTACACGGTCATCGAAGGCGATGGATTTCGCACATTAAACGAGGGACAGGAAGTAGAGTTCGAAATGAAGGAAGGCGATAAAGGCCTGCAGGCTGCTCGTGTTCTGAAAATAAGTTAATTATTCTTTTTGATCTTTTCCCTTTTTTGCAGCCAATTTTAATGACCGGTTTTATGGAATTAACATGTTTTCAGCTTCAATTTTTTATGAAGATTAAAGTCAAATTTACACAGGGCTTGGAAAACAGTAAGTTGAATTTGTTTTTTTGTGATTTTGGGGTTTTTTGAAATTCTGCTTCTGTTTCCCTGTTGTAAGAATATCTTTGATTTAATGTTTCTTGTGCCGTAAATTAAAAGAAGCATGGTGTAAAAATTGAACTATTTAAAATTACTTCCGGAACAATTTTGTCGGGAAGGTACGTGTATTTAAAATTATCCGGGAAAACGCTGTCGTAGGAGAAACAATGGATTCATCTTTTACTGCACAAAATGTAAATAAAATTGCCAAAGTTTTGAACGTTCCGTTGAAAAACCCGGGTAATTATTATAGAATGGTGCTGGAGAATACTGAAAATAAGCATCGTCTTGCTTTAGAAATTTATCCGGAAATGGCAATGGGCGAGCAGACCGGGGCGCTCATCTCTGTTTATACTACCAACGTGCACCTGCAACTTCAGTTTGCCACAGGTTTTGTGATTTCCGAATCATTGGGCGAGGTTACTTTTTTCGGTGAAACAGCACAAAAGATCTCCGGTCTTATTGTCGACCGCACCGTTTCCTGTTCCATGTACTCAAATGTTGATCGCAGCATTCTGTCCGGCGATTTGAGCAAATTGGGGCCGGAAGTAATGATGTCCAGCATTGCCCTTTCTTTGACAGAGCAGGAGCTGCGGTGATTGGAAATTTAACGGAGAACTGATAAAAAAAGAGAAAATTTTTCCCCTGGATTACGGATATTACATTATTGTTAGTTCCGCTTCAAAGTTGGAAAAAAATACAGCTTAAAATGGTGATCAAAGTCTTTTTTTTTCGGGGATGTTGCGGAAAATAATTAGAGTCTGTCCGAAAATACCCTTTTTTTGTCATCCCCGCAAAAGTGGAGATCTATTAGTTTTTATTTTTATTGGATTCCTGCTTTCGCAGGAATGACGCTTTTCACTACATTTTTTAGTTTTCGGACAGACTCTAATTAGTGCCTGTCCGAATTTGTCATTCCCGCATGCTTTCGCAGGAATCCATTGCTGCCCTTAAGTAGATTCCCTGTCTGCAACAAGCAGGCGGCTTAAAAATTGAGGGAATGGCAATATCGCGGGTGTTTTTAGTCGGACACTAATTAACACAGTTGTCTTCTTATTAATCCATGGATGGTTAAAATTCCAATGTGCTTTTATGCAATCCGGTAATTCTGATAACTATTCTTCAAATACCATTTTATCCGGCAAGCTCGATGTCTACCTCACCCATTTGCGCATCGAAAAAGGATTGTCCGACAATACCATCGATGGCTACGGTTTGGACTTGCGGCGATTTTTAGATTATTTATATTCCAGAAAAATACAATATTTTTATCTCATCGACATTAAATTCCTTTCCCAATATATCTTTATGTTGTACGATCTGGGTTTGGCTCCATCCAGTATCCATCGCAATATTTCCGCTTTGAAAGGATTATTTCGATTTCTGAATGACGAAGGTGAAATAAAATCCAACCCAACCGATCTTTTGGAAGCGCCCAAAATCATGCGCAGAATTCCCCATGTTTTGTCCCAGCCGGAGATAGAACAAATTCTGGAGCAGCCGGATTTATCCGGTGTGCTGGGTTACCGTGACCGAACCATGCTGGAATTTGCCTATGCTACCGGTGCCCGTGTCTCAGAGATACTTAAAATGGGAATTAAAAATATCAATTTTGAGATTGATTTTGTGCAGATATCTCATGGAAAAGGAAATAAGGAACGGCTGGTGCCGTTGGGTAGTATCGCAAAAAAGTATTTGTTGCAATATTTACAAAAATATCGTCCGCGTTTGCATAAACCGCATCGTTCACACGAAGTTCTATTTTTAAGTAAAAACGGCAAACCGTTGACGCGCATGGCTTACTGGGTCATCCTTAAAAAGTATGTGACACAAGCGGGTATCGAAAAGCACGTGAGTCCCCACACATTGCGCCATTCTTTTGCCACACATCTTCTGGACGGCGGCGCCGATCTGCGTGCCGTGCAGGAGATGCTGGGACATGCCGATATCTCCACCACGAGTATTTATCTCCACTTAGACCGCATGTACCTGCAGGAAGTGCATCGCAGCTTTCATCCGCGGGAACGGATGAAGAAGTGAATAATCCCCCATAATTATTTCTTGAACCCTCCTGTGAAATTTACTACATTTAGATTCATTTTATGGCGGAAAAGGTGTGAAAAATGTAGAATGTTGAATTTTGAATGATAAATTTTAAATACCAAATTGAGTGATTGTAGGTCGAGTTGTAAATATTTGTATGAATATGGATTTAAAAAATAAAAACATTCTCATCACAGGGGGCGCCAAAAGGGTTGGCGCAGCGATCTCTCGCTATCTTTCCGCGCGGGGCGCCCACATGATCATCCATTTCAACCGCTCTGTTCAGGAAGCGAAAAATCTGCATGCCGAACTTACCGGTTTAAATCGCCCGGTTGATTTTGTGCAGGCTGATTTGGAAAATCTGTCCGGTTTGCATGATATGGTTGATACCGTGCTGCAAAAACACGGCCGGATTGACGGCCTGATTTGCAACGCATCCATCTTTTTCCATACGCCGTTTTTTTCCGTCACAGAAGAGGAGTGGGATCAAATTGTGGCGGTCAATTTAAAAAGCTATTTTTTCCTCTGCCAGATGATTGGTAAAAAGATGGTGGAACAAAAGTCGGGGAAAATTGTAATTATCACCGATGTAAGCGCTGATCATCCCTGGTGCGGTTATCTGCCTTACACGATCACCAAAGCGGGTTTAGCGCATTTAGTGAAAGGTTTGGCAAAAACGCTGTCGCCTTCCGTGCAGGTGAATGGAGTTGCGCCCGGAACCGTATTGCCCCCGGAAGACGCTTCGGCGCGGCAGGTGGAGAAATATGAAAATCAAACCTTGTTAAAAAGAGTGGGTACGCCGGATGATATTGCTAAAACGGTTCATTTTTTAATAGCGGATTCCGAATTTATCACCGGGGTGAACATACCTGTGGACGGAGGTTACCGGTTGAGAGGAAACGGATGAAAATTTATTTTGCCGCCGCCATCAGCGCCGGCAGAGATTATGCACCTGTGTATGAAATGATTGTAAATACGCTGAGAGATGCGGATCATCTCATTTTAACGGAGCATGTGGCAGATCAAAATGTTTTGGAACTGGAGAAAAATATCCCGGCTAAAAAAGTGTTTGAGCGGGATTTACGCAAACTTAAGGAAGCGGAATTGTTGGTTGCGGAAGTTTCGCATCCTTCCACTGGCGTTGGGTATGAAATTGCCACGATGCTTTCCATGAAAAAACCGGTACTCTGTTTGTATCTCCGGGGATTGAATATGTCCAAAATGATTACCGGCAACACGGAATCCGGGATTTCTCTCTATGCGTACGAGTCGGTGGATGAACTGTTGAATGCGCTGCCTGAGTTGATCCCCGATCACAAATTGTGAGTTGAACATGGCTTATTCAGAAGAGGTGACGTCCCATTTTTTTTAAGCCGCAAAATGTGGCGAGCTGCCGGATGCGAAGGGCACGGAAGTAATGGCAGAAAAAGATAATCAAGATGGACCAAATAAAAAGATAACCGGTAAATTCTGAACATCCGGTCAAAAATATGAAAAGAAACGGACGTAAAAATGTTTGAAAAATTATTATTCATCCCGATTCTGATTTTCTCCGTCATTGTGCACGAATGCGCTCACGGCATTGCTGCGTTGCGTGCCGGTGATCCTACGGCAAAAATGATGGGCAGAATCACACTTAATCCGGTTCCCCATATCGATCTGTTCGGGTCGGTGATCATTCCGGCGTTTTTATTGCTTTCCGGTTCACCCATTCTGTTCGGCTACGCCAAACCGGTGCCGGTAAATCCGCGCTATTTTCGCAATCCCCGGCGGGATGAAATAACGGTGTCGTTTGCCGGGCCGGCAGCCAACCTGATTTTGTCGTTTCTGTTTTTGATTCTGGCGGTTATTTTGGTGCCGCTGGCACGAACACTGCATTTTTCCACGGCATTGATTCAATTACTGCTGGATGTGTTAAACAGCGGCATTCTGATCAATCTGGTTTTAGCTTTTTTTAATCTGATCCCCATTCCGCCGTTGGACGGTTCACATATTCTTGAAAATGTTTTGCCGCCCCGCTATGCGCAATATTTTGCCATGATCCGGCCGTACGGTTTTTTCATTCTTATCCTGCTTTTTGTGACGCCTTTGCTTGATGTTATCTACATTCCGGTTAAAATTGTGTATGCAATTTATGTGACCATTTTGAGAATTTTTATTTGAACTTGCCGTACCTTACAGGATTTCAAAACCCGGAAGGTTTTAACCACCACATTCTACCAATGATCCCCCTACTTTTTTCTTGCTTACTATTTACGCGTTTCTTATACTAAACCATGCTGCCGGAATGGAAAAAAATATTAATCGTCAAACTGCGGGCAATTGGGGATGTTATTCTCACTACGCCGGTATTCAGGAATTTGCGTGAGCAGTTTCCCGATGCGCAAATCGATTTTGTGGTTGAAAAACCCGCTTATCCTCTCATTCAAACGGATAAAAATTTGAACCGTGTTTTCATCGCGCCCTCCGGGAAAAATCGCACGGTGTCCCGGGAGCGAAAGTTTTTCAAAGAAATTCGCCGCGAAAAGTATGACGTCTGCATTGATCTTTTCGGCAATCCGCGCAGCGCTCTGATCACCCTTTTTTCCGGGGCAAAATTACGCGTCGGTTACTACTTCAGGGGGAGGAAATATGCCTATCAGGAAAAATTCTCTTCGCGGGTAAGCGAAGTGCACGAGGTGGAATTCAACCTGGATGCACTGCGTCATTTCAATATTCCCATCCGATTCAAACAACCGGAAATTCATATCAATGAAGTCGATTTGGCCGCAGCACATTCGATTTTTGAGAAATTATACACAGATGATTTTCCCGTTGCCGCTCTGAATCCTGCCGGCAGTTGGCCGGCCAAAAAATGGCCGCTGCCCCGTTTTGCTCAATTGGCAAAAATGCTGCATGAGGAGTTTCATTTTCGGTTTGTGGTTTTATGGGGGCCGGGGGAATTAGCGGAGGCGCAGCTATTGGCTGAAAAGATCGGACCCGTCGCAGCAGTTCATCCGGAAACAACCCTTTCGCAGCAGGCGGCCCTGTTAGCGCTTTGTCAATTATTCATCGGTAACGATACCGGCCCCATGCACATTGCCGCCGCGGTAGGGATTTCCACAATTGGGCTTTACGGCCCCACAAACGCCCGGCTGCAATCTCCCTATGGAGAAAAAGCCAGGGCCGTTTTTAATCCGGATATTCCCTGTCTTGGCTGCGACTGCCTGACTTGTCCGTTGATGGATTGCATGAATTATTTAACCCCGGAGACGGTTTTTGCTGCGGCAAAGGATCTGCTTGAGGAGAATAGGAGATTGAATTGAGTGATTGTAGATTCGTAGAATTGCCAATAGGATTTTCATAAAAAATCAAAACCTTTCCGGCAGTGAAAATAAGCGGATCGTTTTATCAACAAGATGAAAAAAGAAGAACGGAAGCGCGTGGACAAGCAAACTATATTGCCGCGATGAAACAAACAACTTAATAAACCGGAAACCTGGAAATGATGACGATCCCCAATTGCAAACTTTACACCGGATATAAACCGTGCGAACCATTCAAAACCTGCAGGGATTGCCGGGATGAAGTGCCCATCGGCACCGGGATTCTGATTATTAACCTGGATGCTCTGGGAGATGTGCTGGTGACCACCGCCACACTGCCGGCCATGAAGCGAAAATATCCACAATCAATTATTCACTGGCTCACCAAACAATCGGCGCAGCCGTTGTTGGAGAATAATCCGTATCTCGACCGGGTTTGGCTGTGGAACGACGAGAGCCGGTTAATTCTATCCGAAATGAAATTCGATGTGCTGTTCTGTGCAGATAAAAATCAGAATTCCTGTGCCTTTGTAAATAAAATTCAGGCTCTCGAAAAATACGGTTTTGGTTGTAATGAAAATGGCGCCATTATTCCGCTCAATGAAAGTGCGGAGTACAATTATCGCATGGGGCTGGAGGATCGACTGAAATTCAAATTGAATGAGCGCAGCGGCCAGGATATTCTGGCGGAAACATTCGAACTGCCTTTTGAGCGGGATGAGTATGTGCTGCATCTCTCCGAATCCGAGGAGAGGGAAGTGGAGGAACTGCAGAATAAATATGGTTTGCGTGCTGATGATTTTGTGGTTGGTTTCAATACCGGCTGCGCAAAAAAGTTTCCCCATAAAAAATTAACGGTGGCGCAACATATCGATCTGATTAACCGGCTTGGCAGAGAATTGCCGGAGATAAAATTAGTACTCTTGGGTGGCAGGGAGGATACGGAGAGGAACAGCCGGATTGCAGAAAATGTTACAGTGAATCTGACGTCCACACCGACGGAGGAAGGGCTGCGCCGCGGCGTACTGTTTGAAGCGATGTGCGATCTGATTGTGTCCGGAGATTCGCTTGGGATGCACATTGGTATCGCGTTGAAAAAGTTGGCGTTGGCCTGGTTTGGTATGACCAGTCATCAGGAGATCGATCTGTACGATCGTGGTGAAAAGATAGTTTCAACGGTGCATTGCAGTCCCTGCTGGAGTTCCGTTTGCCTGCCCGGAAATCTGGAATGTATTCATCAGCTTGATATGGACGAATTTTTAGTTGCGATTCAGCGTATTTATCAACGCCGGCGGAATGAGTAAAAGAATTGGGCTGTGGCAGAAATTGAACGCCAGGTTATCTGTAACCTGAATTGAGCGATTCTAATGTCATTCCGCCTGCCCGGCCGCAGCGGGCCTGCCCGACGGTGCGGACAGGCAGAATGACAAAACTCTTTGGGTGGTTGTTTCAAGCTAAGAATCGCTCAATTCAGGTATAATAGAAATAACGGACAAGATATTGACGGAACATGGAAATATGTTGCTTCAAAAAGCTATTCGGGAAATCAGCGCAGTTTTAGGCAAACGAACTATCAGCAAACTTAAAATGGGGCGGGACGGTATTCTTATTCAGAAAGAAAAAAAAGTAAGTGAAACAGAAGATTTCGAATTGATAACATGGTTGATTATTAAATGATGAATAAATGGAAATCATGAATCAAAAAATTAAAATTATAAAAGTAAAAGATATTCAAATCTCATTTCTCAACAAATCCGGAGAAGATTATATATCATTAACGGATATTGCAAAATATAAAAATCCGGAGGCTCCGGCAGATATTATAAAAAACTGGTTGCGAAGTAAAAACACTATTGCATTGCTTGGTTTATGGGAGAAATTACATAATCCTGATTTTAAACTGGTCGAATTCGACCAGTTTAGAGAAGAAGCAGGCTATAACCATTTTGTTTTATCTCCTAAAAAGTGGCTAGAGACTACGAATGCTGTTGGTTTGCAATCTAAATCAGGAAAATTCGGCGGTACTTTTGCTCATAGAGATATTGCATTTGAATTTGCCTCGTGGGTATCGGTTGAATTTAAACTTTATCTTATCAAAGAATTCCAACGCCTTAAAGAAGATGAAAACAAACGGCTTAAACTGGACTGGAACCTGCAGCGGACTCTGGCAAAAGTGAATTATCGCATTCATACGGATGCCATTAAAGCAAAACTTATTCCTCCGCAACTTACCAAACAACAAATTAATTTTGTGTATGCCGGTGAGGCCGATCTGCTGAATATGGCTTTATTTGGCAAAACAGCCAAACAACGGCGTGATGAAAATCCGAGAACAAGAGGAAATATACGGGATTATGCTGCGCTGGAACAACTGGTTATTCTTTCAAACCTCGAAAGCATCAATGCACTGCTTATCAGGCAGGGGCTTGATCAAAGTGAAAGATTACGGCAATTAAATCAAATTGCTATCACACAAATGAGATCATTAGTGGACAATAGAAATTTGAAAAGAATAAAAACGTTATGAGCGATTTAAGAAAAAAATCGAAATAAAGTAACGTCATTTTCGGGAAATGATTTATAGGCTAATTCTATCGGGTTATTGAGAGCGAAATCAACTATCTACGGAATAATATCAACTAGGAAACGGTTGATTGGAATAGAATTTCTAGTCATAATGAATCGACCGGAAAGTTTAACTAAGACCTGAATGGATAATGGCCCCAAAAGGTGCGTTTGTGAGTGATCCTGTTTAATTGAAAAAACCATTCATGCTTTTGCTTTACCCGGATAACTTGCGGCATGTTATGCAAGTTGTCATTGCTCTCTCTGCTTTCCTCTGCGACCTTTGCGCCTCTGCGTTTCGATATCCGTTTTTAACGCAGGGGCGCGGAGGACGCAGAGGTCATTTAAGATAAAGCACTCTGATTTCGGTATCGTCAAATCTGACGTTCCGGAACAGGAAAGGGCAAATAAACCCGGAAAAAGGAGTTTTACTTGGCAACTGTTTCCGTATTAATCATCACACTGAACGAAGAGAAAAATATCCGGCGCTGTCTGGAAAGCGTGAAATGGGCGGATGAAATGATTCTAATTGATGCGCAAAGCAGTGACCGAACCGTTGAGATAGCCCGGGAATACACCGATAAAATTTTCATTCGGAAATGGGAAGGATTCGGCGGCGCAAAAAATTTTGCCAATCGGCAGGCAAGCAGCGACTGGTTGTTTTGGATCGATGCGGATGAAGAGGTCTCTCCCGCGCTGGCCGAAGAGATAAAACAAACCCTGGACGACCCGCAGGCGGACGGCTATTTTGTGCCCCGCCTGGCAAATTTCTTAGGCCGGTGGATCAAACACAGCGGCTGGTATCCGGGTTACATTCTTCGCCCGGTGCGCAGAGAATTGGCAAAATTCAGTGATTTACAGGTGCACGAAGGGCTCATCGCGCCCCCAAAATCGGCAAAATTAAAAAATCCGTTGTTTCATTATACGGATCCTTCCATCCGGCATTACTTTGAAAAATTAAATAATTACACCTCATTGGCGGCAATGGATTTGCAGAAGCGGGGGAAACAATTCCGAATTTCCGATCTGATCATTCGTCCGTTGCATATCATAGTAAAAATGTATATTTTAAGATGTGGATTTTTAGACGGATTTCAGGGCTTTTTGCTTGCCCTCTTTTCGGGTGTTTACGTGTTTGTAAAATATGCAAAATTATGGGAAATACAAAAGAATCATGTCCAGGAATGATGAGCAGATGTTAAGCCGGTTTTTTTCCGGTAACCGGGCGGTCCTCGCCCGCATGATCTCCCGCGTCGAGAATGACCGGGCCGTTTCTGATAAAGTTTTGGATCATATTTTTCAGCAGGTGAAGGGGGCGTATCGTATCGGTATTACCGGCCCTCCCGGCGCCGGGAAAAGCACTTTGGTTGATCGATTGGTATCCGATTTTCGCAAGCAGGAAAAGACGGTTGGCGTCATTGCCATCGATCCCACCAGCCCTTTTACCGGCGGCGCATTGTTGGGCGACCGGATTCGTATGGCTTCCAATTTGGGTGACCCGGGTGTTTTTATCCGCAGCATGGCCACCCGCGGCAGCCTCGGCGGCCTGGCGCATACCACTCAGGAGGCGGCCGATGTGATGGACGCCTTTGGCCTGGATGTGATCATTCTGGAAACGGTGGGGGTGGGGCAATCGGAATTGGATATTGTGGAAGCGGCGGATACGGTGATTGTTGTGCTGGTGCCGGAGTCGGGCGACAGTATTCAGGCGATGAAAGCGGGGTTGATGGAGATCGGGGATATCTTTGTTTTGAATAAATCGGATCACGAAAATGCCGATCAGGCTTACATGGAGTTGAGTTCGGTTCTCAGCCTGAAATACGGGCACGGGCAGTGGAATTTGAAAGTCATCCAAACCGTAGCGCATGAAGCGAAAGGGCTGGATGAGTTGATGCGGGAGATCCGCTCTCATTGGGAATATTTATCCGGCAACGGTAAATTGGAAAGGAAGCAAAGGGACCGGATTCGCAAGCGGTTAAAAATTAAACTGGAACGTAAATTAAAATCGGATTTTTGGACGGAAAACAGAAAGGATCTGTTTGAAATCTTTGTGACCAGGCTGTTAAATAAAGAGATATCTTACGCGGAAGCGATAAAAAAATTATTTGAACCTGAATTGACTGATAAAAAACTTTAGAATAAAGGTAACTATTCAGGTTGCCCGCTAATATCGCTAAAAAACGAGAATCGTTAACTATTTTGTCCTATTCGTATGATTCGTGTAATTCGCGGGCTGAACAGGCAGACGATTTTTTCAATTTCTCTGCGCCCTCCGCGTCTCTTCGTTAAAAAAACAGGCGCTTTAAAACGCAGAGACGCAGAGAGCGCAAAGGAAGCGGATTTGTTCAAAAAACTAAAGTGTTACGGTATTGTCACTACTCAGGCAGCCCGCGAAAGACTCAAAAAAAAA
>CAJVYQ010000026.1 GCA_913009825.1 uncultured Deferribacteres bacterium
CCTTGTTCCCACCTTTTGACCAGTATTTCTTCTTCAGCCATTTACGGGATTTCTTCGAGTGTCTTCTTCGTAACATTCGCCACAGTTGTTCATATACATACTTATCAACACGGCTAAACGCTTCCGAGGCCACCACATGGCGGTGATAATTCGCCCAACCTCGTAACGTTTCGTTGAGTTTCTTAATCAATCCCACCATCGGTGCGCTTGTGTATTTGCGGATCAGTGCTCCCACTTTTCGAATGAGGGCGAGGACTCCCTCTTTTGCAGGTGTGATATGAAGTTTGTTTCCATGTTTGCCTGCCTGCGCAGGCAGGCGAAAAGTTTGGCCGGGGAAAGTAAATCCGTCTCTGATGTAAGTGATCTTCGTTTTCTCTGCGGAAAGTGTCAGACCCCGGGCTTCAAGGAACTTCTTCACTACCGGCAGAACATATTTTGTCAATATGGCTTTCGATTTTGCCGTGATGATAAAATCCTGCATGAGTATCATCGCACCGGAAAAGGCAGAGACCCGATCATTCATTTTTATGAGACCTTTCTGGCAATTTACGATCCTGAAATTCGTGAACGGCGCGGTGTTTATTACACGCCGGAACCGGTGGTCGGTTATATCGTCCGTTCCATTCATTCCATTCTAAAATCGCATTTTGATCTGGCGGATGGCTTGGCCAGTGAAGACGTAAAATTACTTGATCCAGCCGGTGGGACGCTAACTTTCCCCGCCGAAGCCATTCGTCTGGCAGCCGATGAGTTTATAGATAAATTCGGCAGAGGTGGATTGCATCGCTGGATCAAAAAACACATTCTGGCTAATTTTTACGCCTTTGAACTGATGATGGCGCCTTACGCTTTCGGTCATTTGAAGATCGGCATATTTATTATCAAGACAATATTGTTTTTCGAACTCGACGCGAAGTCATGCGCCACATGCTGGAAGAGAATATTTCATTGTGCTTTATGCGTCAGTTTTCGGGGAACGTTCCTTATTCCCATTTCTTGATAACAGAATATATGGTTGATAATCGCACTTTCTTTAGCAGTGAAGGAATTATTCAACAAGCGCCGCTTTATCTTTATCCTGATGAGGGAAAAAACAAGCCAAACCCGGGTGTTACTATGATGATGGTTTTTAAACCTAAAGAAACCTATGGCAAAAAGCCCAACATATCCCCAATTATTTTTGAGAAATTGGAACAGGTGTTTAAACATAGACCTTCACCGGAAGAGATTCTTTATTACATCTACGGCGTGTTCTACAGCAACATCTACCGCCAAACCTACGCAGAATTTCTAAAGATCGATTTTCCGCGCGTGCCGTTTACTGCTGATTACAGTGTATTCAAAAAAATGAGTTACCTGGGCGGAGAACTGGCAGATTTGCATCTGCTGAAAAGCGCAGCACTGGATAATCCTATTGCCAAATATCAGGGTAGCGGCACAAACGACCGGATTGAAAAAATCACCTACAAAGAAGACGAACAACGCATTTACATCAACAGCGATAAGTATTTTGAAGGCGCAGCACCGGAAGTGTGGAACTACCACATTGGCGGCTATCAGGTGTTGCAGAAATATCTGAAAGACCGCAAAGGGAGAAATATGGATGATGCACCGCGTTATTGTAGAATAGTAGCCGCGTTAAGTAAAACAATTGAAATACAAGAACAGATAGACGAAATATATCCTGAAGTAGAACAAGAATTAATCCAATTTTAAAAAGGAATATCAATAAATAAAAAACCACATAACAACTGTCTCAACCTGACCACAGGAGCTGTGCGGTTTTTCAAGTTTTGCAGCACGCATCAGGTTTTTTAGTTAATCAAAGTCTGTGCCCTGCAAGCCTGCGGCAGGTAAGCCAAAACGTTACTATTTCACAAATAGCACAACATAGGTTACCTTTTTTTAATGGTGGTCTTATACAGGACATGGGTTACTTTGTGACCAATAAACATGCATCCTTTTTAAACCGCTGAAAGCGGTTAGTACAATCTAACCGTTTTAGCCCGCGACCTGAGTCGTGGGCTGATTAATAAAATATATTTGATAACCGTTTTAACGGTTTTTTAGGGCTATCCATCTCCTGTGATTGATTACGTTGCTCTCTATTTAAATGCGTAGTAAAGAATTGGAAACGTCCGCTTGATTTGCAAGAAATTGAACCGGGAAAACCGGCAGAGGAAGCTTGAAATTTCTCACGGTTGGTTCAGCAAAAAATGGCGGTTGTATTTTGCGTTTGCAAACGTTGTTGGCATCCTTTTTTCTTTGCCTGTTAACTGTCCGGCTCAGGAAAAACATGCGTTCACGTTTTCCTGCTTGAATGACAATTTTTTATTTGAAGATTACCTGGAAGATTATTTCGCCAAAGGAAAAGATGACCATGTAACGGCCGGTTTGTGGCTGCAATACCGGCGGGGCACGGAGAGGATCAATTGGAATTATTCGGTCAATTTCAATGTGTTAACCAACCGGGATCTTCTTTATCGCACCGATATTTTATCGTTTTTAGTAGTTAAAAATCGCGCCTTTTTACCGGCAGCCCTGCAAACCGGAATCGGTTTGGTTTTGCGCGGAAATTTTGGCGGGCAGCAACTGCAAAATAAATTCCATGATTGGTTTGGATACAGCCGGCTTACACTGCCCTATTTCCCGGAACCGCAAGCCGGCCTGCTGTTTCATCTGGACGGCAGTTATGATTTTTTGCAGAGCGCACCATGGCATGCGACCGCTTATTTTGCCGGCAATCTGGTTACTTCTGCCGCGCCGGGGAAAATGGAAACCGGCCTGCAATTAAAATGGGATGTGACAGAATCGGTTGCTTTTCGCTTAACAAGCGGCTATCTTCGTTTTTTTCGAACCGATAAATGATTGCGGCCGCTGTTTCGGCATGGCAGGTTTTGGCGGTTCAGGCTGCGGAAAAGGATCTGGGAAAAATGGCATATTATGGTGTGGATGTCCGCAGGCCGGTTTGGCATCCCGGGTGAGTATCATTACGGTCTGGCCTTTTCCCTGAATTCGGATGAAGTGCATTTTTATTTTCCATGAAAATATGAAAAGATTGTCTGAGAATAATCTGCCCTCCCGGGTTTATAATTGTAACCATTCAGTTTTGTTTGCAAAACAGAAGCATAACCATGCTGAGCGCCTGCCCGACTCAGGCGGGGAATCGAAAGAGTGGAAAGCCGTTTGTGCGAAGACTTTTGCCCCATCTGCGTTCATTTCAATGAAACCGAAGGAATCTGCAGCCGGCTGCGGGAAAATATACGCCGCTATCCCAAACGGTTTGTGAAGAAATGCAACGGCAAATTTTTTAGCCTGAAAAATTCATTCGCCACGAAGGCACCCCGCCTGCACGGGCAGGAAAGACACAAAGGTGGAAAAATAAAGTGTTATGTAAAATTATACGTAAATAGAAAAATACACAAAAAAAACTGAGTTAATATTAGGTTTTTACTTTAAATATAATATTTTTCGTGCCTTAGTGTCTTTGTGGCAACGGTTTGTGAATAATGCAGGTTAAATAGTGTCTGTCCGAAAATACCCTTTTTTATCATTTCGATCCGCCAAAAGGCGGAGAGAAATCTGTTTAACCCTTTAAGTTATTGTAACATACAGATTCCTCGAGTTTTCGGACAGACACTATTTATCTTACAGAACAATCATATTCTAAAGAAATAAATTTAGACATAGACAAAAATTGCGGATTAAACATTGCATAAGTACCTAATAATCAATATATATATAAGTATATTATTTCTGTTCACAAAAAATTGGTGATGTCTATGTTTAAAACCAATTCCGGCCATTTACAATCCGATCTATTTGATCTGTTTTCTTTCTATCCGAAACCCTGTTGGAAACAGATGAAGCAATCGGAAGAATATGAAATCACTCCGGTTCAAACGGCCATAAGAGGCAAAAGCCCGGAAGTTGAAATAGAAATCAGCCAACAATCCGAAACGGAATATACAGTGAAGTGTCACAAACAGAAAGTTAAATCGGAGTCGAGCCGAACCCGCTATAAAGCTGAATTTGATCGAACAATATGCGGCAATTGTCCGTACAGGGGAAAATGCCCGACAATTGTAATGAAGCATCGTCGTGTTTATTATTTCTCTCATGCCGGTTATGTAAGCAAAAAAATGCGGAAAATCACTATAACTCTTCCGCCGGAAAGACGGAAATTACGTTGCAATGTGGAAGCTACCGTTTTTTTACCCAATTCTATTCATTGTTTCCGAAAATGCGGAATTTGTAAAAATGGCAACTTTTTAAAACCTTGTTTTTAGAATGGACTCATTAATAGAAAATAAACTTCATTTGAAAAATCTAATAGTATAAGAAAATGAAAATTCATCTAGATAATTAAAACAAATAGAAAAAATTTACAACTAAAAGGATATACACAATGTATATCTCAGATTTCAATTATCACAAACCTCAATCCTTAAAGGAAGCCTGCCGGATTTTGGCTAGTAGTCCTGATGCTGCTCTACTTGCCGGAGGTACGGATTTATTAGTTGAAATAAAACAAGGATTGCGGCATCATCAAGATATTGTTTCGATCAATGATATCCCGGAACTTAAATTGATTAACATCGAAAATAATTACCTACAGATTGGAGCAGCTGTTACTCATAATGAGATTGCGAATTCAAAAATTATCAAGGGATTCTGCCCGGCTATTTCTGAGTCAGCTGCAAAAATAGGTTCTGACCAGATTAGAAATGTTGGCACTATTGGCGGCAATCTTTGCACCGGCGCATCTTGTTGTGATATGGGACCAATATTATTGGCATTAGATGCTGCGCTTGAAATATTTTCTACCAAAGGTACGAGAACGGTTTCGTTACGGGATTTTTTCATAAACCACAAAGAAACCAGTTTAAATAATGGGGAAGTGCTATCAAAAATTATTGTTTCTAAGACACAATCGGAAACAGGAGCCTATTTTGAGAAATTTGGTTTGAGAGAGGCTGCTTCAATTTCCGTTGCTTCCGTGGCTGCTGTAATAGAGTCTGAAAACGGAATGTGCACAAACGCTTGTATTGTTATTGGCGCTGTTGCCCCTACTCCCAGGATAAGCAATAAAGCAAATCAAATTTTAAAAGGTTGTAAAATTACCGAACTTACAGAAAACTCCCCATTGCTCGTGAAAACGGGAGAGGCAGCTTCGGATGATTCTCTTCCTATTGATGATATCAGAAGTAGTACAGAATATCGCCGGGATCTAATCAAATCGCTAACTCAACGAGCAGTATTAAAAGCGCTAAAAAATAATTGATGAAAATGTGAAAATAATAGACGAAATCAATAAAAATCATTTGAGTTATGAACCAATGATCTAAACTGTGTCTGTCCGAAAACTCGAGGAATCTGTATGTTACAATAACTTAAAGGGTTAAACAGATTTCTCTCCGACTTTTGGCGGATCGAAATGACAAAAAAGGGTATTTTCGGACAGATACTAAACCGGTTTAACAAGATGAAGCATATTATCAAAGTAAATGTGAATGATACGGATTATGAGGTTGCAGTTAAACCTGGTGCCGCGCTGCTCGAATTAATTCGAGAAGAATTAAATCTGATTGGTACAAAAAGAGGTTGCGGACTTGGTGATTGTGGCGCATGTACGGTTCTGCTTGACGGTAAACCGGTAAACTCTTGTATAATTCTTGCTCTTGAAGTAAATGGCAAAAAAGTGCAAACAATTGAAGGACTGGCGACCGGAGAAACATTACACCCTATTCAACAAGCTTTTATAGAAAAAGGCGCAATCCAGTGTGGATTTTGTTCGCCAGGAATGATTTTGAGAACGAAGTCCCTTTTAGATGAAAAACCTAATGCAACTACAGAAGAAATAAAACATGATTTAAGCGGAAATTTATGCAGGTGCACCGGTTACACAAAGATACTTGAAGCTATAGAAACAGCCAAAGCATACTTGAACGGTGAAAAACCAAAGGATATTGAGTTTCAACCACAAAAATCTGTAATGAATTTGTCTGTTGTGGGAAAACGTCTCCCAAAACTTGATGCCCCTGATAAAGCAACAGGCCGGGCAATTTATACAGATGATATTCGTTTACCAAATATGATTTATGGGAAATTGCTTCTTAGTCCTGTACCTCATGCCCAAATTAGATCAATCGATACGACCGAAGCTGAGAAAGTTCCGGGAGTGAAAGTGATTTTGACGGGTGCGGATGTCCCCGATGTTAAATGGGGGACTTCTCCTGCCAGGTATGATGAAACAGTTTTGGCAAAAGATAAAGTTAGGTTTGTCGGTGATGTAGTGGCGGCTATTGCTGCTATTGATGAAGAGACATGTTATAAGGCAATGAAATTAATAAAGGTTGATTATAAAGAACTTCCTGCCGTTTTTGATCCGGAAGAAGCGATGAAAGATGGCGCTCCCCGTCTCTTTGACAACAAATATGAAAATAATATTAACACTCGTGTGGATCATCATTTTGGCGATATAGAAAAAGGATTTGCTGAAGCCGATCATATCAGGGAAGCCCGGTTTGTGGGGAACCGGACTTACCAGAATCCGCTGGAACCCCATTGTGCTATCGCAGAATGGGACAGACATAATAAAGTAACTCTTTATACTTCTACCCAGGTAGTTCATTATGTTCATCATCAACTTTCGAGAATTCTAGACCTTCCGCTTGGAAATATCAGGGTGATAATGACAAATTGTGGCGGTGGTTTTGGTGTAAAAGCAGCCACCAATACATTGGAGATACTGTCAGTTTTTTTAGCGAAAAGAACCGGATGTCCTGTAAAAATGCGGTTTACACGGGAAGAGATGTATCTTTACGGCCGGGGCCGTCATAAGCAATATATTGATTTAAAAATTGGCGTTAAAAATGACGGGACGATTACCGCCGTAAAACAAAAAGCGGTGTTAGAGGGTGGAGCCTACTCCAGTTTTGGCATTGTATCCACCTACTATGCCGGTTCGATGCTGGCCACACTCTATAAATTCCCTAATTACAAATTTGACGGGTATCGTGTGAATACAAACCTGCCGCCTTGCGGCGCTTTCAGGGGCCACGGCTGTCCTCATCCACGATTTGCTTTCGAATCGTTGTTATCCATGATCGCCGATGATATAGGCATGGATCATATCGATATCCGGAAAAAAAATGCGATGGAACCGGAATATCATACCTGTAATGATCTTGATATTCACTCTTGTGAATTTCAAGCCTGTTTAGATCTTGTACGGAAAAAATCGGGATGGAATAAGAAAAAAGGCAAACTTCCTTCTGGTCGTGGAATTGGGATTGGTTGTGGCGGATTTGTTTCCGGCGCAGGCTATCCTATCTATCGATCTAAATTTCCTCACTCCAATGCAATAATAAAAGTAGAAGAGGATGGTTCCAAAGCAGTTCTTTTTGTGGGTGATGCTGATATTGGCCAGGGATCTGATACGATTCTTGCCCAATCTGCAGCAGAAGCTATGGGAATTTCTTTTGATAGAATATCCGTAATTTCTGCGGATAGTGATATAACACCACTTGGATTTGGAGCCTATTCAAGCCGGGTTACTTTAATGGGTGGAAACGCCTCAAAAATGGCGGGCGAAGAAGTGAAAAAAAAGGTTTTATCTGCAGCCGCGCAGGTTTTAAATATTAGTGAAGAAAATCTAGATGCTAAAGATAATAAAGTGTTTGTAAAGGATAATCCAGAGAAAAATATATCTTGGCAAGAAGCTGCTGCAGCTTATTTCTCAACCGGCGGCCCGCTTGTTGGCAAAGGTCATTATTCACCTCCGGAAGGTCTTGGCGGAACGTATAAAGGCGCTGCTGTAGGCACTTCGCCGGCGTACTCTTTTTCTGCAACCGTTTGTGAAGTTAAAGTCGATATGGCAACCGGTAAAGTGAGAGTACTGAATTTTTGGGACGCACACGACTGCGGCACCGCCATCAATCCGATGGCGGTAGAAGGCCAGGCAGAAGGAGCCGTATTAATGGGGATGAGTGAAGTACTATTTGAAGATGAAGTGTTTGATCATCGTGGTAAAATTTTAAATGCCGATTTGCATAATTACCTTATTGCATCTTCCGCTGATATGCCCTTAATCGATTCTTCTATTGTAGATGGTTATGAACCTCAAGGCCCTTTCGGTGCAAAGGAAGTGGGTGAAGGAGCAACTCTTCCTGTGTTTGGCGCGATTGCTAATGCAATAGAAGATGCCATTGGTGTTAGAATTTATGACTTACCAATCACTCCGGAGAAAATTCTTAAGGCGATTAAAAGTAAGAGTAAATAAAAATCTCTAAAAGACGCTATGAACGCATAGGAATAACAGGAAATGATTTTTAGAATTATGGATGTACTTTAAGAGTAAAATGCTTCTCTGCGTGCTTTGCGACTTTGCGTGATGCCAATAACTATGGTCGATTTCGAAGAATTCCTGCCCGATCCGCTTAAACTGGAAATCCCACTTCCTGGAAATCCACTTCAAAGTATTGATTCCTGTCTTGTCAAAGGAAGAGATACGCATTTAAAGACCGGCACAGTATTAAATCGGGAAGAATGTCTCCATGCGATGGAAACGGCCTTAGATCAGCTTGATATTGATTTGGAAAAGACTGAATTTTTTATCACTCATCTGCATGCAGATCATATCGGTTTGCTGTCGAGAATTGCATCAAATAAATCTTTATCTTTTCAACATTATGAGAAATCCAATATATATTGACTTTTATTTTTTCATTGCCTTTAAAATCCTTTGGAGGAAAAAACCTAAAAAATTTATCTAATATTGTGATGCTTCACTTTTTTGTTTAATCAATGATTGATTATATTAAAATAAATGTTGAGTGAGGTGAACAATGCCACAATATGTACGAAATATATTACTGGATATCCCCCCTTATATTCCGGGAAGATCAATAGAATCTATTCAAAAACAATTTGGAATTTCAAAAGTCTATAAGCTGGCATCCAATGAGAATCCGCTTGGTCCATCGCCAAAAGCAATGAAAGCGGTAAAACAACATGTTAAAAATATACATCGCTATCCCGATCCCAATGCGACAAATCTAAAAAATAAATTGGCCTCCAAATTTAATCTTTCATCCCCAAATTTTCTGATTGGTAATGGTCTTGCTGAGGTAATTGATCTCATTGCGTTAGCATTGATTGATCCGGGAGATATTGTATTATTGGGTTATCCAACATTTCCCAAATATTTTTTATCTTCGACGAGAGTCAGTGGCCATGTGATACATGTAAAGATGAAAAACTTCCATCATGATTATAAAGAGATATTAAAACGGGTTACGGATAAAACAAAAATTATTTTTATCGATAATCCAAACAATCCGGTTGGCAGTAAACTTAGCAAAAGCGAGCAAGAAGAGATTCTTCGTTTACTTCCTGATCATGTGGTTTTAATTTTGGATGAGTCTTATCGAGATTATATCGATGAATCGGAATGCCTTGATTATGGTAGTGTAATCCATAAACGAAAGAATATTGTTTTTTTACGATCGTTTTCTAAAGGCTATGGATTATCCGGTTTGCGAGTAGGTTTTGCAATAGGTCACCCAGATATTATCTTAGATATTAACAGAGTGAGAGAAGTTTTTAACACCAATTCTCTTGCCCTGGTTGCTGCAGAGGCGGCGCTGGATGACGACCGGCATTTAAAAAAGTCTCGCGCAGCGAATGAAAAAAAGAAAAAGTATTTGTATCGCCATTTGAACCGGCTTGGATATGAGTTTCAGCCTACATTTACAAATTTTATTTTTGTAAACACATTTCGCAATTTGGAGCTAGTGGATAATTTTCTTTTGCAACATGGAGTTATTATTCGCCCAATGAGATTAAAAAACTTCCCTGATGAATATATTCGGGTATCCATTGGAAAATCATCTGAAAATTGGGCTTTTATCCATGCAATGGAGGAAATGAAAAAGAGTTTGCCCGAGTTTCAGTAAATTAAAAAAAGAGGTTCTTCATCATTTTGTGTGGGTAACTTGAATAAATTTGTTACCGGTGTTTGATGCGCTGTAACTACTCAGGTGTGTTCGTTGAATTAATTATAATCACGTTTCGACTGAGTTTATCCTGAGCTTGCCGAGGGGCTCAGGATAAACTCAGTCAAGCGTGAATAAAGTTGAAATTTTAAGCATACTTGAGTAGTTACAGGCTAACATAAGAATGCGCCGCTTTTGTATTCCCTTTACCCTTTTAATTTGCCGATCATCTTAACTTCAAACGTCCCTTCCGGGACTAAACAATGTCTGTCCGAAAACTCGAGAAATATGTCATTCCGAGCGAAGCAAAGCGGAGTCGAGGAATCTGTATGTTACAATAACTTAAAGGGTTAGACATATTTCTCTCCGCCTTATGGCGGATCGAAATGACAGAAAAGCGGAGTTTTCGGACAGACACTATTTATGCCGCTATTACCGCTTTTACCATCACCCTTCCGGTATCGGTGAGAAGCTATTCGGTCGAAAACGGCATAATGGACTCTCAATCCCACCCACGCAAAATGATGAGGAACCCCTTTTTTAATATAGCCCGGATTAAAAATTATATTTTAACTTTAACTGCATTCGTCTGTTATTTCTGAAACCGCCAAAGAAGCTACCGGAGCCTCCGCCCAGAATATCTCCGACGATATTCAATGTGACGCCATCGGTAATGTTGTAGGAGAAATTGGGACGCAGGTAGTAATCCTCACTCTTGATGTTGTAAACCCCCTGCAGTGACAGCCTGGCAAATTCACCCAGCTCGTATTCAAATGTCCCGCTTATTGATTTCCGGAAGATGTGGTTCAGGTCATCTTTGCGATATTCGACATCGTTTTTCGGTATCTCCTGAATCCACTGTAGCAACACAAACAGATTATTATCACTAATCAAATCGTTCCGCCCGGAATAATAACTAACCGAAAAATCCCAGCCTGAAATTGTGGAAGCAATCTTTCCGGCAAATTGAGCACTCTTTAAACCTTCATCTGGCAAATTCGGATTAAGAAACTCGTAGGAGGCTTTTAATATCGGTGAGCCGGCCGTTGGATACATTGGATTGGGAATCTCTTTCGGAAAAGCCGGAAACCAACGGGATTTTTCCGACGGCAGAATACTCGGCGTGAAAGCCGGCACCAGAATTCCTTCGAAAGACCAATTGCCGATATAATTATTAGCCTTCAAAGCAACGATTCCAATCCGCTCATCCTCGGTGTCCAGAAAATCGCTGAAATCCCAGGGGGTAATATTGTCTGTGGGATTTATGCCATCGGCTTTACCCCAGACGATGATCTGCTTGCCGAGCCGAAAATCGAAACTGCCGGGGTAAAGATCAATATACGCTTCATCCAGATAAGTTCGATTTCTTGAGGGATCGGATTGGTCTTCTCTGAACTCTACGGCAGAAAAAATGGCTGCCTGATCGCCCAGGCCCGACCTAAATTCCACCTGCAGGATACCCTGATTACGGCCGTTAATTTTTTGCTCACTTTTTTTAAAATACGAAATATGATCGATCTCGACAAAACCGTTCAGTTCCAGGTTCTGGGCAGGTAAGAATTCTGACACAGTTAATAAAATTAAAAATGTCCATAGATATTTTGGAAAATTTTTTAAAAATTCAGGTAAAAAATTCGTGGTAATCCGTGTTCCATGAAAGTCTTTGTTGCGTTTCGGCGGATTCATCTTCCTCGTTCCAGATATCTTTTCGTGAAAAATTTATCTTCTATTCCTTTATTGATAACAAAATTGCTAAAAAGAAGCACTGTTTTATGAGCAGTTTTGATATTTTCCATATCCATCCGGTGGGCTCGCCATTTGTCCGATCCGTCAATCATGCGGATATCGCTGGTCCTGAATATTTTCAACAACTCCCCTTTCCTGTCATAATATTTAGTGCGGATGCCAACCAAAAAAGCAGGAGACATTACCTGAATACCAAGAATGGTGAATACGAGTTTTGCCGATCTTCTTCTATTTCAGGTATTTTACAAAATTTGCAGACAAGCGGAAAAATTGCTGAGAATTTGGAAAAAATCCATCCTTTCGATCATTTGAAAAAATGGGGGAATGTTTTAAGTGGTTGATAAGAAAATCTCTACTTTGGGATTAAAATTTTAACAAAAATTCCAAATATCCATTTGAAAAGCCAGGCAGGCTGAATATCGGCCTGTCGGAAACAGGATATAAATATAAAGTCGATATTTGACCGAACTTCTGAGGAATTTCCAAAAACTGCTTATGGAGAAAATATCTGAGAGTTGGCAAGCATGAAATTTGAAACATTTTGTCATTTTGGCTCCGGTATCAAATGAAAAAACGTAGGTAACTACAATAAATGAAAGACTATCATATCAACATTTTCTACAGGGAAGAGGACGGAGGATATATTGCCGATATACCCGATTTAAGCCATTGTTCTGCCTTTGGCCAAACCCCGCAAGAAGCGCTTTTAGAGGTACTAAAGGCGAAGAATGCCTGGATTGAATCAGCGCGTTCCAACGGAAAACCTGTTCCGGAGCCGCATTACCGCCCGGTTGTTTACCAGGTTGCTTGAATACCGGGAATGAGGAAAATGAGTTTAGATATGAATTTGATGGTGTAGAAAGATTGACAGTTAACAAACAGTTGACATTTTTTAAAAACTTGTTATATTTATTATAAACGCTTTTTTCTAATCAAGTTGTCACTTTCCGATAATTAATTTTATGGGCAAAAAAGATCAAGTTATGAGCCCTAAAAAACATATACCTGCAAGAGAAATCAAAATCCTCTGGGGCCGTGCGCACAACCGGTGCACGCTTTGCAAGACACCGCTGATCATGCAAGCACAGAGCGGCCCGCCTTATATCATTGGCAAAAATGCCCACATAGAAGGCGAGAACCCAAACTCTGCCCGATATAATCCAAACCTTGATTATCCCGAGAAGAATGCCTATGATAATCTCATACTCCTTTGTCCAACTTGTCATGATAAAGTTGACAACGATCCACGGACTTTTACTGTCTAAAAATTAAAGGAAATCAAAAAACAACACGAAGAGTGGGCGGAGCGAGGCGTGAGAAATCAAATGCCGGACATTACTTTTGCGGAACTTGAGGTCATTGTAAGGTATTTAACAAGCAATGAATTGCCGGAATTCGATGAAACTTTGATTCCACCGCATCCAAAAGAAAAAATAGAAAAAAATAAATTATCTGCAAAAGTTGAACACAATATTCGTATGGGATCGATGCAGGCACCCCTTGTAAAAGATTATATCAACAGATCACCGGACATCCAATTTGGTGACCGGCTGCGAAATTACTTTATTGAAAAATACAATGACTTGCGTGACGAACAGCAAAACGATGATTTGTTTTACTCCCTTTGGGATATTGCATGTGGAAAGTCATCTGAATTTAATTTGCGGGCAGCGGGAGTGGCTGTGATTACCTATTTTTTTAACCAATGCGATATTTTTGAATCATGATCGTACCGAATAAAAATATTCGATTGCAAAATTCTTTGCTTGGCATGGGCGCACAACTGCTGGCGCAACTCCGGCATTCGCAAACCGTCTCATCGCTCTGGGATCGTGCGAAAACCGTAAAAGAAATAAACTCGTACGACAAATTTGTTTTAACTCTGGATTTTCTGTTCATGATGAATCTGGTCGAATATAAAGATGGACTCGTATTAAAGGCGCAGCCATGATCAAGGCCGTACGATGTGACAAATCCTCATTCAAAGAAATCCATTTTTCTCCAGGATTCAATGTTGTTCTGGCTGAACGCACGGAAGCATCGTCCGACAAAGATTCCAGGAACGGACTTGGCAAGTCGACGCTCATCGAGATTATCCATTTTTGCCTGGGGGCGGACGCCACACCCAACAAAGGATTACGTGTCCCGGAACTGGAAGACTGGACATTCTTTTTAGATTTGACCTTAAACAACAGAGACTTAACCGTTGCCCGAAATACAAAGAATTTTGGCCACGTTAAATTAGAGGGAGATTTTAGCACCTGGCCTGTGCAACCCGAATTTAATGAAAAAGAAAAAGCATTCGTTTTAAAAATTAAGGATTGGAATCTTTGTCTCGGTTATCTTTTCTTTGGTCTTGAACCGGAAATTGTCAAACAGCAGTATTCGCCCACCTTTCGCAGCCTGTTTTCCTATTTTGCCAGAAGGGGGACGGAAGGATTTGCAAACCCATTCGCTCACCATTCCCAACAAAAACCGTGGGACATCCAGGTCAACAACGCCTGGCTGCTCGGTTTGAACTGGGAGTATGCAGCGCAATTTCAAATCCTGAAGGATAAAGAAAAGCTGCTCAAAGATTTGGGCAGAGCCGCAAAACAAGGCATACTGACCGGCTACCTGGGAAGCATCGGAGAACTGGAAGCCGAACGCACAACGTTGTCCGAGCAAATAGAAAAAAACGCCTCCCAGCTTAAAAGCTTCAAAGTCCATCCCCAGTATACGGATATTCAAAATGAAGCAAATATATTGACCGCACAGACTCATGCGATTGTGAATGAACAAACGATGAATAAACGCTTATTGGAACAATACCAAAACAGCATTACAGAGGAAAAAGATGTTCCGGTCTCTGATGTCGAACTGGTTTATACAAAAGCCGGCGTGGTCTTTTCCGATGTGGTGAAAAAGCGTCTTGAGGATGTTGTTGATTTCCATCAACAAATTGTCGGCAATCGAAAGTCCTATTTGCAGGATGAGATCAAGCGGCTGCAACGTGAGATTGAACAACAAAGCGCAACAATTAAAAATCTTGGGGACAAACGAGCCGGATTGCTGCAGATACTGCAAACACACGGCGCTCTTGACGAATATACAAAACTGAACCGGCGTCAGACAGATTTACAGCAGCAGTTGTCCGAGATTGAAAACCGTATAAAAAACCTCAAACAATTTGAAACCGGCATCAGCAACCTGAAAATTGAGCGGGAAGAACTGCGCCAAAAAGCCCGCCGGGATTTTGAGGAACGCCAACTCATCACCGACAATGCCCGCCGACTTTTTAACGCCAACTCGGAATACCTTTATGCCGAGCCGGGTTCCCTGATCATTGACCTGACCGACACCGGCTATAAATTTGACATCGACATAAAACGGGCGGGCAGCTTGGGCATCGGCTATATGAAGGTATTCTGCTATGACCTGATGCTCATCAAACTGCAAAAAGATAAATCGCTCTCCCCCGGACTCTTAATACACGACAGCACTATTTTTAACGGGGTTGATGAAAGGCAGGTGGCCAAGGCATTAGAATTGGCCATGTCGGAAACTGATAAGAATGGTTTTCAATATATCGTGACGTTGAATTCGGACCAGGCGCCGAGGGATGATTTTAGTGACGATGCTATGGCGCAGTTTGAGGATGGCATAAAAATAAAATTTACGGATGCGACGGATGAGGGGGGATTGTTGGGAGTTCGCTATTGATTTTATTTGTATGGGAAAATGAAAGAACGTAAATTACTACAAAAATTAATATCAGGATCCAAGAATGTTCGATTCTCCGAAGCAACGGCAGTTGCCAGGGCTTTTGGTTTTAAATTAGATCGGATTACAGGCAGCCATCATATTTTTATACATCCTGATTTACCGGAATTGATTAATTTGCAAAACGTAAACGGAAAAGCGAAACCATACCAGATAAAACAACTATTAAAAATAGTTGAGAAATATAATCTCCGGATGGAGGACGATAAATGAAAGACTATCATATCAACATTTTCTACAGGGAAGAGGACGGAGGATATATTGCCGATATACCCGATTTAAGCCATTGTTCTGCCTTTGGCCAAACCCCGCAAGAAGCGCTTTCGGAGGTTCTGAAAGCGAAGGATGCCTGGATTGAATCAGCGCGTTCCAACGGAAAACCTGTTCCGGAGCCGCATTACCGCCCGGTTGTTTACCAGGTTGCTTGAACTTAAAAAAACGAGAAAGCGCGTCCGACAGGCCGCATAATGGGCAAAAGCAGGAGACATTATTTGAATACAAAGGGAAAAGACCGAAATAATTGACGACACGATTCAGGTTGACAATGTGAGATTCGAGCTAAGGACCGCATGGTTTTATGGGTGGGACATCAGATCTTTAATAATTGAAAGGGATTATGGAGAATATTTTTTAACTAGTTGACATTTTTAAAAAACTTGTTATATTAAATGCAAGCAATATTGAAAAAGAGGTTTTATCGTCCCTTATCTTCAATTTAAGCGGTTCCTCTCCAGGTATTAATTGTGTGGGTATAATTAAAATTGAAAGATTTCTATGTACTCATTAGAAATACAACTTGTTGAAGATTTCAAAAACAACCTGCTTCCACTAGATCATCCGTTTAGAATAACCGAATTAGCAGATGAATTTAATTATTTGAACGGCAGGGTTGATGTTATTGCTAAATCTGAAGAGGGTTTATTGATTGCATTTGAAGCCAAGTTAAAAAAGTGGAGAATCGCTTTAAATCAGGCGTATCGTAATTCATCATTCGCCCATCTTTCCTATGTTGTTTTACCCACTGACAGTGCAACGAACGCCTTGAAGAATTACAATGAATTCCTGAAACGGGGCGTAGGTCTATGTTCTGTCAACTCTGAAGGAATTAAAATTGAAATTAATGCTAAAAAAAATAAACCGTTGCAACCCTGGTTAACTGATTCCGCATTTAATTTTATCGCGAGCGCTTAATATGTCCGATGAGCCAGAACTTGAAAGTATCGCTTTAGAATTTGCCATTAAGAAAAACTTGAACGTTATAAAATTTGCCGGAAAAGGGGCATTTAAAGAAACCTATTGGTCAAATCGTATTCTTTCTCAATTCAAAGAAGAACCGGGGAAAGCCTGGGCTGGATTATCGTGGCGGCATTATCTAAGCTGGTTTGGCAAAACTGAAAGGGAAATATCAAATGGTAATCCAATCAAAACTGTAAAAGATTGGTTAAAAAATGCTGAGACAAACAGGCTGATGTTGGAAGATGAAGAAATCCTGTTGGAAGAACCGCGGAATAATGGTTCATGGCTAAGACCCTGGCGGCAGGCCATGGCAAAGTTTTCTAAATTTTATGACGTGTAACAAAAAGCGCACAGATGTTTTAATGAACGACAAACTATAACAGACAAGGAAAGACAGATTTTAAATCAGAATTTCGAAAACCTTTGTAATGAGCCGAGCCGGCTGATTGTTTCACTGAGCGAACCCGGCTATCAATTTCATATCGAAATTAAGCGGACCCGCAGTTTGGGCATTGGTTACATGAAAGTGTTCTGCTATGACCTTATGCTTGTCAATCTGCAAAAAAATAAACCGTTCTCACCTGATGTCTTAATTCAAGACAGCAACATTTTTAACGGGGTTGATGAGCGGCAGGTGGCAAAAGCGCTGGAACTGGCTATAAAAGAATCTGATGAAAACGGCTTTCAATATATTGTGACGTTGAATTCGGATCAGGTGCCGCGAAATGATTTTAGTGAGGATGCTATGGCGCAGTTTGAGGATGCTATAAAAGTGAAATTTACAGATGCGATGGATGATGGTGGATTGTTGGGGATACGATTTTAATGAAATGATTAGATAATTCGGAGTTTGGTACTAATTTAAATGATACATCTCTTAGGACAGAAAAATTGATTATATATTATAAAAAATAAGATACTTTGAAAGCTTGGCCACAATTATACACAATATAGCTATTTATTTAACCGACTATTTTGGCTTGAACAATTAATTGATTGAGCTTATCAACTCTGTGTAACATTGAAAACAATAACGTGTGCTGAGCTAACTGCCTAGTCATTTAATTTATAAATGAAGGAGTTCGAACATGAAAAGTTTTAGAGTAGCATTTTTGTCCATTTTAATTTTGCCTATTTTAATAACCTGTTCAACTAAGCAATATGAGACAATAAAAATTGGCGCCATCCTTCCTTTGACAGGAGATGCAGCCTCTTATGGGAGAAGTCTTCAGAACGGGGTCGAAGTAGCTGTGAATGAAATTAATAATAATGGTGGAATAAATAATAAAAAAATTCTTGTAATCTATGAAGATACTAAAGCACTTCCCGCTACAGGAGTTTCTGCATTCCGAAAACTTGTTGATGTTGATAAAGTAAAAATTGTAATCGGTGCGGCAACTAGTTCAGTTGCTTTAGCTGTTGCACCAATTGCGGAAGAAAAAAAAATAATTTTTCTAACTCCTTTGGCAAGCGCACCCGCAATTTCAAAAGCAGGGGACTACATTTTTAGAAATGTGCCTTCAGATAATTTTGGCGGGAAAATAGCCGCTAATTTTGCAATAGTTACAGAAAAATTTAAAACATTAGCTATTCTTTATATTAATAATGATTTCGGTGTAGGCCTTCGCGAAGCTTTCCAAAATGAGGTGAATAGATTAGGAGGCAATGTGGTTATAATTGAGTCATTTACTCAAGGAACTACAGATTTTAGGACTCAACTTACTAAAATTGGTTCTGTTCGACCTAAACCTGAAGCTGTGTTTGTAGTTTCTTATAAAGAAGCAGCATATATCTTTCTACAAGCAAAGCAGCTTAACTTGGATTTTCATTTCATTGGAACGGGATTGCTCGAAGATCCAGATATAATTAAAATAGCAGGAAAAGCGTCAGAAGGAGTTTTTTTTACTCAACTTCCTTATGATCCTTCATCAACCGAAGAAGTTGTTCAGAATTATTTAGGAAATTTTAAAGAAAAATTTAACAAAGAACCAGATATTATTTCTGCTTATGGTTATGATGGAATTAAAGTTCTGGCTTCTGCTATGGGAAAAAGTGATCTGTCTACTGAAAATATTAAAATGCATTTATACGAGATTAAGAATTTTAATGGAGTAACCGGGCTGATAACAATAGACAAGAACGGAGATGTTATTCAACCTATGGGCATAAAAATTATAAAAGATGGCAAATTTAATTGGTATTTAAAACAGCAAAACATAAAAGATTAGATTTATTGCACTATTATATACTTATTTTTCTTTTTCTTTTTCTTTTTGTTTTATATATTCTATCTATAAATAAAAACTGAGAGGTAAAAAAATGGGACAGGCTTTACTCCATATAACAAAAGTCTTTGATCAAATTGAAAAGAATAGTAAATCTAAAAAGCTTTTCAATTTGAAAAACAAAAAAAAGGATTTTAAAAAACGTGAATCAATTTCTAAAATAAATTCCATAAAGCAAAATGTAAAAATTAACGAATAGGCAGGGTTATAGTGTCTAAAGTAGAAAAACTTCTAAAAGAGACGAATCCTATTGTAAAAGACTGGATGGAAAAATATTTTTCAAATGATGAATTTTTGCCTTTAAAATCTCAAATTGAATATGCAATAAACTACACTGATCCAGATTATGACAGGGCGTTGCTTGTAAGGTTGGGATGTGAATTGATGGGTGGTAACTTGAAACAAGCACTTCCTGGGATGGTGGCCTGGGAGCTTTTCAACATCTCCCTTTTAGTAACTGATGATTTTTTTGATCAACGTAAAGGCTTTAGAATGGGGCAAGAACCCATATACAAAAAATGGAATGATAAGGCTTCAGTTTCATTGGGTTTTTATTTTGACAGTCTTGCATATGAGATAATAATAAATTCATATAAAAATAATAAACAAATAAATCCTATAGACACCGTAGATGTTTTAACTTGGTCGGCTAAGTGGCAATACTTTAGTCAAGATCAGGAGGAGCAACTGACAAAACGTAACCTGGATGAAATTACACTCGAAGACTATTTTGATTTAATTAAAAACGCAACCGCCGTTGGTACAGCTGGCGCAATAGAATTAGGAGGCATTCTTGGTGGTGCAAGCCAAGCGCAAAGATATCAATTTAGAGAATTCGGTTTAGATTTTGGCTGTCTTCTTCAAATCAGAGACGACCTTATTGATTATATTGATAATGAGTCAATTACCCAAAAAAGCCCTTTTAATGATTTACTAATGAAAAGAAAACGTCTTCCCTTTCTTGTTTGCTATTGGAAAGGCAATAAAACAGAAAAAAAGAAACTTTTAGAATTAATTCAAAAACCAACAATAGAAGATAATGAAATTTCTTTTGTCCTAGACATTCTCACATCCCATAAAGTAAAATATGAAATAAGACGTCTGGTTGAAAAAATTCACAAACGAGCTGTTTATCGACTTGAAACATTACCGGGAAATAATGACATAAAAAGTTATGTATTGGAATGGTTATCGATTATGTCTAGTATTTAAAGTATTAAGAATAGAAACTCTCTTTAGATTTAGGAGGCTTTTCTTTGAAAATTTATGATATTAAGAACAAGTTAAAAAGACCTGTTTGGTATATTCTGTTTTTCCTTGTCACATTTTCAACCTTGATTATAACATTTATTGTTTTTTTAAATATTACAAAACTAAGTTCTAAAGCCCTATTGGAATTCTTGAGTGATTATTGGGGAATTCCACTCGTATACATTTTATCGATAGCCCTGTTTTTTTATGTTTCAACCCTAGTTGAATCCTCTTTCATAATACGCAGAAGTTTTAACCAATTGATTTTTGTTTTAGATGAATTTATAACATTACTCGTTGCTTTAGTACTCGCAGGAATGGTGTGGTTATTATTAGGGCCGAAATTTTCTACTTATTTATCATTACCCAAGTCATCTCCAACTGACACAACAAAAACAATTAGTCTATTTAAATACAATAAAGCAGATAGCGTAAATCTCATAACTGAAGACAGATTGAGAGCTTTTGAGAAAAGACAAGAACATTTTTTTCAAAGCGTTGAGGAGAGACAAAAACGCGCTTTTCAAAGCTTTGATAGTAGTGAAGGAAGAATGCTCAGCTTAATGGAAGTATTAGCTGCTGTATTAACCATAGCTGGTGCAATACTTGTTTTTATTGTGCGCCGAAAAGTAAATGATGTTGAAAAATTAACTGGTCAGATAGAAAGCCTAAACCAATCCCTAATAATATCGACAGAGCTTATTCTTCTCAGATTGCCCGATTTTACTGAAACGCAGCATATTCCCATGGAAGTAGTGAAAATGTTGCGGGAAATTGAAAGGCTTGTTTTTCGTAATTCTGAAATACAAAACACATTGGAGAGACAGGGAAATGGATCGAGGTTAGATCTTGCTATGGGGGTATATTTATTTTCACAAAAAGATAATATATGTAGAAAATATTTTGCAAAGGTAAAAAAGAATCAGCTTGCAGAAATGAATATCAGGATGTGTGCTAGAATTAGGTTAGGAATTGCTTATCGTCAATATAAAAATTATGTACAATCTAAAAATGAGTTTGAAGATATTATAAATGAAACATCCATTGGCGAATATTTTAATGAGGTCGCTCAAATTGGAAAATCAATCACATTAATTGCAATGGGTAAAACGGAAGATGCTTATAATGAATTGAAATCACTTTGGAATAACAAAGAGATTAGTAGTGGTACTAAAGTTTTCGCTGGTTTTTACTATCTACGTTCATTAATAAAAGAAAAAAGTAGTTATGAAATAATTAGGGGAGAAGAAGAAAAGCTAAAAGAAATAAACGAATTCATGGAAGAGAAAATTATCAAAATTAGAGAGTCTTCAACTGGAGGAGAAATTAAAGGAATAAATTTGATTGGCCCATTTCATAGTGATAAAGCGATTCAAGCAAATTTTTTTGAAGCCATTGGAATTTCATATTTTATATTTTGGAAGCGTAATCTTAATAATAAGCAAAAGCGCTATAAGAATATATGCAGGATTGCTTTTAATAATGCAAAAAATGCAGTACAAGAGTTAAAGAAGCAGCGTTATGATCTTCAAGTTACAGTTTTATCTGAAGAGGAATTGAGGGATGTCTCAGTTGAACAATTCGAAAATGAAATAGATAAATTTAAAATACTTGTTAGCTAATTTTTTTAGACGATTTCAATATTAAATGTTAAAACAATTATTATTAAATGGCCTCATCTCTGGGAGTATTTATGCCTTAGTCGCTCTAGGATTTGCAATAATATACAGAACAGTGAGGTTTTTTCATTTCGCACATGCCATTGTTTTCACCTCAGGACCTTACTTCACGTTTTTGTTTAAAAATGTTTTTTTAATCCCCATCTATTTATCCATTCCGCTTGCGATAATTTCTTCAACATTTCTCGGTTGCCTTCTTGATATATCTATCTATCGTCCACTCAGACAGAAAAAAGCGTCATCAATGATCCTGCTTTTAGCTTCGTTAGGTATTTATATTGTTTTACAAAATCTACTTTCGATGGTATTTGGAGATGATACAAAATCTATCTGCATTTCAAAAATACTTGAAGGAATAAATATTTTTGGCGCACGTATAACTTCTATCCAAATTGCTATTATTTGTATTACCATTATTCTTTTATTATCTATAGTGATATGGATGAAAAAGACAAAAATGGGCAAACTTGTACGAACTGTTTCAAATGATGCTGAACTTGCAGATATTTCAGGGATAGATAGTGATAAAGTCATATTAAGTACATTTGCTATAGGCTCTTCTTTAGCAAGTGTTGCAGGTATTTTAGTTGCATTTGATGTCGCCATGACACCTACGATGGGATTCGATGCTCTAATGATGGGGGTTATTGCTGTGATAATAGGCGGAATTGGAAGTATATCAGGAATTGCACTTGGCGCCTTGTTGCTTGGATTAGCACAGAATCTTGGAGTTTGGTATATTAATTCTCAGTGGCAGGATGCCATTGCCTTTGCCATCATGCTCATCTTTCTGCTTTTCCGCCCCCAGGGCTTTTTCGGCAAACCGCTAAAAAAAGCGGAAATTTGAGACTGGTAGCTGGTCACTGGCAACGGGTTACTGGTAACAAGAAACCAGTAACAAGCACAACCAGAAACAAGTAAACAGAAACCGGAGAATATTTTGAGTTATCGTAATTTAGAAATTTGGAAATTAGCCAGGGATGTTTCTGTAATAGTTCATAAAATGACTTTGCAAAAACTTCCAAAATTTGAGATGTATGAAGAAGGTGGTCAGATAAGAAGATCGAGTAAATCGGTAAAATCGACTATTGTAGAGGGATATGGCAGAAGAAGATATGTAATGGATTATATTAAATTTCTAATCTATGCTCAAGCTTCAAATGATGAAACGATTGATCATCTGGAAACTCTATACGAAACCGGTTCATTGAAAGATAAAGAACTATTTAACATACTGCATAAAAAAATAGATACATTAGGAAAAATGATCAATAAATTTATTCAATCAATAGAAAATGCCGGAAACAGGTAATTCCGATCGCTGTGCTTCAACCAGCAACCAGTAACCAGAGACCAATAATATGGATTATTTTTTACACATATTGATTCTAATAAACATCTACATCATCATTGCGATTTCGTTGAACCTAATTTCCGGCTACACCGGTTTGCTGTCCCTGGCCCATGCCGCATTCTATGGCATCGGCGCTTATGCCACGGCGCTGATGTGGCTGTATCTAAAAACCGGGTTTTGGGTCAATATCTGGGTGGGCATCCTGGTTTCGGCCATCCTGGGCATCATTATCGCCTACCCCTCCCTGCGCATTTATGATGATTATTTCGCCATTGCCACTTTTGGCTTTCAAATGATCGTGTTCAGCATTTTCAACAACTGGGTGGGATTCACCAAAGGGCCGCTGGGCATTCCCGGTATTCCTTCCCCTTCTATTTTTGGGTGGGAGGTTTCTTCCCATTGGGCCTATTTGCTGTTGTCCGGTTTCTTCGCTGTTTTAGTTTACTGGCTAACGCACCGGCTGGTCAATTCGCCTTTTGGCTTGGCACTCAAAGGTATTCGGGAGGATGAGATTTTCACCAAAGCCTCGGGAAAAAATATTACCAGATACAAGATGCTCGTTTTCATCATCGGCGGCTCCATGGCCTCCATCGCCGGGGCGCTGTATGCGCATTATATTTCCTACATCGATCCCACCAGTTTTACCATCAACGAGTCGATTTTCATGATCTCCATCGTCATCATCGGCGGCATGGCCAGTCTGCGGGGTTCGGTGCTGGGAGCGGTTGTTCTGGTAATCCTGCCGGAGGCGCTGCGTTTTATCGGCCTGCCCAACGCCGTGGCCGCCAACCTGCGGCAGATATTTTACGGCGCCCTGCTGGTGCTGTTTATGATGTACCGGCCGCGGGGGTTTGTGGGGGAGTATGAGCTTACTAAGAAGTAAGAAGTAAAAAGATTAAAGACTGGATAATATAGGAAATAGGGGCCCAGGAAAATATGGGTATGGTGAATAAGGAAGCGGCATAAGGGCGAAGAGATGAAACGTGGAATTAATTTGAAATTGGAAATCTGTTTAACCCTTTAAGTTATTGTAAAATAGAGATTTCTCGAGTTTTCGGACAGACACTAATTAACGGATAAGCAACAAGGATCTATTAGAATTAGTTGTAACATCCCCCTAAATCCCCCTTTGAAGGGGGCAAGGGGGATGTTAAAATTAAATTCAAATCAAAAAATAAGCACACCTGAGTAGTTACAAAAAAACTATAATTTTGTTCTGTACTACAAGGAAGTTCTTTAGCCTGAAAAATTCATTCGCCACGAAGGCACCCCGCCTGCACGGGCAGGAAAGACACAAAGGCTGAAAAAATAAAGTGTTATGTAAAATTATACGTAAATAGAAAAATACACAAAATAAACTGAGTTAATATTAGGTTTTTACTTTAAATATAATATTTTTCGTGCCTTAGTGTCTTTCCTGCCCGTGCAGGCGGGGTGGCAACGGTTTGTGAATAATGCAGGTTAGGATATTACAAGTGAAATTATGTACAAAAACGGCAAAATATTTTTATCAGACATGATTAAGCTGCCCTATCAATGCCGACGTCGGCAGAGACGGCAAGCAGGCTGCTGTTATAGCCTCGAGACGCTAAGATGCGGTTGACGACCCTGCGAGAGGTGGGGGAAGTCTGCTACTGACTGTGCGGTAACGGCGCAAACAGTCAGGGCCGCCGGGATGGTTCTCAGTTGTATGTTTGCGAACGGTTATTGTGTGAACGCAGGAGATCTCCTTTACCGGGATTGACCATCTCAAGCGACTTGAAATAAAGCGCAAGGCGGAAATTCAAGTTGGGTTCAGGAGAAGTCAGATGAGCTCATAGTAGCGCTGATCCCCGGGAAGGTAAAACCGGGAGTAGCGAAGGAGCTCTACCTTATTCACGCTTTTAAAGAACAGGAGTACGATTCCATTGTCCACAGGACTAAAAAGAATAGAATCAAAAGTACGCCGGTATCAGCGAAAGCTTTATCTCAAGGCCAAGCAGGACGTAGAAAGAGTCAACGACGCAGCGAGTCGATGGTCATAGAGCCTACGAGCATCTGATAAAATCAGGACTTGTTGTTTTGTAACGTCGTCGCTCCCGGCGAATACCTTGCGATGAAGAATAAGCGCCCAAGTCCCGCTGTGGCGGGAGAAAACCGCACGTACGGATGGGGAAAGGGGGCGCTGATGACGCCTGATGAAATAGCCTGGAGTAGCGCCCGAAAGGACTGCACGAAACAGGCGGCTAAGTCAGCGCTCTACTCGATCGTTAAATTCTCTTCTATTTCTTGTCCGGGTTAGGATTATCCTGTTTACAAATTGTGTAATCGTTTTCCAAAGGGATCGGTACTGGGAGTATTGTTGCTTATTATTTTGCTGAATGCGCAATGTTCTATCTGTCTGTCTAATACAAGGCGATGTATTAGCGATATTTTTTACGGCATTAGAGAGATATAAATAAGTTGAATTTTTCAAATTCATTTTTTATTATTATCAGTAAATATAGGATTAACATTTATGGAAACTTTGCTTAATCATCGTGCATCAAAGAAAAAAATAAAACCAATCCCTGTTGATAAGAACATTACTATTCTGAATTTAGGTCATGTTAAATACATTTTTAAATCACCTTTTCCTGTTAATATTGTGTTGGAAGATAATGTTTATATTGCCTTCTCCTACGATTTGAATCTGTTTGGTTATGGAGAGAATGAAGATGAAGCGGTACGAGATCTTTGTGAAAGTATAATTGAGCATTATGAACACCTAAAATCTAACCGGGAAAATCTTGGTTATCTTTTGAAACGTGACTGGGAATTTCTAACTCGATTGATTATTGAGTTAGAGGAGGCTACTTGCAATTAAAGAAAAGAGAAATGCGCAGTGTTTTCTCGAAGTTAAAAATGCGGATAGCTCACACCCATCATAAAATTGCTTACTTTGAATATAAGGGAACCGAATATCTTAAAACTCGCGTCTCGCATGGACAAGGTGATATTCCAAAACCGGTAATTGATCGTATTCGCAAACAACTATTTTTGAATCGATCTCAATTTAAGGATTTGGTAAAATGTCCACTGGGATATGATGAATTTGTTGTAATTTTAAAGGGAAAAAACATTATCTCGAAATAATGAGTGTAGTGTTCATCATCGGCGGCATGGCCAGTCTGCGGGGTTCGGTGCTGGGAGCGGTTGTTCTGGTCATTCTGCCGGAACTGCTGCGCTTCATCGGCCTGCCCAACGCCGTGGCCGCCAACCTGCGGCAGATATTTTACGGCGCCCTGCTGGTGCTGTTTATGATGTACCGGCCGCGGGGGTTTGTGGGAGAGTACCAGATGCAAAAGTAAGGGGATTATTTGCTTGATTAAAGGTCTTTATGTGGATATATTTGATTGTAAAGACGAAATTGAGCGGGAGGAATTGTGATGATTACACGAGAAGTCGTCATCGAAGAAATTCGGAAAATACCCGAATCGAATCTTGAAGAGCTTTTTAAGATTATCAGGGATTTTGAATCTGCCGAAAAAATCAAGTCCGGGCCTGGCCTTATGTCCAAATTAAGAGATATTAAAATTTCTGCCGCCGATGATTTTTCACAGACTGCGGATTTATACAAATCCGGAGATGATAATAATGAATAGCGCTTTTATCGATACCGCATTTGTAGTGCCTTGATTAACCGGAATGATGTATACCATTCTCAAGCAACAGAATTATCCAGGAAATACGAAAATAAACCAATGATTACGACAAACATTGTATTGCTGGAAATTGGGAATGCTTTGGCCCGAAATTACAAACGTGAAGCGGTACAGATTATCAAACCATTTAGGTCTTCCGATGAGGTGACGATTGTTGAATTGAATGCACTTGTTTTTAAAAAGGGATTTGAAATCTATGAACAGTATGACGATAAAAGCTGGGGATTGGTAGACTGCATTTCGTTTGTCGTGATGCGAAATAATGATGTTACAGACGCACTAACATCTGATACTCATTTCGGGCAGGCGGGTTTCAATGTCTTGATGCAAAAATGATAATAACGAATCCATTTTCAAAATCTTCATCGGCCTGCCCAACGCCGTGGCCGCCAACCTGCGGCAGATTTTTTACGGCGCCCTGCTGGTGCTGTTTATGATGTACCGGCCGCGGGGGTTTGTGGGGGAGTATCAGATGCAAAAGTAGCTGGTGGTTTTTGGCGCTCTGATATTAACTTGCAAAATTAATTGTGATTTATACATTACAACACGATGACAAGGCAATAATTATTGGAGACAAAAGATATGAGAGATGTTAAAAACAAAGTTATTAGCCTGGTTGAATCCTTGCCGGACAATGTCACATTGGATGATATTATGGCGGAACTGTATTTTAAACTCGAGGTTGATGCCGGTCTTGCGGAACTGGATGAAGGAAGGGGCATACCACACAACAGGGTTAAAGAACGGATTGGAAAATGGCCAAAGAAATAATCTGGTCGCCGCGGGCGGCGGAAAACCTTGAGGACATTTTCGGATATATCGCTAAAAATTCTGAACATTATGCCTCTATGGTCGCCAAAAGAATTCTTCAAATAATAGAAACAATACCTGAATTCCCCTACATGGGGCGAGTCGTCCCTGAATACAAAGATGACTCGCTAAGAGAACAATTTTATAAACACTATCGCATCGTATATAGAATTAAAGAAAAATCGATTGAGATTGTTGCTATCGTTCATGGCGCGCGGTTATTAAAAGATATCAGTTGATTTGCACAAAAAAATAGATGAGTTGCTCGTAAAAAGTCATAGAATGTCATTGCGAGCGAAGCGAAGCAATCTGGATGTCGGCTAAAGTGCAGTTTTTTAAAGATCGCTTCCCCGATAATTCTGGGCTCCGCTCCTCGCGATAACCCCAAAAGATTTTACTTGATTACATGACTATTGTTAAATATATTGTACCGTTCAATCAGATTGAACTTTTATAATTATTGAACAGACTAAAACAAAAAACAAGATGCCTTACAGGACTATTTTAAATACATGCGTTGAACGCCTCGGGGAATTCCCGCCTGTTCAAAGCGTCTCTCCTGCCATTGTGAGTGATGCTGAACAGGTGGAAATTATTATCGATAACGCAAAAATTATCTTTCGAACAGAAATAAAGGGAATTTTAAAACGGCCGCTCCCGTATCATTTGTTCGTTAAACGTGCTGAGAAAAGCGAAAGGCCTTTGCTTTTACTTGCCGAATATGTAAATGATTCAATTGCTTCGGATCTGAAAAAGCATGGCATTAATTTTATCGATTGTGCAGGAAATGCGTTCATTCATGTTCCGGGCAAAGCATACCTGGAAATCCGGGGCAAGACAAATCCACGACAAAAAGAAAGACAAACATCAGCTCTTTTCCAACCAAAGGGTTTGCGGCTACTTTACATTTTGCTTGTAAAAAAGGAATCTTTAAATCAAACGGTTCGGCAACTTGCAAAAATCTCCGGTATTTCAACCGGACGTGTCGTTCAGATTTTAAAAGAACTGAGAGAGAAAGGATATATTTTTAAAAACAATTCCGGCCAGTTCCAATTTGCTAATACACAGAAATTGTTTGAACAATGGCTGGCAAACTATGGAGACCGGCTCAGGCCAAAACTTGTACTGGAGAGTTTTAAAATCTTACCAACTCTGGTCGATAAAATTCCTTTTATGCTAAAAGATGCTTTTTCTGATAGTCCTGCCGATTATGCCATTGGTGGAAGCCTGGGCGCCAATATTTTGACGAGTTACTATCGAGGCCACACAACGGAAATTTATGTGCGTCCGGCCATACTGACCAGGTTGAAAGAAACTCTGAAATTAATGCCCGCACGGGAAACTGATGTAACCGTATTTAATTTATTCTCGCCGTATGTTATTTTTGAATCTGAGAAAACTGGTTTTTCTACGGCGCATCCGCTGTTCATTTATGCTGAATTATTGCACCAGGGCGGCAGCCGGGAACGTGAAACGGCACAAATAATTTATAACACTTATCTTGAACAGATTTTTGCTAAAAATGGAACCTGACCTACAAGTTGTTCTTGAAAAACTCGCGGAATCATTTAGGAAAAATGATGTCCAATTCGTTTTGATTGGTGCCATTGTTCCGGAGATTCTGATTGATGGAAAAGAAAAGGACGGCAAAGGATTTGGCATCAGAAAAACCCATGACGTGGATTGCACAATTCGTGTAAAAAACTGGGATGAATATAAAGACATCTTTGCAAAATTAATGCAAACGGGATTTGAAAAGCGGAAAAATCAGCCGGAACACCGTCTTTATTTTCGGGATATTCCGGCTGATATTTTGCCGTACGGAATCGGACTTGTTCAGGAAGATCAAATTATCTGGCCGCAAACGGGAAACCGAATGCGCACGACGGGTTTCGATTTATTATTTGCAATGGCGACGGAAGAACCCATTTCAGATTCTCTTTCCATACCGGTCATTCCATTGTCTTTGGCCGTCTATTCCAAAGTGATAGCATTTCTGGATCGCAAGGCATCCAAAGATTTGACGGATATATTTTATATCCTGTCGCACTATGAAGAAGGTACTGTGAGCGAAAGGCGGGTTGACCCTGATATACCAGAGGTATTGCCTTATGAAACAAGAGGTGCCTATTTACTCGGACTGGATCTGGGAGGTATATTGCCAAATAATGAAAAACAACTAGTGCAATCTTTTTTTGACTATATCAATATCCCTGATGTAGCATACGTAACTGAAGCTTGCAGAACGATTCGTATAGATACAAGTGAATTTTTTGAATTAATCAACGTATTCAAAAGAGCCTTGTTTTCTTTCTCCTGACAAGAGGCGCTGCAACATTTAAAGTATTGTTATATTTTAACTGATATGAGTGAATTTGAAATAAAAAATATATGCAAAACCTTTGACGGCATCCGGGCGGTCAATGACTTTTCTTTTGAATGGAAAGATCATAAAATCGTCGGCCTCATCGGTCCGAACGGCGCCGGAAAAACGACGCTATTTAACATTATTACCGGATTTCTGCCGGCAGATTCAGGGCAATTTATTTTCAAAGATAAAGATATATTGCGTTCACCGGCGCATCGAATCGTTTACAAAGGCATCGCCCGCACATTTCAGAATTTGCGGCTGCTTCGGCAAATCACAGTGCTGGAGAATATTTTGTTTTGCCGTCTCAACCAGGTTGGCGAGTCGCCGATATCGGCGTGGATTAAAAACAAAACGTATCGGGTTAGTCAGAAACAGAACCGGGAAAAGGCGGAGTCCATTCTTGAATTCATCGGCCTTGCGGATAAACGCCATGACCTGGCGGAAGCATTATCTTACGGACAACAAAAATTATTGTCGCTGGGCTGCTGCCTGGCGACGGAAGCGGAATATTTGCTCCTGGACGAACCTGTCTCCGGCGTCAATCCGGCGATGATTGAAAAAATAATGGAATTGCTCAAATCCCTGGCCGGGCAAGGCCGGAAAATATTGTTGATTGAACATAACATCCAGGCCGTCAGGGAAATTTGCGAGCGGTTGATCGTAATGGATGAGGGCAAAAAAATCGCCGAAGGTAAACCTGACCGGGTTTTAAAAAGAGAAGAAATCATCGAGGCTTATCTGGATTGAATATGCTGGAAATACGTCACCTCAAAACAGGATACGGGAAAAAATTAATCATCGACGATGTGTCCCTGGATTTGTGTGAGGGGGAAATAGTGGCTCTTATCGGCCACAACGGCGCCGGGAAATCTACTATTTTGAAATCGATTATCGGTGTGCTGCCGAAATGGAGCGGGGAAATTGTTTTTGAGGGAAATACACTTGATTCCAGGCCTCACCAAATCGTGCGCCGGGGTATCTCCATGATCCCGCAAGGCAGCCAGGTGTTCGATGAGATGACAGTGCAGGAAAATCTGGAAGTTGCTTCATTTATTTTCAAAGACAAAAAACCGGTGCGGCAGCGCTTTGAAGAAGTCTACCGGCAGTTCCCGCTTTTGCGGGAACGCCGCAAACAATCCGCCGGTAAGCTCAGCGGCGGCGAGCAGCAGATGCTGGCACTGGGAATGGCGCTGATCCAACGCCCGAAATTACTTTTGATGGACGAACCCTCTTTGGGACTTTCACCCGCCTATGTAAAACAAGCTTTTCAGATGATCAAAGACCTGAATGAAAGATACGGCATGTCCATTCTCATCGTTGAACAAAAGGTAAAAGAAGTTTTAAAATTCTCCAACCGCACCTATGTTTTGCGCCTGGGAAAAGTGGCGCTGACAGGAGACGCACGGGAAGTGTTGGATAAAGGGGAGTATAAAAAAATATTTCTAACCTGACAGAGAACCTCTCTGAATCTGCTCGGTGGCGCCGGATTGGTTACCGGGTTGAAAAATACAGCGCTCACCATGTTCGTCAACGGGCTTCAAGTCCTAAACTGCCGGTTTTGAATACGGCGCTGATGTCTGTTTTTTCAAGTTTAACTTTTCGGAAAGCCCGGTAGGATGCAATTTTTTGGGGACGATTGACAGAGTCGGCAATCGGCGCGCCCACCGGATTGACCCATTCCGTCCATGAACCGTCGGAGTTACGCACGTTTTTAAAGCCGGGCAGGTAAGAGAGAACAAACCGGGTCAGCGCGGCCCGCTCGCCGTTGCGGCAGTAAACAATGACCTCATCATCCGGACTTAGCCGCAGGTTTTGCAGAAAAATTTCCGCTAATTTGTTATAAGATCTGAATTTGCCGTCTTCAGCCATTGCATCGATCCGTTCGGAATGAATTGCGGTTGGGATATGCCCGCCGCGCAGGGCGCCTTCCTGCAGATAGTTTTCCTTGTGCAGCAATGTGCCGTTTACTCCCCTGTTGTTTGGTTGAATTTACTCCTCAGGAATCATCCCCGGTCAAACCCATGCCGCCCAAATTTTATTCACGGTTCAGCGAAAGCGGAGATGAACCAATGGCAGCAAAAAAAACTGTTTCAGACGCATGGGGAAATATTTCCTCCGGTCAAGATGTTTTAAGATCAACAAATAGCTGTTAAAAATCGGTTTTAAATCGGTTAGTGATTTGGGCCGCAGTTCAAGATTGATGATACCGGAGTACGCATGGTCTTTGAGAAAATGAAGAATCTTTTCGATTGGCAAATCACCCTCTCCCATGAACGGAATGTGCAAATCTTTCTCTCGGGTGCAATCGGACAGATGCACTAAACGGATTTTATTAAAATGTTTTTCCAGCATGGGGAACAGATCGCCGCGACTGATGTAGGCATGCGGGCCGTCGAAACAGATACCGGTTAAATGATTACCCAGTTTTTCTTCGGCCTTTACCAGAAAAGTGTCAAAGTTAAAATGAGCATTTTCAAAGGTGTTTTCCAAAATAACCGGAGCCTGGATTTTTTTTAGGTTTTCAAATAAGAAGTCCCCGGATATCCGGCATTTGGTTTCGAAAAGATGCGCTTCTGTGGGGTGGGAAAGAACATATTGCAGATTCAATGGGCGCTGATATTTGTTGATATTATCGATGATTTCATCGATCTCCCTTTGATGTTCCACGCAGGAAAAATCAAAACCGTTTTCGGAAATGATCGGTAAATGCAGCCCCAGTTTCATGCCTCCCGCACTGTGCATCACCTTTTCCGGCTCGGCAAAAACTTTGACGGTAACTTCGGCAAATTCGACACCAATTCGCCTGATTTGTGCGAGAATCACCGCGGGTGTAATCCCTTTGAAAGCATCTACGGTTAATCCCGTTAAAATTTTATTTATCATTCTATGATCTGATTATTTATTCCGGTTCATTTTACATTTTTTTTTCTGCAGACAAATGGATCTTATTAAAGAATACTACCATTCAAAGGGCCCCGGCAGACACATTTGAATACCGAAGTGTTGATGGATCAATGTGTCATGTCCCCAGAATCGGTCGTCTCTTTCCGGGTAATCGGTCGTGAAATGCAGTCCGCGGCTCTCTTTGCGAAAGCGGGCGCTGTCGATAATCAATGTAGCCACGCAGGCCAGATTGCGCAGCTCCAGCAGTTCTTCGTTGACCCGCGTACGTTTATAAAAATCCTCAATTTCATCAGCGATCAAACGAATACGCCTTTCAGCACGGCTCAGCCTTAAATCGCTGCGGACAATGCCGACATAATCCCACATCAACCGTTGGATTTCCTGCCGGTCGTGGGAGATCAGCACCCATTCTTCGCTATTCAGGGTGCCTTCTTCACTCCATTCCGGAATTTTGTCTGCCGGAACGGAAACATGTTTAATGAATTCAGCGGCATTTAAATTGGCCAGATGGGCAAAAACCAGGGCTTCCAACAAAGAATTGGATGCCAGCCGGTTTGCCCCGTGAACACCGGTAAAGGCTACTTCTCCGGCGGCATACAGCCCGACAATTGAGGTTCTGGAGTGCATATCCGTGGCCACACCACCGCAGGCGTAATGGGCGGCGGGAACTACCGGAATCATCTCTTTGGTGCAATCGATGCCGTATTGCAGGCAGGTATTGTAAATATTGGGGAACCGTTCAATGACACGGTCGGCGGGAGAATGAGTGACATCCAGATAAACGCAATCGTCGCCGCGTTTTTTCAATTCGGCATCGATCGCGCGGGCGACAATATCTCTGGGGGCCAGATCTTTCATCTCGTGATAATTTTCCATAAAAGTTTCCCCGTCCCGGGTGCGCAATATAGCGCCAAAACCCCGCACAGCTTCCGAGATCAGGAAAGAATTCGCCTGCGGGTGAAACAAAGAAGTGGGGTGAAACTGCATAAATTCCATATTGCCTACCCACGCGCCGGCACGGTAAGCCATGGCAACGCCGTCCCCGGTGGCAATGTCCGGATTTGTGGTATGCAGATACACATGACCAATGCTGCCGGTAGCCAACAGCACCGCCTTTGCTAAGAAACGATCAACCCGGTTTTGGGTGGTGTCTAATGCGTAAGTACCCCAGCAATGCGGCGATTTGATCACTTTCTGCACGGTTTTATCCAGATGATGCTCGGTGATCAACTCGATGGCTGTGTGTTCTTCAAACACCGAAATGTCCGGATTTGTTTTCACCGCATTCAGGAGAGACAGCTCCACTTCGTGTCCGGTCAGGTCCTTCGCATGGACGATACGGTTGCAGGAATGACCGCCTTCCCGTCCCAAATCCAGTTGTCCCTTTTCATCTCTGGAAAATTCAACGCCCCATTTCATTAATTCTTTGATCCGCTCCGGTCCCGTTTCCACAATTTGACGCACGGCATCTTTATGGCAGATTCCCACACCACAAATCAACGTATCCCGGATATGATCGTCGAAGGAATCATTTTGGCTCATCACCGAGGCGATACCGCCCTGGGCGTAGTTGGTGTTGGAATCTGCCCTCTCTTTTTTGGTGATGAGGTTTACCGTTCCGTGTTTTGCCGCTTTTAACGCAAATGTCAAACCGGCTATACCGCTGCCGATGACTAAAAAATCCGATTGATACAACATGGTTTCTTTTTCTCCGTGTATTTCCATAAAGTAAAGTACAAAATATCTGATTTATCTTCAACTTTGTTTGAACCGCTCTCTTTTCCGGCCCGGTCAAATCAGGAGTTTCGCTTTCTCCTTCGCTTCCTGTTCGTTGACAAAAAACAGCAAAATGGCTCCGGAAATAAACAACAGCGAAATGGAAGTGATGCTGATTCTGGAGGCTGTATCGCTGCTGTAGCCCATCGATTTGATCAGAACACCGAAGGAGCCGATTAAAAGCGGACCGATGACTACAGCGAATTTGCCTAACAGATTGTAAAAACCAAAATACTCCGCAGACTTGTTGATTGGAATAATTTTAGCATAAAAGGAGCGGCTGAGCGCCTGTATCCCGCCCTGTACCAAACCGATCACAATGGCGAGAATATAAAATTCGTATTGATTATGCATGAAAGCGCCCCAGATGGAGATAAACAGATAGACAGCGATGCAGAAAAAAATGGAGCGTTTTGCGCCGAACTTTGGACCAAAATAGCCGAACGCCAGCGCCGACGGAAAACCGACAAATTGAGTGATCAGCAGAGCTAAAATTAAATTGTTCGTGTCGAAGCCAATGGAAATTCCGTAATCTATTGCCATGCGGACAATGGTATTCACACCATCGATGTAAAGCCAGTACGCCGCTAAAAACATAAAAATGGTTTTTAAATGCCGGATTTCCCGGAATGTTTTTTTTAGCTCGGTGAAACCTGCGCGGACTAAACCGAATCCCCTCTGCTTGCGTTCAATTTGCGGCTCCCCGACAAAAAGAAAGATTGGTATGGAAAACAGTCCCCACCAGATTCCGACGGTGAGACATGAAAATCGCGCCGCTTCCCCACTGTCCGCAAAACCGAACATGGCAGGTTTAATGGTCATCCAGACGTTAACGGCAAATAGCAGGCCGCCACCCAGGTAGCCCATCGCATATCCCAGCGAAGAAACAAAGTCGAGTTTTTTTTCGGAAGCAACGCCGGTGAGCAGTGAATCATAAAAAATATTACCGCCGGAAAAACCGATGGAAGCCAATACGTACAACAATACTGCCATTGCCCAATTCCCTTCGGCAACCAGAAACAGGGCGGATGCCATGACCACGCCCATGTAGGCGAAAAACAGGAGAAATTTTTTCCGGGAAGCGCCCTTGTCTGCAATAGCTCCCATAATCGGAGCCAGCAGAGCTACTACAATCCCCGCTGCAGAATTTGCCAGGCCAAGCCGGGCAGTGGTCAGTGTGGTGTCTGTACCAACGCTCCAGAACTTGTTGAAAAGAATGGGGAAAAAGGCGGCGGTTACAGTGGTAATAAAAGCGGAATTAGCCCAATCGTACATGGCCCAGCTAAAAATCGCTTTTTTATTATCATGCTGCATCAGGCACGCCGGTTTGAATTAGCAGAGAAAAACTTCCCCAAATTGAAAGTTGACATGATAGGGAGCAGGCTCGGTAAATTTTTTTTACTCCGGCGGGTAGTTGGCCGGATTCCTCGCTAAACAGAGGGGGAAACAGGGGCTTTTGAGGCCGTAAAATTATTTTTACGGATGTGGTGAATTCAGCAGGCCAACGGGTATTTTCGGCAAGATCAATCGAATTATTCAATCTCTCTCTGCCCGATTTTTTGGATATTACGGATTAACCGGTTTGTGTGAGAACGGTATGTTTTGCTGCGGGGGACAACCAAAATCAGCGTTAAACGCTGCCCAAACGCCTGAAAAGGCCGAACACTGATTTTTTTCCGGGTTTGTGACACAAAGAGCAGTTCCTGGCTTCCGTTGAAATTGTCCGATTCCTCTAAAAGTTTGAGCGCTTCATAGACCGAATAGATCAATTCGGCTGCCTGGTTGTTGGTGAAATCGCTGCCACCCTGAATACCGGCCATCAATAACCCTTCTTCGGAAAATACATAAGCGCATTCAATGTTGCCCAGGTTGATGATTTTTGTCAGTTCATTCTCGATCTTTTCCTGGGGAGTTCGTTTGCTGATCTTCAGAGAAAAATCGTTTTCCCGGTCTAAAAGTTTAAGCATTTAATTTCCTCGAAATATCTGTAATTACTTTTTGAATAATTGTCTTCAGGGTTTCGGAAACCTCTATTCCCCGGACGGCGACGGCTTCAAATGTGGATACCCGGTTAAAATTCAATTTCTGCTGTAGAAATTCCACCGGATGAATAGCGTCCAGATCTCTTTTGTTGAATTGCAGCACCCAGGGGATCTCTTCCAATGAACGGTTTTGCAAAATAAGGTTTTGCTCCAGGTCCAGCATGGAAGCCAGATTATCGGTCAATCTGTTCCGCTGGGAATCGGCCACAAATACAATCCCATCGACACCGTTTAAAATGATGCGGCGGCTGGCGGCATAATAATGCTGCCCGGGAACCGTGTATAAACTGAATTTAGGTCGTTTGCCATGAATGGGTGGTAAACGAAATTGCATAAGATCAAAAAAAATAGTTCTTTCTTCTTTTGTTTTCAGGGAAACCATTTTGCTTCTGTGCTCGGGAGCAATACGCCGGTAAATTTGTTCCAGGTTTGTTGTCTTTCCGCTTAACCCAGGTCCGTAATACACAATTTTCAGCAGGATTTCTTTCAGGGCCCAATTGATTAACATAAATGATTCTTAGCTGAGTATTTTATCCAGTCCTTCTACCACAAAAGATTTGAATTCGGAATCGATAATATCGCCATATTTTATACTTTCCCGGTGACCGGAATCGATGATCTCGTTGATCTTTTCGATGGTTTTTTTAGTAAAAATCCGAACCATTCCCAACGTGACCGAGGTGTCGAAAATCACAGCTAAAAATAGTTGAGGTACCACGGCGGAGATATAAAGATTGCGATTGCTGCCTTCATGGAAGTGGAGATGAAAATGATTTTTTTTGCCTAAAATTTTGGCAATTTCAGAAGTGGCGGAAAAATCACTGCTGATCAAAGCCGTTAAAATAGAAAGATCCACACCGGGCATGTCACCTTTCCGGCTGATGAGCTGGCCGTTCATATCACCAAACAGCAGCATCTGTGAATTGATTTTACTGCGCAGAGAATCCAATTCCGCGGAAATCCGGTGATACTGTTCTTCCGATAGCAGAATTTGATCATTTTCTTCGTGTTGCTGTTTGTCTAACATAGAATATCCTCCCGATCCGTGTGAGAAAAATTTATCTTCCGTAAGAAAGGCGATCAACCAGATAGGCAGGTAACCTCTCTTCCTGCATCTGATATTGCGTAGATTCTATATCGTAAGGGATGCGGTGAAATGCAAAGCTTTTCATCTCCCGGTCATAAATGCCGTAGGAAGCGCGGGCGTCGTAATCCCGGGGCTGCCCAACCGAACCGACATTGATAATATATTTTGACTGATCGTCGATATAAATCTGATTTTCAATTAGAAACTCGTAGGATTCATTTTTTTGGCGGAAAATCCCGGCAGCATGTGTATGCCCGACAAAGCAGAGTTGTGTTTGCAGGGCGGAAAACTGGAAAACGGCATCGTTTCTGTTCAGCACATACGTCCAGGCCTGCGGTTCAAACGGTGCACTGTGGACGTAGGTGCAATCGTTTTCGATGACAATAAACGGCAACGCCCGGAGGTACTCTTCCGCCTCCGGTGACATTCTAACCTGAGTCCACAAAACCGCCTCCCGGGCAAAGGTGTTGAAATACGCCAGATCTTCGTTTCCCAGAACAGCCCAATCATGATTGCCCATCAGGCAGATATCAGCCCGCTCTTTGATCAATTCCACGCACTCGTTGGGAGAGGGCCCGTAGCCAACCACATCACCCAGGCAGATGATCTTGTCGGCGTGACGATGATAAATATCTGCCAGTACCGCCCGAAGGGCAAAGAGATTACTGTGTATGTCCGAGATAATGGCGATTCGCATTGGTTGAAAATGAAAAATTACGGCTCCGGGCCATTTGGATTAATTTGAAAAATAGGCGTAAAACTACAGACTTTCACTGCTCATTCATATGTTTGTTGATTTAATGCAAAAAACTTCCAAAGTTTTTGATCAATTCTGTAAAATGTGATTCATATTTTTAGAATATACAATATGTTGACAAACGCCTCCGGGAAAACTCTGGAAGTCTCATTTACAAACTGAATCATTCATTTAGAATGTTTTTGTACTTCAAAAAGCAGTTCAGATGATCTTTTGCTTGCTATTTCCTTGTTTCGTAATTCGTTTACTTGTTTAATTTTTTGAATATAATGAAGTGTGAGTAAAATAGCAAGTATTGTTTCACTCATTCTTTTGTATGACCGGCGAAATTTAAAACAGATCCGTCGGATCCACATCGACGATGATCTTTACTCCCTGGGACCCCTTTTTGCCCAATTTTCGGCTCACCCTTTGAATTTCATCCCGGGTTTTTTTACCTTGGGGATCGGTAGAGCGATTATATTTGATGATGATATGGTAGCGGTATTCATCCTTCAGCCGGGATAACGGCGCCGGCGCCGGACCAAGCAACCGGTAAAAAGGTTGCGCGATCATATTCCGGGCGAAAACATCGGCGACTAATTTTACTTTTTCTTCCCCGCTCTCGCGGAATTCGATCTTGATCAACCTGCTGAAAGGCGGATAGGACAGATCTTTTCTTTCCATAATCTCACCGGCAAAAAAGCGCAGGTAGTCATGCTTTTTACTGAAAATAATGCTGTGATCCTGCGGTGAGTAGGTCTGGATGATTACTTCCCCCTGTTTGGTTTTGCGCCCGGATCGCCCCGCCACCTGGGTGAGCAATTGAAAAGTACGTTCCGCAGCCCGAAAATCCGGCAGCCGCAGCGTGGTATCTGCGGAGATCACGCCAACCAATGTAACGTTGGGAAAATCCAATCCTTTGGCCACCATTTGTGTGCCCAGCAGGATATCATATTCTCCTTCCTCGAAATCGCGCAAAATACGATCATGGGACCCCTTTCTGCGGGTTGTATCCATGTCCATACGCACAACCCGGGCCGCCGGGAAATGGGTTCTAATTTCTTCCTCGACCCGTTGGGTTCCCGTGCCTTTGTAATTAATTTGAATGCCGCCGCAGGATGGGCAGGTTTGCGGTGCGGCTTTCTGGTAATCGCAATAATGACAGCGTAAACGATGTTCATGGATATGATAAGTTAACGTAATGTTGCAATTGATGCATCGTTCAACATGGCCGCAATCCCTGCATAAAATAAAGGTAGAGAAGCCGCGCCGGTTTTGTAACAAAATGACCTGTTCTTTTTGGTCAAGTTTCTCGGCAATTTTTTGCATCAGCCGGTGAGAGAAAATGAGCGAAGGTTTCCCTTTGTATTTTTGCCATTCTTCCCGCATGTCGACAATCTCAACTTCCGGCAAGGGCAAAGCTTCGACGCGGTGCGGCATTTCCAGAATTTTGAATTTGTGTATTCTCGCATTGTAATAGGATTCAAGGCTGGGCGTTGCCGAACCCAAAATAACAATGGCCCGGTTCATTTGTCCCCGGATCAGAGCAACGTCTCTGGCATGGTAGCGGGGACTCTGATCATTTTGTTTGTAGGAATTTTCCTGCTCTTCATCTACCACGATGAGGCCGATATTGGCCAACGGAGCAAAGATTGCCGATCTGGGTCCGATGACAATGTGAACCTGGCCGTTGTGAATTTTCCGCCAGGAATCGTAACGTTCTCCGTTGGACATGCGGCTGTGTAAGACAGCGATATCGTCGCCAAAATGAGCTTTAAAGCGGCTGACCGTTTGTGGTGTCAGGGCGATCTCCGGCACCAGTACAATAGCGTTGCGGTTTTTTTTGCGTACTTCTTTCAGCACATCGATGTAAACCTGTGTTTTACCGCTGCCGGTTACGCCATAAAGCAAAACCGGGATGAATTGTCGTTCATCGATGTACCCTATCAGTTTCTGCAGCGCTTGTTCCTGATCGGCATTCAACGTAAGCAACTCCGGTTTTTTCGCCTCGAACTGACCGTAGTAATCCCGGAACGTCTCTTTTCTGGTGATGTCGATCAGCCCATTTTCCCGCGCCTTTTTAAGCGTTGAACTGCTTGTTTTGGTGCAACGCAGCAACTCTGTTTGTAACATCCCGGCGGGATGTTTGGCTAACTCCATCACCAAATCTGCCTGACGCAGATTGCTTTTCATCAACCGGGCAACGGTTTTCTCCAGTTCTCCCTGCGGCTCAATCCCGGATGAAAGTCTGACAAAATTCTGGAATTTTATTTTTGTCTTCGGTTCGATCAGTTCTCTGGAAAAAAATAGAAGTCCCCGTTTTTGAAGAATCATCAAATTGTAATTCAGGTTCTGCTTACCCAAACTGCTTTCTAATTGGCTCACGACCTGTTTGCCTTTTCGGTGCAGCAGGAGCAATAAGTTCCGCTGATCTTTGTTGATTTTTTCCAGCGCTAAAATTTTTTCACGATCCAGTTCCCCGGATAACGCAACTTTTTTCCGGCTCTCCAGATTGATCCCTGCCGGCAAGGCAGCTTCGATCACTTCTCCCCAGGAAGCCATGTAGTATTCGGCGATCCATTTGGTTAGTTTCAGGATTTCGGGAGTAACGATCGGTTTGTCATCCAGAATATCTTCCACTTCTTTCAATTCGGTGATCTTTGTTTGTGCCGGTAAACCGGTCACAAATCCCGTCAGCTTACGCCGGCCAAAAGGAACCAGCACACGGTAGCCCGGTTTGAGAATAGGCCGTAAATGGGGAGGAATTTGGTAGGTAAAACCATGACGAATGGGAAGCGGGAAAACAACTTCACACAAAGCGGGAGATATAATTCTGATTTTGCTGCTCATGATTATTTAAAATAACCAAATTTGTGGTGAAACACAAATTCAATTTATAATTCTCTTTGCTTTTAAACAGAGATATTTTGTATTATTTTAGAATGACCCGAATCGCCAACCGGATTTACGCTAAAAAATGAAAACCCGTTTGGCAACAGCAACAAGCTCAAAAACAAGAGAATCACTCAATTCAGAAATGAAAAAACCAAGATGATCGAATTGGGAAAACCAACATGAATGAAATTCCACTTTCCTGGTTTCAGCGCCATTTAACCCGGGAATTGTTGCCGCACCGGCACCAGGCGTCCGTAACAAAAGACGGTTTTTTTTACCCGTATCTCAGTTGTGACTGGCGTCGCAAAGATGGCGGAGCCGCAACACTGGTAACCCAATCCCGCTTGATCTATGTCTTCTCTGTCGGTTTTTGGGCGACGAAAAACAGAAAGTATTTGGCTGCCGCAATCAACGGCGGCAATTTTTTACTGCGTCATTTTTTTGATGAAAAACACGGCGGATTCTTTTACAGTTGTGATGAAAACGGCTTTGTTGTCTCTAAGCAGAAAGATGCTTACGGACATGCGTTTGTTTTGTTGGCGCTCAGTTATGCGTACAAAGTCAGCGGTGAAAAAAAGTTTTTGGCCGGCGCGGTTCAGGCGTACCGTGTATTGAATCACAATTTTCGGGATGATCTCCACGGTCTGGTATGGAAAATGAGCCGGGATTGGCATGACCTGGATGAATATCGCGCCCAAAATCCGATGATGCACTTTTTTGAAGCGCTGCTTGCTTTTTATGAAGCGCTTGCCGGGCAGAAACAGCAGAACGAATTGGAACAGCTGCCCGATCCTCAAGCTGTTTTGCGCACGGCAGAGGAGATCGTCCATTTTTTATTTTCCGGCGTGCAAAACAAAAAACCGTTTTTCCTGTCTGAATTTTACACGCTTGAGTGGCAGCCCTATTATTTAAACAGAAGCGGTCCTATCTCCATTGGCCACCATTTCGAATGGGCTTTCCTCTTGTCAGGGGCAGTAACCAAAGGTTTGCCCGGAAAATTTCTGATGATTGCGGAAAACTGCCTGCGAACCGCGCTGCAATACGGGTTGGATGAAAAAACCGGCGCCATCCGTTCTTACATCGACTTCAATGGTGAAGTGACGGACAAAACATATTACTGGTGGGAACATTCAGAGGCCTTGCGCTCACTGCTGCATTTTATCATCCGCAGAAACAAAACCGAATTGACCGAAGCCTTTTTTGTAATTTTTGATTTTGTGAAGAAAAATTTCCTCGATCACCGGTTCGGCGGCTGGTATACCCAACTGAACGAACAAAAGATGGTCATCGATGGAGATAAAGGATCCGGGGGCAAATTGGATTACCATCAAACGGCGCTTTGTTACGAAGCGATTAAACTGCATCATCTCTCGAAAAATCCGGTTGTGTCTGAACGGATCAGGAGAAAAGTAAATAATTAAAATAAATTAGGGAACAAATTCTGTCTCGTCTTTGTAAACCAATTAGAATTTTTGCTAATCCAAATATTCCTCTTACTTAGGAAGGAGGCCGCTATGAATAAGTTTTGGCTACCAATTCGCTTTTCATTACTAACAGTGTTTCTGCTTTTCACCATCGGCTGCTATACACAGTTAGGCACGATAAAAAAGACCACACAAAAAGAGTACGAACCGCCTCAGGAGCAACAGGTGTATGAACCGGAATATCAGGATAATGTGGATACGACGGATGTTCAGGAAAATCAAGCTCCGGTTTACCAATACAATTTTTACGGCACAGACCCTCTTTATTCTGATTTTTATTTCTCTCCGTTTTACAGCGGATTTTCTTTAGGGTTCGGTTATTATGATCCCTGGTTTTACGATCCCTGGGATTTTAATCCGTTCTACGCGGATTATCGTTTCGGTTCATTCTACAGCCCTTATTCATATAATCGCTGGTATTCACGTCCATGGAGTTATTCCGGTGGATATTACGGAGGTTATTGGGACGGATATTATGGATATTCCAGCCCTTACTATGACACCTACGATCCTTACTGGGGATCTGTATATTCTGATTATACTGTTAAAATGCCGCAAAAACGGCGTAATTTTGGCCAGCGGCGCGGAATAGATCCTGCCCCTGACCGTACTTCTCACATTCCTTATATGGCAACAACAACGTCGGGAGCAAAAAATATCTCCCGGGTGGAACGGATCCGAAAAACAAAACCAAGCACTTTAGACAGAATCAGCACCCTGACCAGCACATCCAGGGAACGCACACGACACAGTGATCAAACAAGAAGCAGAATCTTATCAACAAAACCGGTGCGTAAAGTTAGTTCTCAGGGAAGGATTTCCAGAACTTCCACAAGAATTCGCTCAAAAAGCACAACACCGGCGCCTTCCGGTCGTAGTAAAATTACTACGCATCGGCGAACGTCCAAATCCGTTCCCAATGTGAGTTCCAAACCATCCAGAACACGAAAGAGTTCTACTCCTTCGAGCGTACGCAGAACCAAGAGAACAAAATCCTATTCACCTTCATCTTCAAGAAAAAGCAGCAGTTCAGGAACAACCCGGAGAAGCGGCTCGAGCTATAAACCGAGGACTTCCCGTTCATCCGGTTCTGCCGTCAGATCAACCAGAAGTACGACTTCGAGATCAAGCAGCAGAGGCAGTTCTTCATCCCGAACTAAAAAGAAATAGTAAAATTGGCATAGCAGATTTGATATTAAATCAGGAGAATAAAATGCGACGGTTAGGAATTACAGCAATAGCTCTATTAATCCTCCTCTTTTGCTTTTCAGCCTCCGGTTTTAGTCAAACCAATATTCCGATGCTTGGTATAGAATATGGAGTAGGTGTAAGAGCGTTGGGAATGGGCGGAGCTTTCACCGGAATAGCAGACGATTATTCCGCCAGTTACTGGAATCCGGCCGGTTTGGGGCAAATGAGGAGAATGGAATTAACGGCAGGTTTTAACTCTCTTGCTTATAAGAGCAATACAACATATTATGGCAATTTATCGGGCAGCAGCAGGAATTATACCGGTTTGAATTCGGTTGGGTATGTGTACCCGGTGCCAACCTATAAAGGCAGTATGGTATTTTCCGTCGGTTATAATAAAGCGGCTAATTACAGCAGCACTTTTCTCATTCAAGGGTTCAATGATTCTTCGCAGGATTCCGTGTACCAGAGCGGAGAACAACTGGATCGTGGCGGGTTGAACCAATGGGTTATTGCCGGGGCTGTGCAGTTGTCCGAGCAACTCTATTTGGGCGGTGCTGTCAATTTTTGGACCGGAAAATATAATTACACCTGGACATTAAATGAATATGATGACTACGATTTATATGAACAATCTCAATGGCAGGTGCTGGATGATATTAATACGAAGATTACCGGGTTCAACGTAAAATTTGGTATTTTGTACAATCTTTTTAATCGGATTCGCTTTGGCGCCGCCATCGAAACGCCGGTTACCTTTTCCGGTAAAGAAGACTGGACCCGATACGATAAAACCAGTTATGACGACAATACTTATTGGGATTCAACAGCAACGGGAGATTATAAATATAAAATTCAAAAGCCCTTAACGATGAGCGCCGGTGCTTCTCTTGTCCTGCCGCTTATAACCGTATCCGGCAGCGTTGAATATGCGGATTGGTCGCAGCTTGAATATAAAACGCCGGCCGAACTAAAAACCGAGAACCGAAACTTTATGAGAAATCTGCAGCCCACTCTCAATTACCGGTTGGGCGCGGAATTGAAGCTGCCATTGGTTGGTACCAGATTCAGGGCCGGATATATTTTAGCCCCCAATCCGGATCGAACCGTTACCGGTGGCGATAAAAATTTTATTACGGCGGGAGTTGGTTTTCTTTTAGACCGGCAATTTATGATCGATCTGGCTGTTGTCCATGGTTGGTGGAATAACAATTCAGGAGGGAACTACACCGAAGAAATAAAAACATTTAATTACTTTGCTTCTGCATCATTCAGATTTTAAAAAGGACCTTTTTTCATAATAGCCTACTTAACATAGTCAGGCTTCCTCCCAGAAAAAATCTCCGCCATTTATTGACGGAGATTTTTATTTTAGGGTAAAAAATAAACTCAAGGAAGGTTTACTTTCAGAATATTTTAATAGACATTTTAATCCGTAAGAATCAGCGTAATCCGCGCCATCCGTGTTCTGTTTTTTACAACAAATGTAACTTTACCGGGTTCAGGGTTAAAAAGATGCGTTTTTGCAGAGATGGCTTTCGACCTTAATTGAGCGATTCTTAACCTCAGACTATCACCTATCAAGTGAAATGTCATCTAGTAGGAATCTTGTTATTTTGATGTTAAAAATTAAAAAGATTCCTCCCCGCCTGCAATTCGTCGGGCAGGCTGAATGACAGAAGAATCGCTCAGTTTAGGTTCGATATAAAAAAGGGGTGATATATGGTGACTTTTTTCAAACAATTAAAATTAACCGGATATTTTTAAATTACACAATTTCCTCTCCTGCCATCAACCATGTTTAAGGCAAAATCATATTTTATGCTTGCATGTCGGCCAAAAATATCTAAATTTTTAAACAGGAACTTAATCGGGAGAATCCAATGAAAAGGATCATCGTTTTACTGTTTGCTGTTTTAGGTTTCACATCCATTAATTTTGCGCAAAATAAAACACCGCCTCCCCTGGAACTGATCGATATGCCCACTGCAGCAACACTGGAAAGGGGAAGCTATGTGAGCAATCTTCGTCTTTATCCCGAAGGCGGCCTGTTAGGCGGTTTGCAGATCGGCCTGTCCGACCGGTTTTATCTCGGCGTTTTCTTCGGCGGAGAGAACATCATCGGTGAAGGTAAAATTAACTGGAACCCGGAACCGGGATTGCAATTTGCTTATCGCATTATCGATGAGAATATTCTTCTGCCGGGAATCGCCATCGGTTACAATTCGCAAGGTTACGGAGCCTATATCAAAGGCGAAAAACGGTATACCATAAAATCACGCGGTTTTTATGCCGTAGCCGGCAAGAATTACGCTTTTTTAGGTGATTTAAGCTTTCACGGCGGCATCAACTATTCTTTGGAAAGAGAGGACGGCGACAAGGATGTTAACCTGTTTGCCGGTATTTTAAAGAGTCTGAGTAACGATTTTTCACTTTTAGCTGAATACGATGTGGCCGTTAATGACAACGATTTCCATTCCATTGGCAGAGGGAAGGGTTATTTGAATGTGGGCATACGCTGGCTTTTTGCCGGGCGGTTGTCATTGCAATTTCAATTTAAAAACATTTTGGAAAACAAAGAAAATGTGCCTTACTCAAACCGGGAAATTAAGATAGCCTATCTGGAACATTTTTAAGCCGGATTGGAAATGAAACGAACTATTCTCGCTATATTTGTCCTTCTCCTCACGGTTCTTATCATCACCGTCTTTTTTAGTTACCGCACTTTTCGCAGATCTCTGCCGCAGACGAAAGGGCATATCGAAATTCAGACCCTGCAAGACAATGTGCAGATTTATCGCGATAAAAACGGAGTGCCCCATATTTTTGCCAGCAATGACCACGATTTGTATTTCGCCCAGGGATACACAATAGCGCAGGATCGTCTCTGGCAGTTGGAATTGATAAGAAGGATGGTTAACGGCAGATTGTCCGAAATTTTAGGCGATACCACGGTTGCGGTTGATCAATTAATGCTGACCATCGGTTTTAAGAGAATAGCCGGTGATCTTTACAAAAAAATATCCGAGCGATCCAAATCCGTTGTTCGGGCTTACACGGATGGGATCAATTCTTTTATCCGAACCAATCCGGAAAAGCTACCCGTGGAATTTATGTTGTTGGATTTTCAACCCGGATTGTGGAATCCAGAGGATTGTCTGGCATTTTCCCGTCTGATGGGGTGGGAATTGTCGCTCAGTTGGTACGTTGAATGGGTGGCCGCGACTTTGAAAAAAAAGATAGGAATTCAATATACAAATGAACTTTTTGCGGATGATCTGTCTCAGTGGCCGATAATCGGTTCGGGAAAATTGAGTGATTTCGATTTTAGCATTTTGCGCCACATTACATGCCAATTGAATCGGATATCCGGCATAGAAAACTGGCCGAAGGGGAGCAATAATTGGGTTATTTCCGGTTTAAAAGCAGAGAACGGAAAGCCGATGCTGGCCAACGATCCTCATCTGCCTTTGGTTAATCCGTCCAGTTGGTACATGGCGCATCTGATGGCGCCGGGAATAAATAGCGCCGGATTTTCCATGCCGGGCAGTCCGGGCATTGCAATCGGTTTTAATCAAAAGATTGCCTGGGGATTTACTAATGCGATGATCGACGATGCCGATTTTTTCGTCGAACAGATCGATACTTCCGACTCAACCCGGTATTTTGCCAATGGCCAATGGCGGAAAATGAACAGGTACGACGAAGTTATCCCGATCGAAGGCGAAGAGGCGAAGCGAATAAAAATCTATTCAACCAACCACGGTCCGGTTATCAACGCGGTTCATCCGCGTCTGAAAAAAGTAACGCAAAAAGTTTCTTTTCGCTGGACCGGACAGGATTATTCGGATGAAACAGATGCCTTCTACCGATTAAATAGGGCGCAGGATTGGCGGGATTTTCAAAGTGCCGTGCGCAAGCTTAAAGTGCCCGGCCAGAATATTGTGTATTGCGATACTCAGGGGAATATCGGCTACTGGAGCTGTGGCAGGATTCCGATACGTGCCAATCCCACGGTAAATCAGGGACAGCAGGAGTGGATCGGTTTTATCCCCTTTGCCGAACTTCCCCACGCATTCAATCCCCAAAAGGGATTTTTAGCAACGGCCAACAACCGCATTGCGCCAAAAGATTACCCGTATTACATTTCCAATCTGTGGGAGCCGCCATCCCGGATTTTACGCATTAATCAGTTGTTGTCGGGGGATAAAAAATTATCTGTCGCGAATTTTAAAGCCATGCAGATGGACACTTTTTCGCCGTTTGCACAGTTCCTGGCGCCCAGGATTTTACCCGAATTGAAAAAATTAGCCGGTGGCGATGAAGCATTTCGACGCATTTATCAGTTTTTGCAGGGATGGGATTTTTATATGCGCGGCGAAAGTGTGGCGGCAACCATCTTCCAGGTTTTTTTGCAAACCTTGCTCGATAACACGTTTAAAGACGAATTGGGGGAGGAGAGTTTCCACGATTATCTTTTCTTTTCCGGATTCAGTTACCGCGCACTGCGAAAAATTTTTACACGGCGTCTTTATCATTGGTTCGATGACGTCACCACCAAAAACAAACGGGAAACCCCAGCGGATATCATTCAAAAAAGCTGGCGGCAAACGAAAGATAAGTTAATCCGGCGAATGGGAGATGACCCTATCAAATGGCGTTGGGATCGACTGCACCGGGTTACTTTTCGCCATTTTTTGGGTGACCAGCCGCTTATGAGCAAAATATTTAACATCGGGCCTTTTCCCATGGGCGGCAGCAATACAACCATCGACAATGGTTATTACAATTTTACCAAGCCGTATGATTGCATTGTTGGTCCCTCCATGCGTATGATTGTGGATATGGCCAATCCAGGCAGAGCGGAGGTGATCAATCCGCCGGGGCAGGTCGGTCATCCTCTCAGCAGTCATTATCGGGATCAGACGGAATTCTGGCTGAATGGACTTTATCTCACGCTGGAAACGGATACTACATTGATCAGAAATTCCAATTTTGATCTGTTGGAATTGACGGTGCCAAAACAGACAAAGCGGTAAGATGCATGCAACAACCCATTGAAATTAAGAAATTGAATCCGGGCGATGAAATCACCGGTTTTTTTGTGATTCGCAAAAAAGAACTCCGCACCAAGAAATCGGACGGCGCTCCCTACCTTGCTTTCGAACTGGGCAACGCCACGGGCAGAATTTCCGCAACACTCTGGCAGGATGTGAAAGAAGGGAATGAAGAATATCGGATCGGCAGCATGGTCAAGGTGTTTGGCAAAGTGATCGACTACAAAGGGGGACACACATTTGTTGTCGAAAAGATCAGAATGGTGCAGCCGGAAGACAAAATCGATCCTAGCCATTTTCTGCCCAAAGCAAAAAGAGAATTGCCGGAATTAAAAGCAGAGTTAAAGGAGTTGCTCCAGTCTGTCTCTGATCCTCATTTTAGCGCGTTACTGCATAAAATTTTCACCGATGCCGGCTTTTTGGCCGCCTACGAGACTGCTCCCGCGGGAAAATTGTGGCACCATAACCGGCTCTCCGGTTTACTGGAACATAGCCTCTCCATCGCTTCTGTGTGCGATTTTTTATGCCGGAATAATCCTCATGTTCACCGCGATCTTCTAATCACCGGCGCACTGCTGCATGATATCGGCAAGATACAAAGTTACACCACCCGGCAGGGTTTTATCGAATACACCGATGAAGGCCGTTTACTTGGTCATCTTTCCATCGGCGCCGGTTGGTTGGAAGATATTATCTCCGGAATACAGGATTTTCCGGATGAGAAACGCAAACAATTGCTGCATCTGATCCTTAGTCATCACGGAGAGTTGGCAAAGGGTTCTCCTGTGGTTCCCATGACTTTGGAAGCGTTAATCCTGTATCATGTTGATGAACTGGATTCGAAGATGGATGCATTCCGGCGTATTACCGAAACTGAAAAATCGCCGGAGCGCAGATGGAGTAACTATGTACGGCTGCTCGATCGTTTTTTGTATTTTCCGAACGACCGGGATGAGAATAACGAAAACTCAGAAAATGAATGAAGCGATTTCTGATCATCTATCCCGGCGCTCTGGGCGACACGCTGCTCACCCGCGCCGCCATTCTGACAATAAAAAAAACCTATCCCGGCTGCGCTGTTGATTACGCAGGGAACCCGGGCTACCTGGCGCTTTTTGCCGATGAGCTACATCAAATATGGGATTATTTTTCGGCCGGACTGCTGCCCCTTTTTTCGGCAGATCCTGAGTTGGAAAAGTCTTGCCGAAACTGGCTGATAGGTTACGATTGCATTATTTTCTGGACGGCGCGTAAATCGGAACTGCAACAGAAAAAATTAGCCGCACTGCACGTGCCGTGTGTGATTTATGATTCCATCAAACCACCGGAAAATTATGAATTTCACCAAACGCGCTTCATGTTAACCACGCTTGAAGTATTAAAATTGAGCGCAAATGTCACGCCAACCAATGAGATTCTTCCACTGCAAATTCCGGATAATCAAAAAAAAGTTATTCCCGAACCGTTTTTTGCCATCCATCCCGGCAGCGGAAGTGCAAAGAAAAATTTACCGGTTTCTTTCTATATCGAGTTAGCGGAAGCGCTGCGGGAAAAATTGAATATGGCCGCTGTTTGCACGCTGGGGCCGGCGGAAGAGAGCAGGCTCTCTGAATATGGAAAGGGAGATTGGCAGATAGAAAGGCCGGAAAATGTGCAACAATTGGCAAACCTCATCGGTGGAGCAGGATTTTACATCGGCAATGATTCCGGTGTAACCCATTTGGCGGCCCAACTGGGGATACCAACTTTTGCTATTTTTGTTGCATCTAATCCCCAGGTTTGGGCGCCCATTGGTCGGGAAGTTTACGTGCTGCAGCAGCAGAATAAATGGCGCAGATACGGACATTATTATTTTCTTCATGAATTAACGCCGGAAAGCGTTGGTCGTTTTGTGATTGAAATGGAAGTCAAGCACCAAATTCCGGGTTAGCTTCAATGAACCGTGAAAAATATGATCTTTCTACTGATGTGGCGATTTTGGGCGCCGGACCGGCTGGAGTTAGCACCGCTTTATTTCTGGCCCGGGCCGGGATTGAGCATATTATTTTTGACCAGACTACATTCCCGCGGGAAAAAATTTGCGGCGATGCGCTGAGCGGAAAAGTCGTTGATGTGCTAAAAAAAATCGATCCGGTTTTACGGGATAAATTAGAGGAAGCGCAGGGTAAATTTATCCCTTCCCGGGGAGCGATTTTTGGGGCGCCGAACGGCCAAAGGCTGGAACTTCCCTTCCAATCGCGATGGGGGGAGACTGTTCATGCTTCCGGTTTCATCGGCAAAAGACTTCATTTTGACAATCTTTTGGTAAATATGTTGCACGATCAGGTGACACGGAAAGAGTTTGGCGCCAAAGTGACGGATGTTCATCGGGTGGCAGGTGGAGTTGAAATTCGGTTCAAAAAAAACGGAGAGGAAAGATGCTGTCTGGCAAAAATGGTAGTCGGTGCGGAAGGAGACCGCTCGCTGGTGGCCAGAAAGTTTGCCGGATTTTCAGTGGAACCGGAACATTACAGCGCTGGTGTTCGCACCTATTTTAAAAATATCACCGGCTTCCACGAACAGAATTATATCGAACTGTATTTTTTTAAAGAGTTGCTGCCCGGTTATTTTTGGCTTTTCCCTTTGCCCGGCAATCTTGCAAATGTGGGTATCGGTATGCCGTCCCAACTTGTGCGGAGGGGAAAATTGAATCTGAAAGCGATGATGTTACGGATTATCAAAGAAAATCCTGAAATGAAAGAACGGTTCAAAAATACCGTAATGGTTGACAGGATAAAGGGCTGGCGCCTGCCGCTGGGCACAAAAAAAAGAAAACTTTCCGGCGACCGGTTTTTACTGGTGGGAGATGCAGCCTCTCTCATAGATCCGTTTACCGGTGAGGGTGTAGGTAATGCGCTCACCAGCGGTATGGTTGCGGCGGACATCATAAAATCTGCGCTGGCACGGCATGATTTCTCAGCGGAATTTTTGTCCGTATACGATGCCGCACTTTACGATCAACTGTGGGATGAACTGCAGCTCAGCGGTAAACTGCTGAAATTAGTAAAAAAATCCTGGTTGGTCAATTTGGTGGTGAACAAGGCCAATAAAAGCAAAACTCTGCGGGAAACCATCGGCGCCATGTTTGAAGATCTGGATATGCGGGACAAACTGCGTTCGCCTTTGTTTTATCTCAAATTGCTTTTCAATGGTTGAGGCCGGACAGAAAAGATCCGCACCGTGAATTTCGCTAATTAACGCTCATTGGTTTTAACAAGTCAGGTTGTTTGTAATTCGCGGTTTTTATAATTGATTCATGAGCAGAAACGGTTATTGTAAACAATGCTTGATTTGTAGTTGGAATCTCATTATTTTAAAAATCAATGTAACTATTCAGGCATGCTTTATCTATTGACAATAATCACGCTTCGACTCCGCTAAGCATTGCTTTTTAAGCCGGCCAAAGCGGAGACTCGAAGGCTTATCTCACATCGGGAATCCAGCATACCTGAATAGTTACAAATCGATTATCGTAAAATAAACATAACTTTGGAGGAAATTATGGCAAAGGAAGAGTTGTTCACCGCCGGTAAACTGGCAAAGGAATGGGGCGTTCCACCTAAAAAAGTGAAAATTGCCATCGAAAAAGCGGGCGTTGCCCCGGATGTGAAAAAGGGAAAATGTAATTATTTTGTCGGTGAAACGGTTGCCAAAATCAAGGCAAACTTGCCGGAATAATGAGAACTTGAAATTGGGTGACCATTTAGGTCTTTGAAAAAACCGGCGGCTTTTTATCAGTATATAATTTATTACTGCAACAATATTGGTCAATGAAATGTCATTTCGAACGGAGTCCCGATGGTTTTTATCGGAGCGAAGTGAGAAATCTATAACCCAAATAAAAAACAGAGAGGTATGAGATTCCTCACCCCAAAAAGCGGGGATTCGGAATGACATGGTTGAAACTTGTTTTAATAAGGAAAAGGCACAGTTTACAGAATACAAAAAATGTCACCCAATTTCTTCTTGTGATAAAACGTAATGATTCTTTCAGTTTTTTATTCAGCAGCGAACCCGCGTTGTTAAATTAAGAGTGAATATCTGAATTTATGTCTGATCCGTTATTAACCAATCCCACACAAATCCTTGCCTTTCTGATTTTTGTCATTGGTCTGGTTTACCGGCTCGATCAAATGCCGGCGCTTTCCGGCTTTTTTCGTTATCTTACGCCGGTGATCTGGATTTATTTTTTACCTATGTTGGCAACAACACTGGGGATCATTCCGCAGGATTCTGCGGTTTATGCCTGGATCCGCCGCCATTTGCTGCCGGCTGCATTGATCCTTCTCCTGCTTTCCGCCAACCTGCCCACTATCACCAAACTGGGAGGGAAAGCAATCCTCACTATGCTGGCGGGCACATTTGGTATTGTCATCGGCGGACCGATCGTTGTTATACTGTTTAAAAATTTTCTGCCGGCGGAAGCCTGGCGGGGTATCGCCGCGCTTTCCGGCAGTTGGATCGGCGGCAGTGTGAATATGGTGGCAATCTCGGAAAGTGTACATACTCCGGAATCTTTGCTGGGGCCTATCATCGTAGTTGATACGGTTGTCGGGTACGGTTGGATGGGGGTGGTTATCGCACTGTCCGGTTTTCAAAACCGTTTTGATAAATGGGCCGGGGTGGACCGGAATATTGTTGATGACATCAATGAAAAGATGGGAGAAATCAATGAGACTAAACGACGTCCCCTGAAATTTTTTGATCTGGCCCTGATGATGACTCTTGCTTTTGTCGGCGGCTATATCTGTTTGGCATTGGGCGATTGGCTGCCGCCGCTTGGGGAGGTAATTACCTCGTTCGCCTGGACGATTATCCTGGTTTCGGTTTTAGGCATCGTCCTTTCCTTCACCAGGCTATCGGATCTGGAATATGCCGGGGCTTCGCACTTGGGCAATTATTTTCTGTTTCTTCTCCTGGCTTCCATCGGCGCCCGCGCCGACCTGAGGGCAATTTTGGCAGTGCCGGTTTTTGTGCTGGTAGGCATCGTCTGGATTGCGATTCATGCCACCTGTCTATTTATCGCGGGAAAGTTGCTTAAAACACCCATGTTTCTCATGGCCACGGCAAGTCAGGCCAATATCGGCGGGCCGGTCACGGCGCCGATTGTTGCTTCTGTTTATCAAAGTTCCATGGCTCCGGTTGGTTTGCTCATGGCCGTATTCGGCGGAATTCTGGGTATTTATGCGGGCTTACTTACGGCTCAACTCTGTTTTTGGGCGGATAAGTTGTTTTAAAATCTGAATTGAACTATTGTCGGAAGATTCGCTGAATCGCCAACCGGATTTGCATTAAAAGTGAAAATCCGTTTAGCAGCAAAACCAAGCTCAAAAACAAGAGAATCGCTTAATTCAAGTAAAAATTAGGATGATGATAAAATACTGGAAATCGATCACAAGGCAATTTGGCCGGATTAAAAAAGTGATCTGCTTTCACTCATCATGAATTGTTCAAGCCAATAAAAATTTGAACTGACCGGTTATGAACCCGGAGAAAAGAATGAAACGGCAACGGTTGCAGGAAATGCTTTCTACGGCAAGTTTCGCGGATAAATTAAGCGAAATCTATGGTGAGGATCAGGGCTTAAAATTTGAACTGAGCCGGAGACTGAAAAGCCAGTTGGATAGTTTTTCCCGGCGTTTTCAGGCGGAGAATGTTTATCTCGTTCGCGCACCGGGACGCGTAAATCTGATTGGCGAACACACGGATTATAATGGTTATCCGGTGATGCCCATGGCGCTTAACCGGGATATTCTGATTGTCGCAGCCGCCACGGACGAACCGGTGGTGCGGCTTGGGAATACAAATCCGGCGTTTCCGGATCGTGAATTTTCTATAGAATCTGAAATTCTTCCTTTTGGAATGGGTAACTGGGGTAATTATGTGAAAGCTGCGGTTCAGGGCTTGTTGTCTTTGGTTCTGCAGCAAGGTAGAAAAGTAAAGGGCTTCTCTGCCATTTACGACGGGAATATTCCCGGTGCGGCGGGACTCTCCTCCTCCTCAGGCATGGTTGTAGCTTCGGCGCTGGCGTTTCTCCGGGCAAATCGGATGCATATTCACAAACTGGAACTGGCGGAAATCCTGGCGCGTGCAGAGCATTTCGTCGGAACCCAGGGTGGCGGCATGGACCAGGCTATTTCCCTGCTGGCCGAAAAAGATGCCGTCCTGAAGATTGATTTTTTCCCGCTTCGGGTTCAGGCGCACCCGCTTCATCCCGATTATCGTATTGTCGTCTGCAATTCGCTGATCCGCGCGCCCAAAACGGAATCGGCCATGCAGGAATACAATCGCCGGCCGATGGAATGTCGCCTGGCTACGGCGCTTATTGCAGATGCCATCGGTGTTCCGTTGGAACAGGCAAAACGGATGGCTGATCTGGAACGATTTCCGGAATATAAACACAGACAGAAAGAACTTTTGGCACAAGTCCTCTCACCACCAGTCATGACCCTGGCGCAGATTAGCGGGAAATTACATTTGTCCGAAGCTGAATGCCGTGAGAAATTTCTTAAATTAAAATCCGGCCGTTATTTTTCACCATCCGCCGATGGTTTTAAACCGGCCCGGCGCTTCACACATGTCATTGAAGAAGCGCAGCGCGTAGAACTGGCCACCGCAGCTCTGTCGGCAGGGAACATGGAACGGTTCGGCGAACTGATGAACGCTTCGCACCAAAGCTGTCGTGATCTGTACGAAATCAGCACCCCGGAGATGGACAAGCTGGTGGAAATTGCCCGGGAAAACGGAGCAATCGGTGCACGTTTGACCGGCGCCGGTTTTGGCGGCTGCACGGTGAATCTTATAGCCAAAGAAAAAATCGGCTCATTTGTGCGAGGCGTGCGGCAGGATTATTATGAAACCTATCTATCGCAAACCCACTCCCAAATTAATTGGCGGGCGCTGCCGGCAGAGTCTCTTCTATTCCCAACATCTCCTGTGAAAGGCGCGGATGTAATTCTGGAATAGTTTTTCTGTTTCGGGCGAGTTTGCTTAAAAATCATGCAATCGCTCAAAGACTATTTTAGGAGTGTAATTTTGGAGAGGAATGGGAATATTTTAGTTATTTGAAAAACAATAAGTAATTTGGAGACTTTGATTCCCGAATATTCCTATCGGCCTGACAGGGGCAGTAGATGACATCGATCAAACTAATTTAAATAATTTCTGAATTGAGTCATTGCAAGGCGAGTTGCTGAATCGTTAACATGATTTACACTAAGAATAGGCAAGCAATTTTTTGTTTATTGGAAGCGGAAAAACGAAGTTCTGCCTTACCCGCCGATAGAAAAGATATTCTTGAAAGTGATTTTTAAACGCAATATATTTTACCCGTTTTTTAAACAACAGGGTGAGTTGATATGAATGATGAACAGCAAGCGATAGATAAACATTTAAAAAGCGAGTATAAATACGGTTTCACCACGGACATCGACACCGAAACCGCGGCAAAAGGTCTCAGTGAAGATGTGGTCCGGTTCATTTCCGAAAAGAAAAAGGAACCGGCATGGATGCTGGAATGGCGTCTAAAAGCGTTTCGCCGCTGGTCGAAAATGACGGAGCCAAACTGGGCACATATCCATTATCCACCCATCGATTATCAGGATGCCATTTATTATGCGGCTCCTAAGCAGAAAAAAAATCTGGAAAGTCTGGATCAGGTGGATCCAAAATTGATCGAAGCGTTTGACAAACTGGGTATTCCGCTGGAAGAACGGAAGATGTTGTCCGGCGTTGCGGTAGATGCGGTGATGGACAGTGTATCGGTGGCCACTACCTTCAAAAAAGATCTGGAGAAGTTGGGCATTATCTTTTGCCCTTTTTCCGAAGCCCTTCGGGAACATCCGGATCTGGTGCGTAAATATATGGGTTCCGTTGTGCCGGTTGGGGACAATTTCTTTGCCTCATTGAATTCGGCGGTTTTCAGCGACGGTTCTTTTGTTTTTGTGCCCAAAGGGGTGCGCTGCCCCATGGAACTGTCCACCTATTTCCGCATCAATACGGCCAATACCGGCCAGTTTGAACGTACCCTGATTGTGGCGGAAGAGGGCGCGTATGTGAGCTATCTGGAAGGCTGCACGGCGCCCATGTACGATGAAAATCAACTACATGCAGCTGTGGTTGAATTGATTGCCCATAAAGATGCGGAGATAAAGTATTCCACCGTGCAAAACTGGTATCCGGGAGATGAAGAAGGGAAAGGCGGTATTTATAATTTTGTCACCAAGCGCGGCATTTGTCAGGAAAATGCAAAAATTTCCTGGACCCAGGTGGAAACCGGATCGGCAATCACCTGGAAATATCCCAGCATTATTCTGAAAGGGGACAATTCCGTGGGAGAATTTTATTCCGTGGCGCTGACAAACAATTTTCAGCAGGCGGATACCGGCACAAAAATGATCCATGTGGGTAAAAACACCAAAAGCACCATCGTTTCCAAAGGCATCTCAGCAGGACGGAGCAACAATTCCTATCGCGGCTTAGTGAAAATATTGAAGAATGCGCAAAATGCCAGAAATTATTCCCAATGTGATTCGTTGCTGGTGGGCGATAAATGTGGTGCGCACACGTTTCCTTACATCGAAATCAAGAATAAAACTGCCAAAGTTGAGCATGAAGCCACTACATCCAAAATTGGCGATGATCAAATTTTTTATTGCAACCAGCGTGGTATCGGCACGGAAAATGCCATTCGTCTGATCGTGAACGGCTATTGTAAAGAAGTTTTTAAAGAACTACCTATGGAATTTGCTGTGGAAGCCCAGCGTTTGCTGGAGATCAGTCTGGAAGGAAGTGTGGGGTAAATGAAGAGACTGTAGAATCATTTAGCCCGTGAATTACAAAAAATCCTGCGAATAGGAATTATATGGTTAAATATTCGCATTTTTAGCGTTATAAGCGGGCAATCTTGAGTAGTCAAGAAAAAGAAAAAAATAAGTCTGAATGAGAGAGAGAATACATGTTAAAAATAAAAAATCTGCATGTTTCCGTTGAAAACACGGAAATATTGCAAGGGATCAACCTTGAAGTGAAAAAGGGAGAAACCCATGCCATCATGGGACCGAACGGTTCGGGAAAAAGCACACTGGCCAACGTTTTAGCCGGCCGGGAAGAATATATGGTTACCGACGGAGAAATTGAATATTTGGGACAAAACCTGCTGGATTTATCGCCGGAGGCGAGGGCCGTAGCCGGGATTTTTCTGGCCTTTCAATATCCGGTGGAAATCCCCGGTGTGAGTACGGCGAATTTTTTAAAAACCGCGCTTAATGATATCCGGGAACAGAGAAGCGAAGAGAAATTGACGGCCACACAATTCCTTTCACTGGTTCGGGAAAAAATGAAACTGGTGCAGATGGATGAAAAATTTCTCGGTCGCGCCGTGAACGAAGGGTTCTCCGGCGGTGAAAAGAAAAGGAATGAAATTTTCCAATTGCTGCTTCTGGATCCCAAGCTGGCCGTGCTGGATGAGACGGATTCCGGCCTGGATATCGATGCGCTGAAAATTGTAGCCGAAGGGGTGAATAAATTCCGGCAGCAGGAAAATGCGCTTATTTTGGTAACCCACTACCAAAGATTACTGGACTATATCACGCCGGATTTTGTTCATGTGTTGTACAACGGCCGCATTGTAAAATCGGGCGATAAAAACCTGGCTCTGGAACTGGAGGACAAAGGCTACGATTGGATCAGGGAAGAAGTGAAAGAACTTAGTTCTGTATGACTAAACAAGATTTCATGGTTTCTTTTTTCCCCCGGGGGGAACTGAAAGTCCACTCTTGAGAGGGGATTAAGGGGTGTGTCTCTCCACTCTATCCAAACAGTTCCCGCATTTTTAAATTTCCGCCAAACTTTCGTCCGAACACAGGTTGTCGGATGTGGAATTAAACAATTTCTGACTTACACAGTTAAAACGAGACTCCTGATGGTAAATAAAAATGTTGATAAACAGGATATCAAAAATTGGTATCTGAGTGAATTTGCACGGTTCGAACAAAGACTGCACGGGGGGAAAAGTCATCCGTTTCATAATACAAGGAAAAACGCCATTGCTGCCTTTTCGAAGTTGGGTTTTCCCCATGTAAAAATGGAAGAATGGCGCTATACCGACATTTCCCAACTGTTGCAACATCGTTTTCAATTTGCCGGGAAGGCGGTCGATCCCTCCCGGATCGATCTTGCCCCTTTCCTCTTTGAAGGCCTGAACGCCGGTCTGTTGGTTTTTATTAACGGCCAATTTTCACCGGAATTATCGAAGTTGGAATTTCCGGTAAAAGATGTTTTTTTTTCGGATCTGGCCGGCGCTTTTGAGAAAAACCCGAGCCTGATCGAAGACCATTTGACCAGATATGCCGACAGCAGCAACAGCGCGTTTACAGCGCTGAATACCGCGTTTACCCGGGATGGCGCCGTGATTTACCTGCCGGACAACAGAACGGCCGGGAAGCCGGTCGATATTTTGAATATTTCTGATGCCCGTGACTCTTCTTTTGTTTCTCATCCCCGTAATTTAATTGTGGTAGGGAAGAACAGCCGGGTTGAAATTGTGGAGAGCTATTACGCCGTTGGGGACGGCGTCTATTTCAATAATCCGGTTTGCGAATTGGTTTTGGCTGAAAATGCCGTTGTCGATTATCTGCGTATTCAAAAGGAAAGCGAAGCTGCGTTTCATATCTCCACCACACAAGTTTTCCAGCAAAAGGACAGTGTGTTCACCGGAATGAATATCGATCTGGGCGGCGGTTTGGTGAGAAACAGTCTGAATGTGCTCTTGAATGGTGAAAACTGCCAAACCAAGCTGTACGGATATTACATGGTATCCGGTTCTCAGTTTGTTGATAATCATACTTACATCGACCATGCCAGGCCGCATGGCACCAGCAACCAGCTTTACAAAGGAATTTTGGCCGATTCGGCAAAAGGGGTGTTCAGCGGTATCGTCCACGTCCGGCCCGATGCGCAAAAGACAAACGCATTCCAACAGAATAAAAATCTGCTCCTTTCCGACAATGCGGAAGTTAGCGCCAAACCGCAGCTAAAAATATATGCCGATGATGTTCGCTGCACCCACGGGGCTACGGTAGGTCAGATCGATGAAAAAGCGGTTTTCTATCTGCGTCAGCGCGGTGTAAAAAAGGAAAATGCGCTGGCCATGTTGCGCTACGCTTTTGCCGCCGATGTTCTCGATAATATCGGCACGGATGTCCTGCGCTTGAAAGTGGACCGGTTAGTAAAAGAAAAATTTGCTCGAGACAAAGGTGAAGTATGAGCGTCGACGAAAAAGAATTGCGCAATGAAATCATCCGTATTTTGGAAACAGTGTACGATCCGGAAATTCCGGTGAATATTTATGAGTTGGGGTTGATCTATGATATCCACATCGAAGATTCCGGCAATGTGGCCATAACGATGACACTCACTTCCCCCGGCTGTCCGGTAGCCGGCAGTATGTCTAGAGAGATCGAACATAAATTGAAAAACATCCCCGAAGTGAAAGATGTTGTTGTCTCCGTCGTCTGGGATCCGCTCTGGACACAGGAGATGATGAGCGATGCCGCCAGATTGGAATTGGGCTTGTTTTAAATTTATTTGAACCGTTGCAGGCCGTGTTGCCCAATTAAAAAATTGATGTTGCTATTCAGCCCGCGAATAACGCAAATTTCCCGAATAAATATTTCTAATGCCACAGAAATAATTTAGCACAAAGTTTGATTTTTGCTTTTTTCTGTGGCTAAAAGTTCTTCTTCAAAAACATGCAATTTTTTACTTCAACTTTTTTTGATCATTATCTAACCAAACATCACCCTGCAGATGAACAGAGCCGCCATAATGCCGACAAAATCCGCCATCAAACCGGAAGGGACGGCATGGCGCGTTTTTTTGATATTCACCGCGCCGAAATAAACCGCCAGCACATAAAATGTGGTTTCCGTTGACCCGTAAATAGTAGAGGCAAATCTGCCGATGAACGAGTCCGGGCCGTGGGCTTTCATCAATTCGGTAACAATGCCCAGTGTGCCGCTGCCGGATAACGGCCGCATGATGGCGGCAGGCAGTGCATCGGGTGGGAATCCGATGAGATCTGTGATCGGGGAAACCATTTTAGCAAAGATATCCATAGCGCCGGAAGCGCGGAACATACCAATGGCTACCAATATGGCAACCAGGTAAGGAATGATGACTACCGCAACCTGAAAACCTTCCTTTGCTCCTTCGACAAATTCTTCGTAAATTTTTACTTTTTTGAAAAAAGCCAGGACGGGAATAAAAAAGAGCAAAAATGGAATGGCAAGAACAGAGACTTTTTCTATGATTAAGCGAAAAATATCACCCATGATTATTTCTCCTCATTGTTGGTAATTTCAGTGTCGTTGTTTTTTGTTTTGATTTTAAAAACCGGCATCCGCTGAAACAGTTTAGCGAAGATAACGGCGGTGATGGAGGCACAGGTAGAGGCAAAAATGGTGGTGCCGATAATTTCCCACGGCGCCGCCGAACCCATCTGAACCCGCACCGCTAAAATGGTTGCCGGAATCAGTGTGATGCTGCCGGTGTTTAAACCAAGGAAAACCACCATATCGTCCGTGGCAATGTCTTTGTTAGGATTTATTTTTTGCAGCTCTTCCATCGCTTTAAGACCTAATGGCGTTGCCGCATTACTCAAACCCAGCCAATTGGCGGAGATATTCAGAATCATGGCGCCCATTGCCGGATGATCCGCCGGAACACCCGGGAAAAGCCTGGTCATCACCGGGCGTAATGCCCGTGCCAGTAAGCGCACCAATCCCGCTTTTTCCGCAATGCGCATGATGCCCAGCCATAACGCCATAACGCCGATAAGGCCGATGGCAATATCAACGGCAACACCGGCGTATTTAAAAGCAGCTTCGGTAACTGCCTGAAGCTTGCCGTTTATTGCTCCCACAATAATGGATACGGATATCAGGAATATCCAGACGTAATTTAACATAAAATTTCTCCGGGTTGTAGTGAATAGATTTGTGTGATTAATGAAATCAAGACGACTACTTATGATGTGCTTAAAATTTTATTTGCAGAGAATCTTCGGATCCGCTCAGGTTAATTTAAACAAAAATACTGAACGGAGTTAAAGCGTGATTACAATTAATTTATGAAGCACACCTGAATGATTTCAAATCAAGTTAAAATTTTTTTGTTCTTTTTCAAGGGATTTTTTACGGAATTGTGGATCACCGGGAATGAGGTATGAAATTTGTGCAGGATCGTAACATTTTAGAATAAGCGCGTTTTTTCAGCATATATTTTCTACAGCGAATTCTGTCCATAAAATGTCATTTAGAACGCCGGCCCAACCCAAGCGGGGAATTCCGATGGTTTTTATTGGAGTGAGGTGAGAGATCCCTTGCCTGCCGGTATATTTGTAATCAGAGATTTCTCATGCCGATGAATCGGGATTCGTCCGCCTGCTCGGACAGGAAATGACATGTTTGTGTTGATACATATTGATTACAGACCATCTGCTTTTTCGAAGAAGTAAAATGTTATAAAAAAGGTTTTTTAACTTCAAAAGCGGTGTATAAAAAATTCATTTGTCTATAGCGCACTCTTACTAAAGATAGCACCGAAGGTGTTGAATAATAAAGCCCGGGGTTACAAAAATTAGCGGAGTAACCCCGGGTATCATTCCGTGAACAGAATAAAAAACCCTGTAAGGATTTCATAAAATAGACTGGCCGAATATGCAGGCAGCTTTTTCCGGCCAGGCAACCCTTTCGGGGTATGGAATAATAAACGATCTTTTCTTCCCCGGGGTGCGCTTCGCTTGACCCCGGGCGGATGTACAAACAAAACAATCCATTTAGTTTTTAACTATGATGAGCTCGTAAAAAGTCCAAAAATCTGAGAACGAATCTATATACGGTGTGCGATTAAATGCAATCTATGCCATATATTGATCATATTTTTATTATGTTGACTTTTTACGAGTCCATCATAATTGAATATTTCAAATTTAAACTTTGAAAATCTATTGCATTTAGGAAAACCGTTATTATGAGTAAAAATGATTTGAAGAAATCAAAAAAATCAATTTGTCCGAACTGCGAAACGGGTACTTTGATTGCTTTCTATGATGTTTGGGAGGTACCTGTCCACAGTGTTCTACTTATGCATAGTAAGGATCAGGCATTAAAATACCCTAAGGGTGATATTAGATTAGGTTATTGTCCAAAATGTAGCTTTGTTTCAAATATATTATTCGATTCAAGTCATCATGAATATTCATCAGACTATGAAGAAACTCAAGGTTTTTCAAATACATTTAATTCCTTTCAAAAACAATTGGCTCAATATCTTATCAGTAAATATGATCTTTATCAAAAGGACATCATAGAGATTGGATGTGGGAAAGGAGATTTCTTGGCTCTCCTTTGTGAACTTGGCAATAACCGTGGTATTGGTTTTGATCCAGCTTTTGTTGAAGAACGAAAAAAGATAAATTCGAAAAATCAAATAACTTTTATTAAAGATTTCTATTCTGAAAAATATTCAAGATATCATGGCGATTTTATTTGTTGCAAAATGACCTTAGAGCATATTTACGAAACGAAAAAATTTGTTCAAATCATCCGTCGTTCGATAAATGAGAACCATTATACAACAGTTTTTTTTCAGGTGCCGAATTTGGACTATATTTTGAGAGAAAATGCATTTTGGGATATTTATTATGAGCATTGTTCTTATTTTAATTCACGTTCTTTAAGTTACTTATTCTCACAGGCAGGCTTTAAAATAAATAATGTTTGGACAGATTATAATGATCAATACCTAATGTTGGAAGTAAAACCTGATAAAATTGTAGAAGATCAATTTATTCAAAGACTTGATGATTTGATTGAACTTCCTGAATCTATCTCTAACTTTATAAAAGATGTATCGGAATCTATTAAAGATTGGACAAACAAAATAGACAAGTTAACTTTAAGGAATAAAAAAATTATTCTTTGGGGCGGGGGATCGAAGGCTGTAGCCTTTTTAACTACTTTAGGAATTACAGATCAGATTGAGTTTGTTGTTGATATAAATCCTTATAAATTTAATACATATCTTGCTGGAAATGGTCAAAAAATTGTTGCACCTTCTTTTTTGGAAACTTATAAACCAGATATTGTAATAGTAATGAATCCAGTTTATGAAGATGAAATCAACCAAAACCTACAAGAAATGAATTTATTTCCTGAAATGATACCTATTTCAGAAAAGAATGAAATGACGGAATAAATTGCAAGAATGAATTGTCCTATATGTAATTCTTCAAAAATTTTAGATATTATTGAAATAAAAAATATACCTGTTTATTGCAATATTTTATTGAACTCGTTTGAAAATGCCCTTAATGTTCCCAGAGGAAATATTAATTTTGTCTTTTGTGAGAATTGTAGCCATTTTTTCAACTCTACCTTTGATCTCAATGTAATAGAATATTCTGCAATTTATGAAAATTCCCTTCATGTCTCACATATATTCCAAAAATATGCAGAGGATTTAGCAAAATATTTAATTGATAAATATAATTTATTCCATAAAACTATTATTGATATAGGATGTGGGCGAGGAGATTTCCTTAAATTAATTTGTAATTTAGGGAACAATGTAGGGTATGGTTTTGATAAAAGCTATGTTTATGATGCTGAATTTAAGTATGATCAGGGTAATGTAAGATTTATTCAGGGTTACTATTCGAGTAAATATAATAATATTTATCCTGATTTGATCTTGTGCAGACATGTATTGGAACATATTCCAAATCCAGTAAACTTTTTAAAGGATTTAATTGGTTTTACACCCAATAAAGATACCATTTATTATTTTGAAGTACCAAATGTTTTACATATTCTAAATAATTATAGCATCTGGGATATCATTTATGAACACTGTTCCTACTTTAGTGAAAGTTCCTTAGCTTACTCATTTAATAGTTCTGATTTACAAATATTGAATATAAATTCTGCCTATAATAACCAATTCCTCCAGATTGAAGCTAAATTCAATGTTGATCAATTTGAGAAAAGTAATGAATACAGTATCGAGCCCTCTATTAAAAATTTGGCGGTTAATCTAAAAAGTCAATTTGACAATAAAATTAGTAATTTAGAAAAACAATGCACCTCCTTGTTAAGACAGGGAAAGAAAATAGTAGTTTGGGGCGCTGGATCAAAGGGTGTTACATTTTTAAATATTTTAAATAACAATGAGATTAAATATATTGTCGATATAAATCCAAGAAAACATGGAAAATTCATCTCCGGATCTGGAGCAAAAATTGTTTCACCTAATTTTTTAACTGAGTATAATCCGGAATATGTTTTTTTAATGAATTCAGTTTATCAAGATGAAGTTGAACAAAACTTAGAAAAGTTAAATGTTAGAGCAAATATATTAATTACTTGAAAAAATAAATACTAACATTTCTCACTTCATAAGTAGTTTTATTACAGTTAGTTATTTCATATTTACTCCGAAGGAGTTGAATAACATAGCCCAGGGCAATACGCCCTGGGAAAAATACAAACATGAACATTGGCTGCCCTGTAAGGGCTGAATAGTAAACCGGTTGGAAGAAATCTTAGTGGACGTTATGATTTATACAGCCCTTTTGGCGTAAGCCATGCCTTTGGCACAGGGCAAATGACATTGTGTATCTCCTTGCCCCAGGGTTTTTACCCTGGGCTATAATATGGTATCCCTTCGGGATAAAATAAAATTACATTAAAGTTCCAATTTTTTGAAGTGAGAAATGTTAGTTACACTATTTCAAAACTATCCCTATCCATTTATTCCTTGGACAGAAATCTCCTTTTTGTTTAGGATTATTTTTCAAGATTCTTAAACGACAATTTGTGATTTTACCAAGCACTTATTAGTCAATTATTTGTAACCTATTACAGGATGTTTGAAATCCCACTGAGAGTAAACCCTCAGGCTCAGATGTGGAAGGATGCTCCACGAAGTGGTCCCTTTGGGAAAAGCGTCCTTTAGGGCGGTTCCAAATTTTAGCCTGATGCTTT
>CAJVYQ010000027.1 GCA_913009825.1 uncultured Deferribacteres bacterium
AAATTGAATTATCACTAAACCCCTCCTGGCCTCCCCTTATCAAGGGGAGGAAATTCCCCTCCTTGATAAGGAGGGGCAAGGGGAGGTCGAAGAATCATACGTCTTCATATTTATGAATTCATGTACTAAGTTTTACAGCGTACTCCCTTTTTCTCTTGAAAATATGAATTGAGATACATATATTTTGAAGTTTGTTCGTAGAAATAACAAATAGAACGGAGCTAGAGAATGACTTTTGAAAAAATGTTACGCGCACTGCCGGAGAAAAAGATCATTGGTGATGATCTGAGTTTTGAAGTGAAGGGTGTTGTCTATGATCCTCTGCGGGTCGAAAAGGATTTTATTTTTGTCGCCATCGATATTTATACTCAATTGGACAAAATCGAAATTCCCGATGGTCACGATAAAATTCAGGAAGCGATTGAAAATGGCGCGCGGGCGGTATTGGTTCAAAGAGATATACACACGGCGCCGCATATCACAAAAATCATCGTTCCCGATTCCCGCTACGCGCTGGGAATACTGGCCAACGAATTTTACAACTATCCATCGCAAAAAATGAAACTGATCGGCATCACCGGCACCAACGGCAAAACCACCACCACCCACATTGTGGAAAGTATCTTTATTCCGGATTTCAAAATCGGTTTGATTGGCACACTGTATTACAAAATGAACGGAGAAATCCGCAAGTCGAAAGATACCACGCCGGAGCCGCCGGATTTGCAGGAAATTTTCAGCGAAATGGCACGGGAAAATTTTGATTACTGTGTGTTGGAAGCGTCGTCTCACGGCATCGATTTTCACCGGCTGGTGGGTTGTAATTTTAATGTGGCTGCTTTTACGAACCTTTCTCAGGATCATCTGGATTACCATCGAACCATGGAAAATTATCTGAAGACCAAATTAAAATTGTTCGGTTGGTTGCAGACGGATGATTTTGCAATCGTTAACGTGGATGATGGGGTTTCAGATCGTTTCATTGGGGCAACAAAGGCGAAGGTTATTACCTGCGGAATCGAGAATGATGCCGATGTGATGGCGAAGGATATTGAATGCCAGATTAACCGAACCGCTTTTACCTTATCGGTCCCGGGCGGTGAAGTGAAAATAAATGCCAAATTAGTCGGCCGGTTTAATGTGTATAATATGCTTGCGGCCGTGGCAATTGCGGTTTCGCAAAATATTTCTCTTGAAAAAATCAAATCCGGTTTGGAGAAACCGATCCGGGTTTCCGGCCGGTTTGAATTAATGGATGCGGGACAACCGTTTTCCGTCGTTGTGGATTATGCACATACTCCCGACGGGTTGGAAAATGTTCTCAACCTGGCAAAAAGCTTACAACCGAAAAATCTCATCACGGTTTTTGGCTGCGGCGGTGACAGAGATCATGAAAAACGGCCATTGATGGGAAAAGTTGTCGCCGATTATTCCGATTATTTCATCGTTACGGCCGATAATCCGCGCGGAGAGAATCCGAAAAATATTGCCACTGATATTTTACCGGGAGTTACTCACAACAGGTTCGATCTGATTCCGGATCGGAAAGACGCCATTCGTGCGGCCATTTGCCGGGCAAAACCCGGCGATATCGTCATGATTTTGGGGAAAGGTCATGAAACAACCCAGACGCTTAAAGACCGGACGATTGAATTCAATGATTATGAAGTTGCTGAAAAAATTTTGAAAAGTCTGTAGCGTTGCAGGGGCAGCGATATTGAAAAAAAATGCAACTTCTGAAAAGTCGATTGCAACCGATAACAGGTAATTGTATGCTCATTGAGGTAAAGTATAGCAAAAATTAATATGAATGATCCGTTGGATATAATTAAATCATAAATTGAGCGATTCTAATGTCATTCCGTAGGAATCTTGCGGTTTAGTGCACAAAACTAACAAGATTCTTTCCCGCCTGCGGTTCGTCGGGCAGGCAGAATGACAAAACTAGTTGGGTGGTTGTTTCAAGCGATGAATCGCTCAATTTAGATAAATCATAATTCCATGCTTGCCGCAGTTCGACTGTATCCGATCACAGGTTTTCATTTCAAATTCTCCATAAAGTTGTCTCTTATGTGGTACACACCCTTGAATCCCCTCTCAAGAGGGGACTTAAAATCCCTCCGCCTTTTAGGTGGAGGGGACACTTTTTCCGTGGCGTTTCAATTCTGCAGCTTCTTGATTTCTAAGTTACAAAAATCTCATTCTTTTTCAGTAATTTCCGGTTAGGTTTTTGCATGCTTGTGATTTACAAAGCTTGTCTCGTAGTAATAAACTATGGGACTAAAAATAGGAAGCATCCGCCTGAAGTGGACGCTTAAAAAGTAGGACGCTTTAGCGTTCTTTCTAATTTTAGCCTCGTGGTTTACCACGGGGCACTGTAGCGGCAAAAACCTAACCGGAAAGTACTGAATCTTTTTACCGTTTCTGAAAACAGTTGCAATATTTGGAACAAATTTATATTTTTAAGGATAATTTTTTATGGTTACCTAAATTGAGCGATTCTTAGCTTGAAACAGCCACCCGAAGAGTTTTGTCATTCTGCCTGCCCGACGAACCGCAGGCGGGAAAGAATCTTATTAGTTCTGTGCACTAAACCAACAAGATTCCTACGGAATGACATAAGAATCGCTCAATTTAGGGGTTATTTTGTCGGTAAAATTTCAGGTTAAATAAAGTAAAATCATCTGTAAACTGTTTTTTTGCGAAACGATGAAAACCTCCGGGTTGGGAATATGAAAAATATCGCTTCTGTCAAATTTATTCATCATTTTTATTCTCTATTGAATAGTTACTCGGATTCAGTAGGTTCCGGTTAGGTTTTTGCCGCAACACAATCCCGAAGTAAAACTTCGGGGCTAAGGACAGAAAGGATCCGCCGAAAACGGATTCGTCCTGCTGTGTTGGCGCTATTTATAGCGCTTCCTATTCTAAGCCCCGTAGTTTATTACGGGGCAAATTACAAAGGTGCGAAAACCTAACCGGAAACTACTGACTCGAATTCGAATTAAACCTCATATTGAAACGGAGTTATTTATGGCGATCTCTTCACAATCTTTTGATCTGGCAATTCTGGGCGCCGGTCCGGGTGGTTATGTTGCGGCTATTCGGGCGGCTCAATTGGGTATGAGCGTCGCAGTGATCGAGCGGGATGAGATCGGCGGCGTTTGTTTGAATTGGGGCTGTATTCCGACAAAATCGTTGCTTCGGAATGCGGAAGTTTACCATCTGATTCGCAAAAGCGAAGAATTCGGCATAAAAATTTCCGGAATGGAAATTGATTTTGCCAAAGTGATTAAACGAAGCCGGCAGGTTTCAAATCGGTTGGTGAAAGGGGTTCAGTTTCTTTTTCGCAAAAACAATATCACATCCATCAAAGGGTTCGGAAAAATTACCCCGGCAAAAACTATCGAGATATTTAACGAAAATGGTCAAAATAGTCAGACGGTTAATGCGAAAAATATCATCTTTGCCACAGGAGCGCGTCCGCGTGAAATTCCGGGTGTGAAAATTGACGGGAAAAAAGTGATCAGCGCCAAAGAGGCCATGCTTTTAGCCTCTATTCCGGAATCGATGGTTATTATCGGCGCCGGCGCTATCGGTGTGGAATTTGCTTATTTTTACAATACATTTGGCACCAAAATTACGATGGTTGAAATGTTGCCACAAATCCTTCCCGTGGAGGATAAGGAAATATCTGCTATTTTACAAAAGAATTTCAAAAAAGCTAAAATTGATATTTTAACCGAAACCAGAGTGAATTCCGTAACAGAAAAAGGAAAGCAGATTCAGGTTTCGGTATCCAATAAAGATGGCGAGCAGAAGCTGTCAGCCGATCTGGCGCTGGTTGCCATTGGTGTGCAGGGTAATGTGGAGAATATCGGTTTGGAAGAAATTGGCGTTGTCACTGAAAAAGGGTATATCAAGGTGGATGAGTCTTACCGGACAAATGTTTCCGGTTTATATGCCATCGGAGATATCATCGGCCCGCCCTGGCTTGCCCATGTTGCTTCGGCGGAAGGGATTCATGTAGTGGAGAGCATCGCCGGCAAAAATCCCGCTGCCGTTGATTACAACAACATTCCCGGCTGCACCTATTGCATGCCGCAGGTTGCCAGTATCGGCATGACGGAAGAGAAAGCAAAAGCAGCGGGTTATGAGCTGAAAATAGGCCGGTTTCCGTTCCGGGCTAACGGCAAGGCTCTTGCTTATGGAGATTATGAAGGACTGGTAAAATTGATTTTTGACGCTAAATACGGAGAGCTTTTAGGCGCCCATATCATCGGAGCAGAGGCGACGGAAATGATTGCGGAACTTGGGGTTGCCAAATCACTGGAAACAACCTATCATGAAATCCACAAAACCATCCATGCTCATCCCACCATGTCGGAAGCGATTATGGAAGCTGCCGCCGATGCCGGGGAAGCGGCGATTCATATTTGATCAAAAAGAAGGAGAAAAAGATTGATGGCTGTGAAAAAAGCCGGAAAAGAGAGAATAAAATTTATAATCGAAGATCGGGAATATTTTGATCTTAATGATAAAAAAAAGATCGATCTCTATTATTACATGCAGGTTTGCCGTAAAGCGGAAGAGCAAATCATTCGTCTTTACCGGCAGGGAAAAATTGTCGGCGGCGTTTTTACCGGCAGAGGTCTGGAGGCGATCACCATCGGCAGCGCCTATGCGCTGGAAGAGAGAGACGGCCTCTTTCCAATTCACCGGGATATGGGCGCCCATTTTGTCAAAGGGCAGACGTTGAAAACCTTCTTTGCCCAGTATTTGGGCAGAGCAAACACGTCTTCCCGGGGGCGTGATGGCAATTTGCATCTGGGAATGCCGGAAAAGCATATTTATGGTACCATTAGTCATCTGGGCGCTATGATTCCGGTTGCAGTCGGATATGCTATGGGTGCAAAAATGCGGGGCGAGGACAGTGTTGCGCTCTCTTTTATCGGCGATGGTGGTTCAAATATCGGCGATTTTCATGAAGGATTGAATTTCGCCGCGGTGCACAAACTGGGTTTTATTCTGGTCATTGAAAACAACCAATACGCCTACAGCACACCGACGCAGGAGCAATATGCAGCCGATTATTTGGCCGATCGTGCTATCGGTTACGGTATGCATGGCGAAGTAGTTTACGGCAACAATGTGATGGCCGTGTACGAAGCGGTCGGAAAAGCGGTTGTCAGGGCGCGGAAAGGAGAGGGACCTTCCTTGATTGAAGCCCGCTCCATGCGCGTACGGGGACACTCGGAACATGACGACGCCTTTTATGTCCCCAAAGAATTGCTGCAGGAATGGGTGAAAAGAGATCCCATCGAAAATTATGAGAAATATCTCTTGAGAAAGAAAATCATCACCAAAGTAAAAATTGAGAAGATGATCCGGGAAATTGAAGCGGAGATTCGGGAGGCGACAGAATATGCCGAACAAAGTCCGTTTCCCGAACCTGAAGATTGTATGCGCGATCTGTTTGCCTGAAATAAATGAAGGAGAAAAATAAATAAAATGTCAGCTATCAGCTATCTCGAAGCCATACGGGAAGGAATGACGGAAGAGATGCGCCGCGATGAAAAAGTCTTCGTGATGGGCGAGGATGTAGGCGTTTACGGCGGCGCTTTCAAAGTAACCAAGGGGATGATTGGCGAATTTGGTCCCCAACGGATTATGGATACGCCCATTTCCGAATCTGCCATTATTGGTGTTGGCATTGGTGCGGCGATTCAGGGATTTCGCCCGATTTGTGAAATGCAATTTGCCGATTTTGTGACCTCTGGTTTCAACCAGATTGTGAATAATGCAGCGACTTTTTATTGGCGCCAGGGCGTAAAAACACCTATGGTGATTCGCAATCCTTCCGGGGGTAATATTCACGGTGGTCCGTTCCATTCTTCCAATCCTGAACCGTGGTTTTTCCGCACGCCGGGGTTGAAAGTCGTCGCTCCCGCTACTGCTTACGATGCAAAAGGTTTGATGAAGTCGGCTGTCAGGGACGACAACGTTGTGCTCTATTTCGAAAATAAATATCTCTACCGCAGAATAAAAGAGGAGTTACCGCCGGAAGATTATATAGTTCCCATCGGTGAAGCAAAATTAGCGCGCGACGGCAATGAAGCGGTAATTATTACTTATGGCGCTCCGGTTCATGATTCCATTCAGGTTTGCGGGGAAATGAGCAAAGAAGAGGGTGTGGAAGTTGCCGTTCTGGATCTGCGCAGCCTGATGCCCTTTGACAAGGGAAAAATATTAACAATAGTCAAATCAACCAACCGTGTACTGATTGCACATGAACATCAACTAACGGGCGGTATCGGAGGGGAACTTGCCGCTTTTATCAATGAAAATGCGTTTGAATATTTGGATGCGCCTGTCATGAGAGTAGCCGCTAAAGATATTCCAGTACCGTTCAGTCCGCCGTTGGAAGAATATTTCTTACCGACCAGAGATAAAATCAAGGCAAAACTGATTGAACTGCTGTCCTATTGAACGAAAATTATTTCAATAGAAACACAAAGGAAAACCCAGGATGAGAATTGAAGTAACCATGCCGCAAATGGGCGAAAGTGTGGTGGAAGGCACCATTATCAAGTGGCTTAAAAATGTTGGCGATCCTGTTCAACATGATGAAACTTTGCTGGAGATCAGTACCGATAAAGTTGATTCGGAAATTCCCTCTCCCATTTCCGGTGTAATTGCTGAAATACTTTTTCCGGAAGGGGAAGCAGTAGAAGTGGGAAAGGTGATCGCCACTATCGAAACAGAGGCCGGTGCGGCTGCGGAAAAACCGGCGGAAACATCCGTCACCGTCGAACCTCTGCCGGCGGTGGAAAAGAAAACAGAAAAAACAGAAATTTCTGAACCGCTGCAAACTCTGCCAAAACAGGCGGGAGATAGGGAGGGCAGACATTTTTTCTCTCCGCTGGTGCGCAAGATAGCGCAGGAAAATCAGGTGATGCCGGATGAATTAACACAAATTCAGGGCAGCGGCAAAAACGGCCGGGTTACTAAAGACGACTTGTTCGGTTATCTGCAGCGCCGTAGTGCAAAACCCATTGGCGCAGCGGTGCGGCAGGAACCTGTTATTCCTCCTGCTGCGGTGCTGCCGCAACCGGCAGCAGTTCCGGAATATGCAGATGAACGGGTTGAAGTGATCAAAATGGATCACATCCGTAAAGTGATTGCGGATCACATGGTGCTCAGTGTGCGAACTTCGCCGCACGTGGTTACTTTTGCCGAAGTGGATATGTCCCGGATTGTCCGGCTGCGCGAGCGGGTGAAAACGGAGTTCGAAAAGAAAAACGGGTTCAAATTAACCTATACCGCCTTTTTTGTTGAAGCTGCCTCTAAAGCGCTGAAGGAGTTTCCTTATCTGAATGCTTCCGTTGAGAACGATAAAATTATTTTGAAAAAATATTACAATATTGGTGTTGCGGTAGCCGTCGGGCAAAAATTGATTGTGCCGGTGATCAAAGATGCCGATCTAAAAAATCTGACCGGTATTGCCAGATCCATGCATGAATTGGCCGAAAAAGCCCGGAATAAAAAATTATTTCCCGACGATGTTCAGGGGGGAACATTCTCCATTACCAATCCGGGAATTTTTGGCAACACCGTTGGCGTTGCTATCATCAATCAACCGCAGGTAGCCATTTTGGATTGCGGCGCGGTTATAAAGCGCCCGGTGATTGTTGACGACGCAATCGCCATCCGGCCGGTTATGTGGATGTCGTTAAGTTATGATCATCGCATCATCGATGGTGCCATGGCTTCCATGTTCACCCGGAAAATTGTCAAATTGCTGGAAAATTATGACACAGAAACTCGCGGTTTATAATTTTTCTTTTGCCGGGCCTGCCGGCATCGGGTAGGTCAATTTCTATGTCCTTTCTGTTCTTAGCCCCGTGGTTCACCACGGGAAGATCTTGGAATTTAACCGGAGTGGTCATTTTTCATTCTAAAGGAAGATTGTGGTTCAATTGATAAAACCAATATTTTATGGAGCCACCCGCGCATGTATGCTAAACGTTACGTAGCCATGATCGGTGATATCATCGGTTCACGCCAACTCCCCGACAGGGCGCAAATTCAGTTGCGTCTGGAAAAGTTTCTAAGCCATATCAATGTGCGATTTTCGAAATTCATTGTAGCAAAATTTGTTATTACCATAGGCGACGAATTTCAGGGATTGGTTACCCGAAAGTTTCCATTACAAGAATTCCTGTGGTTGTTGAAACAGGAATTTGGTGAGGAACTTAAAATTCGTTTTGGCATTGGCCTGGGTGCTTTATCAACTGCTCTGCGCGAAGAAGCAATCGGTATGGATGGAGCCTGTTTCCATCATGCCCGCTCTGCTCTTAATCAGGCAAAAGAGATGGCCAAATTTGTGTTTTTTGCCGGCTTCGAAATGAACTATGCTCTGATGGTTTTGTTCGATTTTGTCCACGAAATCGAGGCAAACTGGACTCCAAGGCAGTGGGACGTTATCAAATTTTATTACCGGGATAGAGATCAGCTTGCCGTTGCAGAAAAAATGGAAGTGTCGAAACAGGCGATTAATAAAATTATCAAAACGGCTCGATTTGATCTATACTATTCCGGCTGGGTCGGTATCATGCAATTGTTTTCTCACCGCAAAAATGTTCAGTCCGATTTTGATTTCAGTCAACCAAAACAGGTTGACTGACGCCCGGTCAACCTATTTTGGTTGACCGGCGCCCAGTCAACCGGAATTGGTTGACCGGATAAGGGGTTGAATCTATTATAACATGTTGTAATTAAACAAGTAATGCTTATTTAATGTGTCTTGTAAAAATGGAAAATGTGGTAGCTGTTCAGGTGTTTGGTAAAATACTTCCGCTCCAATAAATAATCAAAAGAAAGCATCTAAAACAGCACAGAAAACGGGGAGTTAAATAGCCTGATGTTGATAAAATCAATGATTCTTTTGGTTTTTGCTCACACGCTTGCAGATTATGTGTTCCAGTGGCCGGCGTTGGTGGAAAGGAAAAGGAGTGAGGACTTAAGAGCGTATTTTTTTCATGTGCTTGTGTTTTTTGTTTTTGCCGGTTTATTTACTTTTGCCTGGTTGGACTGGCGATGGACTGTGGTTATAGCCGTATTAACCATTGTGCATGGGATTCAGGATTGGGTGAAAATTTTTTGGCAAAAAAAGAAACCTGCTATAGGTTTCTGGTTAGAAAGCGGTGATCTTGTGCTGCATTTAAGTATGATTGTCGGGGCGGTAATCCTGTTTGCTTCGTTTATACCCGAGGTTAATAAATCCTCCATTTTAAAAACGATTTATGCACAAAATATATTTTTAGAAATTGCTTTGTACGGTTCGGCTTTTGCATTTATTATTCGCGGCGGTACGGCGTTGGTAAGATCGTTGCTGGATCAGATTGGTAAAATGCCGCCGAAACAATCGCATCTTATCGGTTTTCTATCCGATTCCGAAGCGGAAGAAAGTACGAATGGGGGGGGGAAAGAATATAATGTTGGACGTGTTATCGGGAATTTGGAAAGGGCACTTTTGCTGATTTTTACAATTGCCGGTAATTATGCGGCCATCGGTTTCGTAATTGCCGCAAAATCGGTGGCCAGGTTTAAGGATCTGGAAGATCACAATTTTGCGGAATATTACCTGGTGGGTACATTGATAAGTACCTTTATTGCCATCATCACCGGATTGGTTGTTTTGAATGTGGAAAAACTCCTTAATTTGTAATTGGTTAGTGGCGCAATATTTTAACAGGTTGAACAGATTTATCAGGGCGAAACAGATACGGTGTTGCATGTTATTTTTGGTTGTTGGTTTTTGAAGGTATGGTTTGGAATATACACACTTCCTGCTGCTCTTTGGCGTCGGCACAGTAGCCGGGTTTATTAATGTAATGGCCGGCGGCGGGTCGTCCATCACGCTGCCGGCCTTGATTTTTCTGGGTTTGGATGGTGCCCTGGCCAACGGTACTAACCGGATCGCCATTTTCATTCAGAATATTTTTGCGATCTCCTCATTTCGGCAAAAAAAGGTTCATCAATTTAAAAACAGTTTTTTGTTAGCATTATGGACACTACCGGGTGCTGTGGTCGGCGCTCTGGTAGCAGTCAGAATCAGTGATGAATGGTTCCGGGATATTCTGGCTGTGGTGATGCTGGGTATTGTGGTCTCCATGTTTTTTACGCCGGCCGGAAAAAGTGGCAGGCAAAATGTTGTTTTACAGAAAAAACCGTTTTTAATCTATCCGGTCTTGCTGGCCATTGGATTTTATGGCGGGTTCTTGCAGGTGGGTGTGGGATTTCTCTTTATGGCTTCGTTCTATCACATCCTTAAATTGAACCTGGTTCATGTGAATATGCACAAAGTATTTATCATCTTTATGTACACCATTCCGGCGCTGGCGATTTTTATTTATTCGGGAAATGTAAATTGGGGGTTTGGACTGAGTCTTGCCGCCGGCAATGCGTTTGGCGGATGGTGGTCAGCTCAATTAGCCGTTAAAAAAGGCGACAGGTTCATTCGCATCATTTTGGCTGTTGCCATTCTGATCATGGCGTTAAAACTGTTCCAACTGTTTTAAAGCAAATATTTTACATTCGAAGGGAAGAATCAATGATTGAAATGGATATTCCGGGTTACAAAAAAATTAGTCTGAAAAATTTAGTGCTGGATCATAACGGCACATTGGCCTGTGACGGTATTCTTTTGGACGGCGTAAAACAAAAACTTATCGAGTTGTCGGAACAATTGACCATCCATGTATTGACAGCGGATACTTTTGGCAACGTGCAGCGGCAATTGCAGTATATTCCCTGCAAACTGTCCATATTACCGGTTGCACAACAGGACTTGGCTAAAATGAATTATGTGCAGGAATTGGGTGCGGAGGGCTGTGTCTGCATCGGCAATGGCAGGAATGATCGCAGGATGTTGCAGGCGGCGGAACTGGGAATTGTCGTGATCCAGGAGGAAGGCGCAGCTTCCGTAACCGTTCAATCTGCCGATGTTGTGTGCCGGGATATTTATTCCGCTTTCGATCTGCTCACCAATCCGCTGCGGTTAAAAGCAACGCTGCGCGCCTGATTTTTAGAAACATGAATTCTCCTCTCCAAACTTATCAGCTTTTCATCCTGGTTGAAAAAGAGATGCGGCTTCAAATCGGGAAATTGGGTGTTTTTACATTTCCCGCCGGGCATTACGTTTATACAGGCAGCGCCAAAAGAAATATGGCTGCAAGAATAAAACGTCATTATTCCGTTCAGAAAAAGATAAAATGGCACATCGATTATCTCTTAGCCGCCGCAGGTGTCGGCATTGTACGTGTGGAAAAATTCAGTGAAGGGGAATGCCGGATCAATCAGAAAACAGACGGAATCATTCCGGCGCCGGGATTTGGCGCATCCGACTGCCGGGAGGGTTGCATCAGTCATCTTAAATATGTGGGAACGGATGCTTTTTAAAGATCACTTCTCTCCTCAAGCCGCCGGGTACGCAAAATACAGGCCTGTTTATCCGGCCGAATTGTTTGCCTTTTTGGCGAATCTGCGGGATGAAAAAGAAGTTGCCTGGGATTGCGGTGCCGGCAATGGACAGGCAGCGATCGGATTGGCGCCGTATTTTAAAATTGTGATTGCAAGCGATGCAAGCAGAAATCAGGTAGTTCGAGCGATTCGGCACAAAAAAGTTCACTTTTGTCTGATGCCGGGCGAAAATGCGGCGATTCATTCCCGGCAAGTCGATCTGTTGGTTGTGTCACAGGCGGTTCACTGGTTTCAATTTGCCCAATTCTACTCAGAAGCAAAACGTGTTCTGAAATCGAACGGAATTATTGCGATTTGGAGTTACGGGTTGCCTCGCACCAATGGAAAAATGAACCCGGTAGTCGACCATCTGTATTCCGAAATATTAGGAACTTACTGGCCGCCGGAACGAAAATTTATCGATTTACAGTACAAAACTATTCCGTTCCCGTTCATAGAGGTTCAGGCTTCTCAAATAGAGATGCAGACGATCTGGAATTTCAGTCATTTCATTGGTTATCTGAATACATGGTCGGCCGTGCAAAATTTTAAAATGAAGCATAAAATAAATCCGGTTGATCGGATTAAAAAGGAATTAAACGAATCCTGGGGAGCTGAAAATGAAGAAAATATTTTGCATTGGCCGCTGTATTTACGGATCGGGAAAAAAACAGGATAATTATTTCTCTTGACATTGACGATATTATTTATTAAAATGAACGCCAATATTTTGAAACCGGGTGTTATTAATAAATAGAAGAACGGATGCAAACAAACTCATCTACAATCTCAAACTTCTTTTTGAGTATTTCCCCGATACTCAATGCAGGTGAGCTGCGTCTGAACATTTTGTCAATTTTGATCCGCGGTTTAATTTTATTACTCCTCCTTATTTTATTGTTGGGAATTATTTCCGGGTTAATTATACGCTAACAACCCCGGAGGTTTTTCCTACAACACAAATCACACATCTTTAGCAACCCAATCTTCAAAAAAACTTCAACGTAGGAAAGACCTCCGGGAGAGAACCGTTTATTTTTAGAGGTCTGTATGAGAAGCGACAGCATTAAAAAAGGTTTTGAACGCGCGCCGCACCGCAGTTTACTGAAGGCTTGCGGTGTGACCGGCAGTGATTTTGCCAAACCCTTCATTGGTATCTGTAATTCTTTTATCGAAATTATTCCGGGGCATGTTCATCTGCAGGAATTCGGCAGGATTGTAAAGGAAGAAGTCCAAAAAGCAGGCGGCGTTCCTTTCGAATTTAATACAATCGGCGTCGACGACGGTATTGCCATGGGCCATGCGGGAATGAAATACTCCCTGCCAAGCCGCGAGCTCATCGCCGATTCGGTGGAAACCGTTGCCCAGGCTCACCAATTAGACGGCCTGATCTGCATGCCCAATTGTGATAAAATTGTGCCCGGCATGATTATGGGAGCGCTGCGCGTGAACATCCCCACTATTTTCATCAGCGGCGGCGCCATGGCGGCCGGAAAAACACCCGGCGGCAAAATAGTCGATCTGATTTCGGTTTTTGAAGGCGTCGGAGAATACAAAATCGGTAAAATTGATGCCGCCGAACTGAAAGAACTGGAAGATTACGGTTGTCCCACGTACGGTTCCTGTTCCGGTATGTTCACCGCAAATTCCATGAATTGTCTCCTGGAAGCGCTGGGACTGGCGTTACCCGGAAACGGCACCGTTCTGGCAATTTCAGAAAAGCGGAAGGAATTACTCCGGCAGGCGGCGGTTCAGATTATGAAACTTATCGAAGTTGACTTGAAACCCCGGGATATTGTTACACCGGAAGCAATCGATAATGCTTTTGTCCTGGATATGGCTATGGGCGGATCGACCAATACGGTACTGCACACGCTGGCCATCGCCCATGAAGCGGGGATCGACTATCCCATGTCACGGATCAACGAAATTGCCGGGAGAGTACCCCATCTTTGTAAAGTGTCTCCATCGTCTCATTGGCACATTGAAGATGTGGACCGGGCCGGCGGTATTTCTGCGATTCTGAAAGAAGCAGGCAAAAAACAGGGCGTTCTGAATAAGGACCAGAAATCCGTTACTTTGCAAACGATTGAACAAAATATCGCCGACGCTGAAATTAAGGACGAGGAGGTGATCAGAAAGATAGAAGATCCGTACGATGAAAAGGGAGGACTGGCAATTCTGTTCGGCAACCTGGCCCCCGACGGGGCGGTTGTGAAAACCGGTGCGGTTGAGAAAAAGATGCTGCGACACCGGGGCCCGGCCGTTATTTTCGATTCTCAGGAATTGGCGGTAGACGGTATTCTGAACGGAAAAGTGAAAGCGGGCGATGTGGTTGTCATTCGCTATGAGGGGCCAAAAGGCGGTCCGGGTATGCAGGAGATGCTGGCGCCGACGGCAAATATTATGGGCATGGGATTAGGCGACAAGGTTGCTTTGATCACGGACGGGCGATTTTCCGGCGGCACCCGCGGCGCCTGTATCGGCCATGTTTCGCCGGAAGCGGCGGCGGGAGGCCCCATCGGCCTGCTGCAAAACGGTGATATGATTTCCATCGATATTCCCGGGAATAAATTGCATGTGGAACGATCGGATGCTGAGTTGGAGAAAAGAAGAGCGGACTGGCAGCAGCCGAAATTTTCAATGGATTCCGCCTGGTTAAAACGATATGCGGCTTTGGTAACTTCCGCAAATACAGGTGCAGTTTTAAGAACCGGTTTCGATCAGTAAATCCGGAAAGGAGTGAGCGATGGAGCGAGCTATAGTTAATAAAGCTGAAAATCCCGATGAAAAACCAAATTCCACCGAGACCGGCTTCCCGGTTCAACCGGAAAATGAAAAAATGTCCGGCGGGGAAATTTTAATTTGCGCTCTGCTGGATGAAGGTGTGGACACAATTTTCGGTTTTCCCGGTGGCGTTTTGCTGCACATTTATGATGTCATTTACCACAAACCGGAGTTGAGACATATTCTGATCAAACATGAACAGGGCGGCACCCACGCTGCCGACGGTTACGCCAGAGCCACCGGAAAAGCCGGCGTTGTTCTGGTTACATCCGGTCCGGGTGCGACAAACACGGTTACCGGGATTGCCACCGCATTCATGGATTCCATTCCTTTGATTATACTTACGGGGCAGGTCCCTTTCGCTATGATGGGCAACGATGCTTTTCAGGAAGCGGATATCATCGGCGTGACCCGTCCGATCACCAAACACAGTTATCTGGTGAGGGATGTAAACGAATTGGGTCGTGTGGTTCAGGAAGCTTTTCATATCGCTACTACCGGCAAACCAGGGCCGGTATTGATCGATCTTCCCAAGGATATGGTTGCGCAAAAAGGGTATTACAATCGTTTGAAAAAAATGAAAATCAGGGGTTACAATCCGGTGAAAAACGGTCATTTCCACCAGATTGTGAAAGCGGCAGATGCGATTAACAAGGCGAAAAAACCGGTGTTTTATGTAGGCGGCGGTGTGAATTTTGGCAACGCATCCGCGGAATTGACTGAATTGGTGGAGAAGAGCAACATCCCGGTGACCACCACTCTCATGGGTCTGGGCGCTGTGCGTAGTGATCATCCGCTGAATTTGGGTATGTTGGGCATGCACGGTACCTGGGCGGCAAACATGGCGGTGAGTGAGTGCGATCTGCTCATTGCCGTCGGTTCCCGTTTTGACGACCGGGTTACGGGCAGGCTGAACGGTTTTTCGGTGAAATCAAAAAAAATTCATATCGATATCGATCCCGCCAGCATTTCAAAAAATGTTACGGTTGACATACCGATTGTGGGAGATGTGAAAAATGTGCTGCCTAAATTGACCGAACTGGTTGAAAGGCCGGATATCTCCGCATGGCTGCAAAAGCTGGATAGCTGGAAAGAAGCACATCCGTTGAAATATGCCCATCGCGATGATACGATTATGCCACAGTATGTAATTGAGAAAATCTCGGAAATTACTAATGGCGACGCGATTGTTGTCACGGATGTGGGACAGCATCAGATGTGGACGGCGCAGTTTTATAAATTCAACCGGCCCCGTTCCCTGCTTTCTTCCGGCGGACTGGGGACAATGGGATACGGATTTCCGGCCGCGGTTGGCGCCGCAGTGGGCAGACCTGACCGTAAGGTTTTTTGTATTGCCGGTGATGGCGGTTTTCAAATGACCTCCATGGAATTGGCCACGGCTGTGAAATACAAAATTCCGGTAAAGCTGGCCATCATTAACAATTCTTTTCTGGGTATGGTCAGGCAATGGCAGCAACTATTTTTTGATAAAAGATATTCTCACACCTATTTGAAAGACAGCAACCCCGATTTTGTGAAACTTGCGGAAAGTTACGGTGCTACCGCTTTTCGTATTCAACGTCCCAGGGAGGTTGTCCCCACTCTGCAAAAAGCGATGGAGATAAAAAACGGACCGGTAGTGATGGATTTTATTGTGGCTAAAGAAGCAAATGTTTTCCCAATGGTTCCCGCCGGCGCCGCTTTGTATGAAATGATCGAAGATGAAAATTGATTTTGGGAGAATCGAATGAAACACACTATTTCCGTAACTTTTGAACACAGTTTTAACACCCTTTCCCGGATTGCCGGTTTGTTCAGCGGCAGGGGATTTAATATCGACAGTATCAGCTTGGGCACCGCTGAAAAAGAGGGCCTCGCGCGCATGACGCTGACAACCCGGGGAGATGAGCGGATTATCGAGCAGATTACCAAACAATTGAATAAACTGATCAACATAATCAAAGTAGTGGATTTAACATTCGAACCGTTTGTAGAGCGTGAATTAGCCCTGATTAAAGTTTCTGCGTCGCCGTCTGTGCGCATGGAAATTATGCAGATTGTCTCCATCTTCCGGGCGAAAATTATCGATATCAGCCCCAAAAGTTTAACCATTGAGCTGACCGGCAGCGCGGATAAGGTAAATGCTTCCATCAGCATGCTGAAACCGTTTGGTATTATTGAAACGGCACGTACCGGTTCTGTGGCCTTGCGCAGAGAATTTCAGGGAAAAACTTAAAATAAACAAACCTTCCAGGTTTTTAAAACCTGGAAGGTTTATACCGAGTTGGAAGGTTTGTGCCGGGCTGGAAAGTTTTACTTAATTCAGAATATGAAAGGAAATGAAGTATGAAACTCTATTATGACAAAGATGCAGATTTAAACTTGCTTGCCCAAAAAACGGTGGCCGTTTTGGGATACGGCAGCCAGGGACATGCCCACGCGCTCAATCTTAAAGAGAACGGCGTAGATGTTGTGGTTGGTTTGCGCAAGGAAAGTTCTTCGTGGGAAAAAGTGGAGAAAGCCGGGTTAAAAGTGATGACAACGGCCGAAGCTGCCGTCGCGGGGCAGATTATTATGATGTTACTGCCCGACCAAAGTCAGGTTGCGGCCTATGAAAAAGATGTTGTTTCTCATCTGAAACCGGGGAAAGCGTTGGTTTTCGCGCACGGATTCAATATCCACTTTAATCAGATTGTCCCTCCGGAAGATGTGGATGTTTTTATGATTGCTCCCAAAGGTCCCGGCCATTTGGTGAGAAGAGTATTTACCGAGGGTGGCGGTGTTCCCTGCCTGATTGCCGTCCATCAGAATGCCACCGGAAAGGCTAAAGAAATAGCGTTGGCTTATGCAAAAGGGATCGGCGGGACCAGAGCGGGCGTCATCGAAACGACCTTTGAAGAAGAAACCGAGACGGATCTGTTCGGAGAACAGGCTGTTCTCTGCGGCGGTGTTTCCGAATTGATCAAAGCGGGATTCGGGACTTTGGTTGAAGCAGGATATCAACCGGAAATTGCCTATTTTGAATGTTTACATGAACTCAAATTAATTGTCGATCTGTTCTACGAAGGTGGTTTGGCCGGCATGTACTATTCGGTTAGTGATACGGCTGAATACGGCGGCATGACACGCGGCCCCAAAGTGGTGAATAAAGAAACAAAACAGCGGATGAAAGAACTTTTAGCGGATATCCAAAGCGGTGACTTTGCCAAAGACTGGATTTTGGAAAATCAGGCAGGTCGCCCGGTGCTGAATGCCAGCCGCAGGCAGCATGAAGAACTACAATTGGAAAAAGTGGGTAAACAGCTTCGGGAGATGATGAGCTGGATTAAAAAGTGATTGGCTGCCGGCGAGACATAAAATCGCAAAAAATATAAATTTTTGATACCACGCTCCGTGACGAAACCGGCACTAAACTTAGTGTAATCATCGGTTCAAACCCGGAAGTTTATTCCCGGAGAACAGTTGGCGTTTCAGAAAATATCGTAGAAGCAAGCAGTTGGGCGTTGTCGGATAGCTTTGCCTATTTTTGTTGAAACAGGAGGGTAAAATGGAAAAACAGATTTTAATTTTCGACACCACATTACGGGACGGGGAACAGGCGCCGGGATTCAGCATGAATCTTGATGAAAAACTTCGCTTAGCCCTCCAATTGGAAAAATTGTGTGTTGATGTTATCGAAGCCGGTTTTCCCATCGCTTCGGAAGGCGATTTTCTGGCGGTGCGTGAAATTGCCGGTCGTGTGCAGAATTGTAAAATTGCCGGATTGTGCCGGACAAAGAAACTGGATATCGACCGGGCCTGGGAGGCGTTGAAAAATGCGCAGCATCCCCGGATTCATACATTCATTGCCACTTCGGATATCCATCTGAAACATAAGCTGCGCATGAGCCGGGAACAGGTTTTAGCGGCGGCGGTCGAAGCGGTTCGATATGCCAAATCTCTCACAGATGATGTGGAATTCTCCGCGGAGGATGCGGTGCGCAGCGATCCCGATTATCTTTGTCGGGTTGTTGAAGTTGTCATTGATGCGGGCGCAACAGTGGTAAATATTCCCGATACGGTGGGTTACGCTATTCCCGCTGAATTTGGCAGATTGATTCGTACTATCAGCCAACGTGTTCCCAATATCGAAAAAACAATTCTCAGTGTGCACTGCCATAACGATCTTGGCATGGCGGTGGCAAATTCCATATCCGCTATCGAAAACGGCGCGCGCCAGGTGGAATGTACCATAAACGGCATTGGCGAACGTGCCGGGAACGCCGCTCTGGAAGAGATTGTGATGACTCTTCATACTCGACGCAACCATTTTTGTTTGGCCACCGGCATCAAAACTCAGGAAATCTATTCGACCAGCAAATTACTGACTCGTTTAACCGGTATGCAGGTGCAGCGCAACAAAGCCATTGTCGGGGCGAATGCTTTCGCCCACGAGGCCGGCATCCATCAACACGGGGTGATGAACAATGCGATGACCTATGAAATTATGACGCCGGAATCGGTCGGTGTACCGCAAAGCATGTTGGTTTTGGGTAAACATTCCGGCCGGCATGCGCTGGAAAAACGGTATAAAGAATTGGGCTATTCTTTGTCCGAAGCGGAATTAAACGCAGTTTATGAAGCTTTCACGCATCTGGCAGATAAAAAGAAAGCCATTTACGATGCCGATCTCATTGCCATTCTTCAGGATAGAGAGGATGAAGTTCCTGAAACGTATTCTTTTGAAAAGATGCACGTGATTTCCGGCTCACAATTGACGCCTACAGCCACAATCCGGCTTAAACATGGCGATGAGATGGTAGAGGACTCTTCGGTAGGAGACGGACCGGTAGATGCAGTTTTTAATGCTATCGACCGAATCGCCGGTGTGCAGGGACGTTTACTCTCCTATTCATTGAATTCCATCAGCCGGGGCCGGGACGCTTTGGGAGAAGTGTTGCTGCAAATTGAGCGCGACGGTGCCTCTTATGTGGGAAAAGCTGCCAGCACGGATGTGGTTGAAGCCAGTGCAAAAGCTTATTTGAAGGCCGTGAACCGGGCAATTAATAATGGTAAAATCGGAGATGGAAATCAAAGTCGTTCAGTTCTATGAAAAAACGTAACATTTTAGTTCTTTGAAAAATGGTAGCGAATGCCTCGGAAGTAGAATTAGGCTAAAACCGTTTGATGGTTGTTGCTTATTTAAATCCACGATCTTGGCGAAGCCATCTGCCCTAGGCGGAAATCGTGGCTATGAAGTGCTTCCTCTCTTTTCATTGCCACGAGCTTTAGCTCGTGGAACGGTTCGATCATCAACTTTTTCAGGGCTTCAGCCCAAAAAGCCGGGAAGCTAACATTGAGGCTCGAAATGCAAATCTTTTTTGACTTATCAATTTTCAAAGGAATAAAATGTTACAATAATTTTAGAACAATTTCAATGTCTCTGCGTTCTCTGCGCCTCTGCGTTAGAAATCAAACCCACTGAAACGCAGAGGATGCAGATTTTTCAAAGAACTAATTTATTATGAAAAAACAAATTGATTTATCATCCCCAAATGTTTTTAACGGCCTGTCTGCAGCAGGTAGGCCGCTTAAATCATGCGGGAATGGCAGTTTTACGTACCGCTTAAAAGAAGTAAAAAGTAAAAAAACAGGAAAAAGCAACATGACAATTACCGAGAAAATTTTAGCGAAACATGCCGGTAAGATAAAAGTTGAACCGGGAGAAAATATTTGGGTTGATGTGGATATCCTGCTGACGCATGATGTCTGCGGCCCGCCGACGTTTGCCATTTTCAAACAGCAGTTTGGCATAGATGCAAAAGTCTGGGATCCGGAGAAAGTGGTAATAATTCCCGATCATTACATTTTCACTTCCGATCCGTGCGCAAAGAGAAATGTTGAGATCCTTCGTGATTTTGTTAGCGAACAGAATCTGCCTCATTTTTATGATGTGGGCGCTGAAATGTATAAAGGCGTCTGCCACGTGGCGCTGCCGGAAGAGGGGTTCGCGCTCCCCGGCCAGGTTCTGTTCGGTACCGATTCCCATACCAGTACGGCCGGCGCTTTCGGAGAGTTTGCCACGGGTATTGGCAACACGGATGCAGCTTTCATTCTGGGAACGGGAAAATTATGGGTAAAAGTTCCCGAAACCATGAAATTTATCATCGATGGTGAAATACCGTCCTATGTGATGGCCAAAGATATTATTCTGAAAATCATCGGCGATATTGGCGTGGACGGCGCTGCCTATCGCACCATGGAGTTTGCCGGCTCCGGTGTCGAAGCTATGGATATGGAAAGTCGTATGACGTTAACCAACATGGTTATCGAAGCCGGCGGGAAGAACGGCATCATCGAGCCGGATGAAACCACTTTCGCCTATCTGACAAAACGAACTCAGCGCAGCTATGAACCGGTCACGGAAGATAAAAATGCCCGTTTTCATAGTGTGACCCGTTACACATCGGAACAACTGCTGCCGATGGTAGCCAAACCTCATTCGCCGGGCAATACGGCTCCCGCCCGGGAACTGCGGAAAACCAAACTGAATCGTGCTTATATCGGTTCCTGCACCGGCGGCAAATTGTCCGATTTTTATGCCGCTGCCCGGATACTGAAAGGGCGGGAGGTTACAATCGCTACTTATACCGTTCCGGCAACTACAGAAGTGAGCGCCGGTTTGAAATCGACCCGGATTGATGAACAGAGCTTGTGGGAGATTTTTGAGAATACCGGTTGCAAAATCGGACCTCCGTCCTGTGCCGCCTGTCTGGGCGGCCCTGCAGATACGTTCGGACGTCTGAATCAGGCGGAAGTCTGCATCTCAACAACCAACCGGAATTTTCCGGGGAGAATGGGTTCGAAGCAGTCGCAGGTTTATCTGGCTTCGCCATACACGGTCGCGGCTTCGGCGCTAACGGGTCAAATTACAGATCCGGAAGATTATTTGTGATGCAGATAGCTTTACCTGTATCGAGTGGTTGCTGCTGTCAAACCGGTTTTCACTGCTTAGTGTAATCTCCCGGTTGGTGATTCAGCGAATCACCCTACGGATACTCGATGCAGCCCTTAATTGATGAAGCAGAACAAGCTGAGGGGAAAATATGAGTAGTATAATAAAAGGAAAAGCGTTCGTTTTGGGAGACGATATCGATACGGATCAGATCATTCCGGCGGAATATCTGGTTTATCGTCCGGACGATGCGGAGGAAAGTAAAAACTACGGCCGGTACGCTTTATCGGGAGTTCCTTCCGCCAAATCCGGTTTGCCGGCAGGCAACATCCCTTTTGTGGCGGAAGATGGGTGCGAATCGGACTATCGGATCATTGTAGCCGGAAAAAATTTTGGCTGCGGTTCATCACGGGAACATGCGCCGTTCGCTTTGCAGAAAGCCGGAGTGCAGGCGGTTGTTGCAACTTCGTACGCTCGCATTTTTTACCGTAATGTCATCGACGGCGGTTTTTTAACGCCTTTTGAAAGTAAAATGGATATATCGATCAGGATAAAAACGGGAGATGTTGTGGAAATTGATTTTAATCAGTTTAAACTGTTCAACCGTACAACACAAGAAGAATATAGTTTAATACCGCTTGGCGAAGTAGCGGCAATCGTTCAGGCGGGCGGCCTTTTTGAATATGCAAGAATCAACAAAATGGTATGAAAGGAGAAAAAAAATGAGAAAGAGAATTGTGTTTCTTCCCGGCGACGGTGTCGGCGAAGAAGTCAGTCGCGGAGCCATGAAGGTTCTGCGCCATGTGGCGGAAGAATACGAGCTTGAAATTGAAAGCCGGGAATTTGCCATCGGCGGCGCTTGTCTGGACAAGCATGGCATTCCTGTTCAGGAGGAGACAATTGCAGCCTGTAAGAACGCCGATGCTGTTTTTTTAGGCGCTGTCGGCGGTCCCGAATGGGATAAGAATCCCGCTGAATTACGTCCGGAAATTGCGCTGCTGCGTTTACGAAAAGAATTGGCTTTGTTTACCAACCTGAGACCGGTAAAAGTATTTTCCCCTCTTGCCGGCGCATCTTCACTGAAGCCGGAATATGTCCAGGGAGTAGATCTGCTGGTGGTGAGGGAACTAACCGGCGGCATCTATTTTGGCCAACCGAAATTTACCGAATCTATTGATAACGGGGAAAGAGCGGTGGATACAATGGCGTACTCTACTCCGGAAATTGAACGGATTGCCCGGGTCGCTTTTGAGGCAGCGATGAAACGGCGCAAAAAAGTTACTTCGGTGGACAAAGCGAATATTCTCGTCACGTCCCGGCTTTGGCGAAAAACAGTCACCCGGATTGCCGAAGATTATCCGCACGTTGAACTGGAACATCTGTTGGTGGATAACTGCGCCATGCAGTTAGTGAAAAATCCGCGGCAGTTCGATGTGATTCTGACCGGAAATATGTTCGGCGATGTTCTGAGTGATGAAGCCTCCATGCTCACCGGTTCTTTGGGGATGCTGCCTTCTGCAAGTCTGGGAACCGGTGTGGGATTGTATGAACCGGTTCACGGTTCTGCGCCGGACATTGCCGGTAAAAATATCGCCAATCCGCTGGCGGCGATCGCTTCCGTAGCGCTCATGTTTCACTATTCGTTCAATATGGAAAATGCCGCGCAGACCATTGAAAAGGCCATCGAAAAAGTTCTTAAAGTCGGGTTCCGAACTGCCGATTTGACGATGAATGGTCATGAAAGTGTGTCAACATCTGAAATGACCGATGAAGTGATCAGGAAAATCGATGCGCAAAAAAATGATTCCGCAGCACAAAATTTAAGCGCCGGGAACGGTAAAGTGTATTGGCTATTGGAAACCATGTCTTTGGAAACATCTTAACAGTACTTAAATTGAGCGATTCTCACGCTCATTCAGTAGGAATCTTGTTGGTTTTGTGCACAGAATTAACAAGATTCTTCCCCGCCTGCGGTCGGGCAGGCAGAATGACAAAACTCGTTGGTGGATAGTTTAAGCTTGGAATCGCTCAATTTAGGTAGGATATATTGAAAAAAATCAATTTTCTCTTGACTCTTATTTGTAGCTTTCCTATTATACAGAGGCTGAACGAAAAGTATCTAAATTGTACATCGAACATCTTGTTTGAATTATAATCTTATCGAAAAGTAGGGAACTAAACAGTTTATAAAACAAGCAAGATGCGTGTTTTCCACTTTTCGTTCAGACACTATACACAAATAAATTTTGAGAAATATTATGGATTATACGAAACGATATCATCACCATCATCATCACGTTAAGGTGAAGCTCAACCTTTAACTTCGGTGGTATGGTGCGTTTGCGATAGCAATGTCCCCGGGTTCAAAGGTGAGCAATCACCGGAATCCGGGGATTTTTTTTGATCCTTCCTCTCCTCATTCCGGTAAATTCACCTTTGCTCCCACAGTAAAAATTACATTCACTTTACGGAGGTATTTTATGAAGATCCGATTGGGCTTGCCCAAAGGCAGTCTGCAGAATAGTACGTTTGATCTATTGCAACACGCCGGATTTCAGTTCTATTTGAATGGTAGAAATTATTTTCCCGAATGCGACGATCCTGAAATAGAAGCCATATTGCTGCGAGCTCAGGAAATAGCAAAATATGTGGAAAACGGTGTTTTAGACGCCGGCTTAACCGGCAAAGACTGGATTGTTGAAAGCGACGCCGATGTAGTTGAAGTGTGTGAATTGATTTATGCAAAGAGCAGTTTCCGTCCGGTAAAATGGGTTTTGGGGGTTCCGGAAAATTCGTCCATTCAATCCGTGCAGGATTTACAGGGTAAGCGCATTGCCACAGAGGCGGTTAACCTTACCAAAAAATATTTGGCGAAAAACGGTGTGTCGGCAAGCGTTGAGTTCTCCTGGGGCGCTACGGAGGTGAAAGCGCCAAAACTTGTAGACGCCATTGTAGAGCTTACAGAAACCGGTAGTTCGCTTCGTGAAAACCATTTACGAATTGTGGAAACCATTCTGGAATCGACGACGAGATTTATTGCCAATAAAACCGGTTACCGGGATGAATTGAAAAAAAAGAAAATAGATGATATGGCCCTTTTACTCCAGGGGGCGATCCGGGCAAAAGAAAAAGTCGGCCTCAAATTCAATATTCTGCGGAAATCGGTTGAAATTCTGAGAGCTTTTTTGCCGGCCATGAAACAGCCCACCATATCACCCTTGCTCGATTCCGATTGGGTGGCGCTGGAAATCATAGTAAATGAACGGGTTGTGCGCGAGATTATTCCCACGTTGAAGGAATACGGCGCCGGAGATATCATCGAATATCCGTTGAACAAGGTGATCCCATGAAAAACGAAATGATGGAAATCCCTTGTTATTCATCTTCCCAATCTTATCTGCGGGATAGTGCGCAGACTGTATTCGAAGACAAGCAACTCAGAGATCAGGTTGCCCGGATTATTGCGGATGTTCGGCGCTCCGGTGACAAAGCCCTGCTGCAAATGACGGAAAAATATGACGGAGTCGCCAGGGAGACTGTGAGAATTTCCAGAAAAGAATTGGAAAACAGCCGGGCCGTCGATGAAGAGACGATGGCCCTGCTCCGGTCGGCGGCGGATCATATTCGTTGTTTTCATCAGAAAGAACTGGAACAGGTGAACGACTGGCATCTCTCTTTTGCCGGCGGAAAAGTCGGGCAGAAAATCGTTCCGCTTCAGCGTGCCGGCATGTATGTTCCGGGAGGCAGCGCGGTTTATCCTTCTTCCGTTTTGATGAATCTCATCCCGGCCCGGGTAGCGGGTGTGAAAGAAATTATATTGGTTTCACCTCCCCAAAGCGATACAGGTTTGATGAACCCTTTGATTATTGCCGCTGCCTCTCTGCTTGGCGTGGATGAAGTATATGCAGCCGGCGGCGCGCAGGCCATTGCAGCGCTGGCTTACGGCACGGAAACAATTCGTCCGGTGGATAAAATCATCGGCCCGGGAAACCGTTATGTAGCGGAAGCAAAGCGGCAGGTATTCGGTAAAGTCGGCATCGATTCCGTCGCCGGCCCCAGCGAAATTGTAATTTTAGCCGATGAAACCGCCAATCCCGTTTTTATCGCTGCGGATTTACTTTCTCAGGCGGAACATGATGAACATGCCCGGGCGATGCTAATTTCCACAGAGGAAGAAATCATTACGCAAACAAAATTGGAATTGAGGCGGCAGTTGGCCGGACTATCCAGACGTTCCATTGCACGGGCAGCTTTACAAAAAAGAGGAGCGCTCATCCTAGTGAATCATCTAACGGAGGGGATTGATCTGGTGAATAAAATTGCGCCGGAACATCTGTTACTGCAAATTGTGCAGCCGGAACGGGCGATGGAAAATATTATCCATGCAGGAGCGGTCTTTCTGGGGCATTTTACTCCGGAATCCGTTGGTGATTATTGGGCAGGTAGTAATCATGTTTTGCCGACTAACGGCGGCGCCAGGTTTTCCTCTGCCCTCTCGGTGCGGGATTTCTTGCGCTGGATATCAATTGTTCAGTACGATGAAAATAAGTTGCTCGGGGAGAGTGAAAAAATTGTCCGCTTCGCTCATTTGGAAGGTTTGGCTGCCCATGCCAATGCAGTACTCTGTCGATTAACTATGAAACGGGAGAACCGAGAATGAACCGGTTGAGTATGATAAAGCAGTGCGTGAGGGATAAAAAATCCTATCTTTTACCACAGATAGATTATCGGATTAAAATGAATCAGAATGAAAATCCGTATGACCTGCCGTCTGAAATAAAAGTCAAAATTACGGATGTGATAAAAGGCCGGCCCTGGAATCGATATCCGGAATTGAGATCGATGAATTTGAGAGAAAAGTTTGCTCGTTTATTGGCGTTGCCGGCGGAAAATGTGTTGGTTGGCAACGGTTCCAATGAAATATTGTTAGCGGTTATGATGACTCTTCTGGAGCCGGGAAAACGAATGGTTACCATCTCCCCGACATTTTCTCTTTATGCTCATTACGGCGAAATTCTGGGCGCCGGTGTTACGGTTTTGCCGTTACAAGAAAACTTTCAATTCCCGGTTCAGGAATTGATCTCATTCTCTCAGAATCCGGATGTGGTTTTAACTGTGCTCTGTTCGCCCAACAATCCCACCGGTAATTCTATCGATAGCGAAGATTTAATTGAAATAGTAAAAGAGGCGGCGGGTTTTGTTTTGGTTGATGAAGCCTATTTCGATTTCTGTGAACAGGATTTCAGCAGTTTACTCAAAAAGTTTCCGAATCTAATTTTAACCCGGACATTTTCAAAAGCGCGGGCTTTTTCGTTCGGCCGATTTGGCTATGGCCTGGCCGCCAAAGAATTAGTGCATGAGATTTATAAAGTTTTGCTTCCTTATAATTTGAACGGTTTCTCCGAACTGGCGGCTTCCCTGCTAATGGAAAACAGCCAATTGCTGCAGCCCGCCGTGGCTGCAATGATTGAACAGAGAAAACGGCTGTCTGCTGAATTAAAAAAAATCCCGGGAATAGAAACATTTCCCACGGAAGCCAACTTTATTTTAGTGAAATGCGGGTTCGATAGCCGGCGAATGGTTGATAAATTAATCGACAGGGGTATCCTGGTACGCGATGTTTCATTTTATCCCGGCTTGCGGGACCATTTGCGGATATCGGTTGGCACACCGGAAGAAAATAAAATCCTGTTACAAAACATTTTGGCAATCGCCGATTCGGAATATTCCGCTAACGGAAAAGGAAGGGAACCGGAAAAATGATCAGACTTTCGCCCGCGGTTCAAAAAAACAGGAACAGATTTGATCTTATTATTTTTGATATCGATGGTATATTGATCGATACCGGCCGGTCTTTTCCCATGGCGATTATGCAATCCATTGCCAAATATGGAGAATTGGCGGGTATCCCTGACTTGGAGCAGCCATCACAGCAGGATATTGCCATGTTTAAAACCGTCCCCGGTTTTAACAATGATTGGGACCTGGATGAAGGTCTGCTCCTCTTTTTTTTGCAGCAAAACATTTTGCCCGTTCCGTTAGATCTGACAACATTCATCGCCGAAACGGCCAAAGCGGGAACAGGTCTGGAAGGGATTAAAAACTGGCTGTTCACGTTGCCGTCCATTTTTTATCAAAAAATATTTTCCAGGTACCGTCCTCATCTGATCCGCAAGTTAGCGATGGAATATTACGCCGGGGAACAATATTGCGAATATCTTTATGGCATCAAGCCGGAATTCGGTGTAAAAAGCGGGGCTTTACAAGCGGAAAAGGTGCTGGTTGACTGTGAGCTTTTCCGGCGAATTTCCCAAACCCACACAATAGGCTTTTATTCCGGCAGAAATGAGCGGGAATTTGAATTAGTGAAACCCAAAATCGGCGCCGAAAATATTGCCAATCAATTTATCGTCTATGCCGCAACCGGCCGGCCGGCAAAGCCGGATCCGATTCCCCTGCTTAATATGGCTCGTCTGTGTAATGCAGATGGTATTATTTTCATCGGCGATTCGTTTGATGATTATCAGACGGTCATCAATTTTAACCGTTACTATCCTGAAATCCAATGTGAATTTGTCCAGGTAATAAACCGGGGAAAACCGTTTGCCGGAGATATCTCCATCGTAGAAAACGTCAATCAATTATTACATTTTTTAGAGGAGGATAAATGATGCGGCGCAAAGAAATCCTGCGTAAAACCAATGAAACCCGGATAAGGGTATCTATGAATTTAGACGGCACCGGGAAATCTGCCATTGAAACCGGCGTCGGATTTCTGGATCATCTGCTTGCTTTATTTGCATTCCATGCCGGCATTGATCTGGAAATTGAAGCTGCCGGCGATTTGCAGACGGACGATCATCATATTGTCGAGGACATTGGCATTGTGATGGGACAGGTTTTAAGGGCGCTCGCAGATGATAAAAAGGGATTAGCGCGTTACGGTTATTTCCTATTGCCCATGGATGAAGTTTTGGCCCGGTCGGTTATCGATTTGAGCGGACGCGCTTATCTGGTGTTTGCGGCAGAATTCAGGCGGGAAAATATTGGCGCGCTGGCAACGGAAAATATAGAAGAATTTTTTAAAGCCCTGGTGCGGGAAGCGGAATTAACGCTTCATTTGGAAATTTTGCGCCCCGGCAACGACCATCATCAGGCAGAGGCACTCTTCAAATGTTTTGGCCGGGCTTTGCAAACCGCCGTTGCAAAAGAGAAAAACGGAAGAATCCCATCTACAAAAGGGATGCCGGAATAGGAGTGAAATGACAAAAGTTACGATTATCGATTATGGTGTCGGGAATATTGCCAGCCTTAAAAACGCTTTCGCTGCTCTGGCAATTTCTGCCGACCTTTCCGCCGAAACAAAAGATATTTTGAGGGCGGAGCGACTTATTTTACCGGGTGTCGGTGCGTTTGCCACGGCTATGAGCAAGCTTAAAAACCGGCGCATAGACGATCTGATCAAAAAAAAAGCGCAGGACGGCACTCCCATTTTGGGTATTTGCCTGGGGATGCAATTATTATTCACGGCAAGCGATGAACAGGGAAACCGGCCGGGACTTAATTTGATTGACGGGTGTGTTCAACATTTTGGTACAGGATTAAAAATTCCGCACATGGGCTGGAACCGGATTGAATTTGCCCGTGATGCTTCGTTATTTAGTGATCTGAATACGTCGCCGTACTTTTATTTTGTGCATTCTTATTATTGTTTGCCGACTGAAGGAACAGACAGTATCGCAACTTGCATGTACGGTTTTCCTTTTTGCGCAGCCATTAACCGGGATAACATTTGGGGAGTACAATTTCATCCGGAAAAAAGCCGGAAAGACGGACTGCAGCTTTTGCGAAATTTTGTCACCAAAACATAGGAGAGAAAGATGCAAATTATTCCTGCCATCGATATTCGACAAGGGCAATGTATTCGGTTACGCCAAGGAGACCCCGGGGCTCAAATAAGTTATAATTTTTCTCCCGTCCGGATGGCGCAAAAATTTTATCAGGCCGGCGCCAAGAAAATTCATATCGTCGACCTGGATTGCGTCTTTACCGGCAAATCGGAAAATGAAAAGACAGTCCGGCAGATTCTTGAGGAAGTGCCTGTTGCAGTTGAATTGGGCGGCGGCATTCGTTCCCTGCGGCGGATAGAAGAATGGCTGCAATGGGGCGTACATCAGGTGATTTTGGGCACTGTCGCTGTTGAACAGCCGGAGTTGGTTACGGAGGCAATCAAACAATTTTGTAACCACCGGATTATTGTGGGAATTGACAGCCGGAATGGGAAAACTGCGGTACGGGGTTGGCAATCCGTTACAGAAATCGCCGCTACGGATGTTGCCTTAAAAATGGTGGCTTCGGGCGTACAGCGTTTTATCTTCACGGATATTGCCAGGGACGGCATGCTCGCCGGACCTAATCTTACTGCTTTACGGGAGTTTGCCGAATCCGTCCCGGCTGCAATTACCGCTTCCGGCGGTGTGCGCAGCTTTCATGATATTGAGATACTTCAGCAAGAAGCCCCCCGCAACGTGGAAAGTGTGATTGTGGGCAAAGCCATTTACGAGGATCACTTCGATTTGGCGGAGGCAATTAAAAATGGAAATAATAGATAAAATGACGTTAACAAAACGAATCATCCCATGCCTTGATATTAAAAATAACCGGGTGGTGAAGGGGATCCATTTTAAATCGCTTACGGACGCAGGCGATCCGGTTGAACTGGCCGCAAGGTATGAAGCGGAAGGTGCGGATGAACTGGTTTTTCTGGATATCACCGCATCTCAGGAAAAGCGCAAACTGATGGCCGGTTTGGCTGCAAAAATCGCAAAAAAAATATTCATCCCTTTCACGATCGGCGGCGGTATTCAATCGGTGGCCGACATGGATACCGTGCTGCATCACGGCGCCGACAAAATTGCCGTCAATACTGCGGCGGTGCGGAATCCTGAACTTATCCGGGAAGGAGCCCGGCATTTTGGTTCTCAATGTATTGTTTTGGCAGTGGATGTGAAAAAAACCGGCCGCGAAAAATGGAGTGTTTTCATCTATGGCGGTAAAAAGAAAACGGATCTGGATGCGCTTCATTGGGTGAAGCAGGCAGTTGATCTCGGCGCCGGTGAAATCCTGCTGACCAGTATGGATAGCGACGGGACTAAAGACGGTTTTGACCTGCGGATTACCCGGCAGGTCAGCGAGCAGGTGCCTGTTCCCGTCATTGCATCCGGCGGCGGCGGAAAACCGGAGCATTTTTACGCCGCCATTCAATGGGGCAAAGCCGATGCGGTTTTGGCTGCTTCTGTGTTTCACTACGACACGATAAAAATCAAAGAATTAAAGGAATATCTTCATCAGAACGGCATCCCTGTACGGAGGTTTGATGATTGATTTAAATAAAATTAAATTTGATGAGCGCGGCCTGATTCCCGCTGTAATTCAGGATGTACACAACAATGAAGTCCTGATGGTGGCATATATGAACCGGGAGAGCCTGAACATTACGCTGACGGAAAAACGAACCTGTTTCTTCTCCCGCTCACGACAGAAATTATGGCGCAAAGGAGAAACCAGCGGCCATATCCAAAAAGTGAAACAGATTTTGGCGGATTGTGATCTAGATTGTCTGGTGGTTAAAGTGGAACAGGTAGGCGCCGCCTGCCATACCAACCGAAGAAGCTGTTTTTTAAATCCGGTGTTAGACTGACCCGGGCAGGACTGTTTGCGCCGGCAGGGAATGACTTGTTTAAACTCATTTAATATTGAAAAGGCACAGTTTTTCAAAAAACTAAAATGTTACGATTTTTGGAAATGGTGTTTTAGAGATCATTAGCATAATGCGTCGTATTTCTAAAATAAAGGTAACTTTTCAGGAAGAGTGAGGATACACTGCGGAAGTGAAACAACAGAAACCCAATTTGAGAACTTGTAACTCAAGTTTCGCATTTATAATAATTCAGGTATTGTAACTTGTCAGGATCCGAAAAATACAGTTGTCCGGAATATCTTTTGTTCCATTCTTCGATGTTAATCATCTTGTACATAAAACAAGTATCCGTATGTTTCCGGGACAATCCCTGTTCATTGATTTATATCCTGTGAGCCCTGAAAGGGCGGAATATACCAGCCCGGGGCAACGCCCCCGGGGGGAAAAAAAACGGGGTCAAGCCCTGAAGGGGCGAAATACAAAATTCAAATGAACAGATCGTACCGGCACAGGCAAATATTCCGCCCTTTCAGGGCTTGTTATTCTTTTTCCTCTTTCCCCCCCGGGGCGTTGCCCCGGGCTAGTGTACGTCACCCCGTTGGGGTGATTGAAAAAGCGTCATTTAAATTTAAAATAAAAGGGATGATCCTGAAACTATTTTTGTAACTATTCAGCTCACGTCTGTCTGACACAGGCAGAAAACACACGAAACAATCGAAAGATCTCATCTAACTTTTTTCCTGTTTTTTTTTTGAGTCTTTCGCGGGCTGCCTGAGTAGTGACAATACCGTAACAGAGGGTGTTTAAACAGAGCTTTTGCAAATTAACAAATGACAATTTAAAATGTTAAAAATCCTAATATTCTTAGTCAAATACACTAATTGGTGAAAATATTTTTATAAATATCAGCCCCAACTAATGGAAACTATTGGAAAACACCTTCTGATTTATGACAACGTAACCTATTAATTATTAAGTAATAAGGTTGTTTTGTTTAAACAGCCTTTAACACTTTAGTTTTTTGAACAAATCCGCTTCCTTTGCGTTCTCTGCGTCTCTGCGTTTTAAAGCGCCTGTTTTTTTAACGCAGAGACACGGAGGGCGCAGAGGAATTGAAAAAATCGTCTGCCTGTTCAGCCCGCGAATTACACGAAATCATACGAATAGGACAAAATAGTTAACGATTCGCGTTTTTTAGCGATATTAGCGGGCAACCTGAATAGTTACCTGTTTTTTAATAAGAACCCGATTTGTGCTTTTTGGGAAAACAGGCTAATTTCTATAAAATATAAGATATTATCTACAACTAAAAAATTGGGCATGTATTGTTTTTTTCAAATTCTATAAGTGCGAAACTTAAGTAAATTATGTTTGCCACCTGATTGTCTTTCATTTTTATGAGAGGAGGGGATAAAACAGTGCGATAGAAATTCTTCTCGTGAGAATATAAAATAGCCAAAATATTTGGGGAAAGAAATTCCGTCTTGCAAATTCCAAATATATTCTGTAAATTTCATCCGTTTTGTTGTTGAACCTTTAGAAAAGCGAGAATGAATTCCGATGGATGAAACCGTAATAAAAGATTTACGTGCCAGAACACTATCCGAAACTCTTTCCTATTACATTGACCGTTTTAAAATGGCGGAACACTCTTTTATGGTGATCGTTGCGGTTATCATCGGTTTGGTTACCGGGTACGGTGCATTGGGCCTGCGCTATCTGATTCATCTGATTCAGGTTGTTTCGACTACTCACCTGAAATATTCTCTGGAGATGCTGGCTGCGCTTCCCTGGTACCAAAAACTGTTGATGCCCGCTATTGGCGGTTTATTGGTAGGGCCTATTGTTACGTTTTTTTCCAAGGAGGTTAAAGGTCATGGTGTGCCGGAGGTGATGGAGAGCATCATTTTACGCAACGGCATGATCCGGCCGCGGGTGGTGCTGGCAAAAATAGTAGCCAGTTCCATCTGTATCGGTTCCGGCGGTTCTTCCGGCCGTGAAGGACCTATTGTCCAGATCGGTTCCGCCGTCGGTTCCACGCTGGGACAATGGCTGCAGGTTTCGCCGGAAAAGATGCGCACGCTGGTTGCAGCCGGCGGCGCCGGCGGAATTGCAGCGGCTTTCAACGCGCCCGTCGCCGGCGCTCTCTTTGCCATTGAAATTATTTTTGGCGATTTCGGCGTTATGCAGTTCAGTCCCATTGTCATTGCGTCTGTTACTTCCACGGTGGTTTCACGGCACTATTTGGGCGATTTTCCAGCATTTATTGTCCCTCACTATTCACTGGTTTCACCCTGGGAATTGTTTTTTTACGCCGGCATGGGTATTCTGGCCGGAATTGCAGGACTTTCTTTCATCAGACTGCTTTATAAGCTGGAAGATGTTTTTGATAACTGGTCCTCATTTCCCGATTATTTGAAACCTTTGGTTGGCGGTCTCCTTGTCGGCGGCATGGGGATTGTCTTTCCAGCCATTTATGGTGTCGGTTACGAGGGAATTAATGCCGCTCTTATCGGCAACCTTTCCTGGGAATTCTTGCTGATTTTACTGGTGATGAAAATTTTAGCCACTTCTCTTACATTGGGTTCGGGTGGATCGGGTGGTATTTTTGCGCCTTCTCTGTTTATGGGAGCTATGATCGGCGGCGCAGTCGGTACGCTGGTGCACCAGTTTTTCCCGACGATCACCGCCACATCCGGTGCGTATTCCCTGGTGGGCATGGGCGCACTTGTCGGCGCGGTTACACATGCACCCATCACGGCTATCATCATCATTTTCGAAATGACCAACGATTACACCATCATCCTGCCGCTCATGATTGCTACCATCATCGCCGTTGTTTTTACCACCAAAATGCAGGAAGAATCGATCTACACGTTAAAATTGGTGCGGCGCGGCATCAAACTATTTCAGGGGAAAGAGATCAATGTTCTTAAATCGATAACGGTTCAGGATGTTTACAAAACGGAACTGGACAAAATCAAATACAATCAGAAAATTCAGGAAATTATTCCTCTTGTCGTCAACAGCGATCATGAGATCTATTGCGTTATTGATGAAAAGGATCAATTCATCAGCTATATCACCATGGCCAGTATTCGTAATGTTTTGGAAGATCCGGCCGCTGTGCAGAATATTGTGGTGGCTTACGATCTGATTGTACCCAAACCCCGGTTTGTTACACCGGAAACCAACCTCGACGATGTAATGAAAACATTCGGTCATGTGCGCATCGGTGAAGTTCCGGTAGTGGATGCACAGAATCACAAGAAATTATTGGGCTATCTGAGCCGGCGAGATGTCATCGATGCATATAATAAGGAGTTGGCGCGACGTGAGCTTACACTGGGACTGAAACGGGCATATTCATCACTGGCGCTCTCCGATATTACCGAGGTGGTGGACGATTATTTTATGGTTGAGCTGGCAGCGCCGCGGAAGTTCGTGGGAAAAAGCCTTATTCAGATTGATATGCGCAATAATTACCGCGTGCAGATTATTCTGATCAAACGGACGGGCACAGATGGCAAGGAGATGAGAATTGTCCCGGATGCCAATTACACCATCAACGAAAAGGATTTTCTGATTCTGATGGGCCGGCAGAAAGATCTGGAACGGGTGCGGAAATTGTGATAATGAAAAATTGGTCTGAATATTTTTAAGTGAATTCTCCCGCAGATTTGCCAGGGTTTACTTCTCTGAACAGGAATATCCGCATCTTGTATCAAAAATAACCTGCGGGGGAGTTTTTTATCATGTAGTGTATTTTGAAAGTTATTAATACATTTTACAGGATTGATCAAAAAGTTTGGACGTTTTCTGTAGTAAATCAACAAACATATAAATAACTCAAAGAATAGGAGCATGTCAACCAAACGGTACATAATCTGTCCCCATTGTCATCAAAAAATAGAATTGCAGGCCAATCCCTACCCGATGGTCGATATCATCATCGAAGTTTTTGATGGGAAAAAGTTACCGGCATCGTTTTGATCGGGCGAAAAAATGAGCCGTTTGGCTGGGCTTATCCCCGGCAGCTTCATCGATTATGGTGAGAGCACCGAGGATGCGGCGGTGCGGGAAGCAAAAGAGAAATCAATTTGGCTGTAACGCTGAAATACCTGTTATGCATTTAAGTGTTTTAATAATAAATAAAAGGAGTATCATGTGGCCAAAATTATGATTTTTATCGATGGTACGTGGCTATATTCCAACCAAAATAATTTGTCTAAGAGATATGGGAACAATTTCCGTTTAGATTATGGAAAGTTACCCTTAGTTTTAGGTGAACAAATCTCTAAAGCATTAGGCAACAAGGAAGTTGATATTGTTCGTACACATCTTTTTGGTTCAAATGCAGTTAATTATGACCCCCAAGATGAATATTTGGTTCGACAACGCCAAGATTTTTTCGATTTGTTGAAAGAAGAATACCATTACGAGGTTGAAGTTTATCCAATTAATTATAGAGGCAATAGATTACGAAGAAGAGACCGTGATGAAAACAATGATTTTCATCCTCAGGAAAAATGTGTTGATATAGCATTAGCAGCAAGTATGTTTTATTTTGCAGCAATTCCCTATGCTTATGATATTTGTATTGCCGTATTAGGTGATAGGGATTTTATGCCGTCACTTAAGCAAATAAGGCGTTTAGGTAAACGTGTTGCAATTGCGAGTTTAAAAGAAAGTTGTGCTAATGAATATTATGATCCCAAAGATGTTCAACGATTAAAGGATTTTGATATAATTTGGATTGGTGAATATCTTGATAAATTAGAATTGCAAATCTCAAAAAGGCGAGTTGAATGTAAATCTGAATTTCATGAAGGTGATAGATTTGTTTATACTGATGAATTTATAAGAAAAGGGCAAAAATATTATTGTGATAAATGTAGAGAAAAATTTAAAAAAGATAAATATGAACAGTTAAAATATATCGGGAAACCTAAGCTTGAAGAAATAGATATCGATCATCTTAATAACCGAATAGGTAAAATAAAGAAGATTTTCCCTGAGAGGGGGTTTGGATTTATCGAAGCCCAAGATGGTGATTATTATTTTCATTACACCGATATAACCGGCGAAAAATTTTTTAAGGAAATATCAGAACAAGAAGATGTTATATTTGATGTAGTAATAGCTCCGGATAAAAATTCAGAAACAAATAACGGAAAAGCAGTAAATATAAGATTTGATGCCTGACAAACGGCTCAAACCGGACACGAGCACGCGGGCATGAATTAGCGATTTGAAAGTTCTCCCGGCGTGCCTGTGCCGTTTAGCCGCAGTCCGTTGGGTGTCTATTCCAAACCGGACCGGGACCCGCGACGCTAGACCATTTCCTCGGTTTTTGTTGCCGCCGCATTCGGGAAACCCATTGCCGGGGATAATGCCAAAAATCCGGCGGTTTTTCGTCCGGAAATCCTTCCCGTAAAATTGACTTTCGATCACGGAGAAATTCTCCGGGATTATTTCAAAAAGCAGATCTTTGCAGCCCACGCAATACACAAATAAAAAAAATAAGTCCACGAAACATCAGCCTCTGGCGGACAGGTACGAAATACGCGGAATATGTTTTTGACAGCAAAAACTTTGCGATTTGTAAAATTTCAGTCCTTTAAAATATCTCCCCGAGGAATCTTCCCGAAAGCTACTCATCCAAAGAACGATAAGATCAACAAATTTTATCCGATTATTCATGAGAAGCTTTCGGGAATATATTGAAGATAATTGACTTTTTTGAACCGTAATCCCGCAATTTTCAAAAGACTAAAATGCTACTGTGGCTTTATTGTGTGTATCGCAAGTGAGGCAAACAGTTACTAAAGAGTATAGTAATCGTCTTTCATCATTCGCGTCAATTTGTGTTATCTGCGGACAAACAAAAGGGGTGCAAAATTTTTTAATCTTGTTAGCCATCTCCAAAATATTACAACCGAAAAGCCGCTTCATTCTTTCCAAAAAGACTTGATTCTCTACAGCGATTTGATTATGTTTTTTTACTTTGGTATGAAAGGAGAAATTCATCTTAATAAGTGGTAAGTTAAAATTTCTGCGCTTAACTTTTTTATTTCTGTTTTTGTCAATACAGGCTGCAGGAGTCGGCGCTGCCAATGAGACAGATACATTGTTAATTGTGTTTACGGCAAACAACAATGGTCAGTTACTGGATTGCGGCTGCTCAGTAGGTGTTGCCGGCGGTTTGCCCAGAAGGTTGACAGCGGTGAAACGCCTGCGGGAAAAATTTAAAAATATGCTGCTGATCGACGGCGGGGCTTTTTTAGGCACGGCCGACAGGCAGTTGCAGAACTACACAGTTATTCAGGCGTACCAAAAATTTGGCTACGACGCCGTCACATTAGGCGATCAGGAATTCTGGAACGGCGAGGCATTCTTTGCAAAGAAGGTGCTCACCGGTAATCTGCCGGTACTGTGTTCCAATCTTGAGGGGAATTTTTCATTATCACTTTTTCTGATAAAGAAAGCGAAAAAAATAGGAATTTACGCTTTTTTACATCCCGGTGCGTTTGTTTTTTTTCCCTCCGGCAAAGATGGAAATTAATTTTACATTGAGCCGTGCGCAAATGAAAAGTTGATTTGCTAAGACCTGAATTGAGCGATTGTAGGGCGATTCGCTGAATCGCCAGTCTGATTTCTATGGATTTTACACTAATAAATGAAAACCCGTTTGGTATTTAAAACGAGATTATAAATGGCTGAATCGCTCGATTTAGGCTTTGTAACAATTTCTCTTTTTGAATGGATTTTTAAGGTTATTTTTCCCGCATCATTTAAACGGGAGTAACAGAGAAAAGAAGCTTTCGTTTCGGCGCTTAATAAGTAAAGGGTACCGTTTTTTGCGAAAATTAGTCATCTTTATTTCAACGATTTTGTTTTTTGTAGTTTTTACTGCAGGCGTTATCGGCTACTTGCTTTACGGGCCAAACAGCGAATCGACGTTTCACCGGCAAAAAGTAGTCGTGATTAAAAAGGGCATGAATGTGAACGCCATCAGCAGACTTTTGCAGACGAAAGGTGTGATTTCTCATACAGGCAGTTTTATCCTTGCCGCAAAAATATTGGGAATCGCCAATGATCTGAAGGCCGGGAGGTACGACTTCAAGGATATTAAAAATAATATTACCATCCTGCGTGCGATTCATGCAGGAAAAGTAAGCAGTATTCGCGTTACTCTGCCGGAAGGATTACCGGCAAAAAAAATTGTTTCCATTTTAAGTAAAAAATTGGCGGTTGATTCTGTGAAACTTATGAGATATATTAATGATTCAGCTTTTGTTCATTCTTTGCAGGTCCCGGCTCCGTCATTGGAAGGTTTTCTTTTTCCTGAAACTTATGATTTTTTTTGGCAACAGGATGAAGCGGATATCCTGAAAAAACAAGTGGCGTATTTTTTTAAAATTGTGAATGATTCTTTGCAAATGAAAATGAAAGAAGAAGGTTTAACGCTGCTGCAGGCTGTTACACTGGCATCGTTAATTCAAGGGGAGGCGATGGTGGAAGATGAGATGCCGTTGATTTCTGCCGTTTATCATAATCGTTTGCAAAACAAGATGTTACTGCAGGCAGATCCCACGTTGCAGTACATCATTTCCGATGGCCCCAGAAGATTGACCAATGCGGATAAACGGATCGATTCACCGTACAACACGTACAGGTATCCGGGGTTGCCGCCGGGACCCATTAACAATCCGGGTATAGCAGCCATCAAAGCGGCTCTTTATCCGGCAAATCTACCGTATCTTTATTTTGTCGCCACCGGTGATGGCACGCATGCTTTCAGCCGTACTTTACAGGAGCATTTGCGGGCAAAACAGCAGTTTGACCGGCTGCGGCGCAATTATTATCGAAAATTGAAATTGGAAAAGGGAAATCATTGATGTTAGATGGCAGGAATTTAAATACGGATCAAATAGTAGATAGTTTGAATGATGTCCAGCGTGCCGCCGTGCAATCTGCTCCCGGGCCCATTCTGGTTTTAGCAGGGGCAGGCAGCGGAAAAACCCGGGTATTGATTCATCGCATTGCTTTTCTGATGGTCCATTTCCAGGTTCTTCCGGAAAAAATTTTGGCGGTCACATTCACCAATAAAGCGGCGAATGAGATGAAAAGCCGTTTGAAAAATTTGCTGAATACCGATTTTCATCATTTGTGGGTGGGCACATTTCATTCTATTTTTTCCCGTATTTTACGCCGGGAAAGCGCGTATACCGGCTTCGGACGAAATTTTGTGATCTATGATTCCGATGACCAGTTGCGTATCATCAAAAAAATTATGGACGAGCTGCATTATTCGCAAAAAGAACACAACCCAAGAATGATTCGCGGCAGAATCAGCCGGTTGAAAAATGAAATGATCTCTCCGGACGTATTCAAAGAGCGGATCGAGGATTTTTTTGATGAGGTGTTGTACAAGGTTTACCTTTATTATATCGGTTTTCTGAAGAGCAATAACGGTATGGATTTTGACGATCTGATCACCATGCCGGTAAAAATGTTTCGTGAGCATCCACAGGTTCTGGAAAAATATCAAACCCTTTTTGAACATATTTTAGTGGATGAGTTTCAGGATACCAATATTGCACAGAATGAATTGGTGGTGCAATTGGGCGCTGTACACCGGAACGTGTTTTTGGTAGGGGATGATGATCAGTCCATCTACCGCTGGCGCGGCGCCGAAGTGAAAAATATCCTCAATTTTGAAAAATTTTTCCCCGGATGCCAAACGTTCCGTCTTGAACAAAATTACCGGTCGACGAAAAATATTCTGGAAGCCGCGTATTCGGTGGTTAAGAATAATCGTTATCGTAAAGAAAAACGGCTTTGGACCGAAAAAGAACGGGGTGAATCGTTGGTGCTCATCGAAGCGGTGGATGAAAACGATGAAGGCGGCAAAATTGTCAATCGCATCCACCATGAAATCAGCCATAACAAGCGCAATTTTAGTGATTTTGTGGTCTTGTATCGTACTAACGCTCAATCCAGAGCCATCGAAGATGCCCTGCGGCGGAACGCAATTTCTTACATTATCATCGGCGGCACAAAATTTTATGAACGAAAAGAGATTAAAGATTTCCTTGCCTATCTGCGGGTTATCGACAATCCGCAGGATGATGTCAGCCTGTCGCGTATCCTCAATGTTCCCGCCCGGGGAATCGGCTCGGTAACCCAGGCCAAACTGCAAAAATATACCGCAGGCAAGCAGATTTCACTGTCGCAGACTTTGTTGGAAGTGGATAATATTCCCGAAATATCTCACCGTCTGCGGGAAAGGCTGAAAGCATTTGGTAAGTTGTTTGAAAAATATCGTTCCCTGTTGAGTGAACTGAATTTTGATGAACTGGCCCGCGTACTCAATGATGAGATCGGGTTTCTCCGCCTGTACAAAGAGGACGGTTCCATCGAGGCGATGAACCGGTATGATAATGTGATGGAGCTGCTCTCGGCAATTTCGCATTTTTGTGATAACCGGGAGGATCCGTCTCTGTCTCCTTTCCTGGAAGAAGTTGCCCTGCTCACGGATATCGATACCTGGAACGATCAGTCCAATGCGGTCACTTTGATGACGCTGCACAGCGCGAAAGGGTTGGAATTTCCTGTGGTTTTTATCTCCGGACTGGAAGAAGGGTTGTTTCCGTTGGGCAGAAGCAAAGATGACCCGGAAGATTTTGAAGAGGAACGCCGCCTGTTTTATGTCGGTCTCACCCGCGCCAAAGAGAAAGTGTATCTTTCCTGGTCGGAATCACGCCGCCGTTTTACGGAGGGGTACTACAATCAAATATCATCGTTTGTGGATGAAATCGACCCGCAATATCTGGAAATACTGGTGCCGAAAGTTAAAAGGAGCTATCCATCGTACACTAAACCGGTAGAACAAGTTGTCCCCGATCACGAGGAGGAGAGCCAGGAGACGCCCATTTATGTCGGCTGCCAGGTTTATCATGAAACCTTCGGTTCGGGAAAAGTGACGGGAATTGAGGGACAGGGAAACAAGATGAAAATTCGGGTAAAATTCGAGGAGGTCGGCGAAAAGAAATTACTGTACCGCTACGCACAATTGGAGATTTTGTAAAATGAACCCATTAAAAATGATGAAATGGATTTTGATTCTCTGTGCCGTTATTGTGCTCGGTAACGCTGCCGCTGTTCCGGGACAGGAGTCCGAAGCGGTCAGGCAGTATCAGTATGCCAAAAGACTGATGGAAGACGGCCTCAACGATTTGGCCGTAACCCAGTTCGAGGAATACATTCGTCTCTATCCGGACAGTCCCAATCTGCCGGAAGCGCAATTTCTGATGGCATCACTGCTGCGCAAAATCGGCCGGTTTCCGGAATCTTCCCGTGCATTCCGCTTTCTCTTAGTGAAATACCCGGAGTATCCCCGTTGTGATGAAGCCCTTTACACCATCGCCCAAAATTATATCAGCAGCGGCGAAGTAAAAAAAAGCATTGAAATATTTGAAAGGTTCTCACTGTTTTACCCCAAAAGCGCGCGGGCGCCGGCTGCCTATTTGCAGGCGGGCATTCTCTGGTACAATCTGAACGATCTGGTTCGGGCGGAAGAAGATTGGCTGCGGCTGATTCAGGAATATCCGCAATCTCAAACGGTTCAAACTGCACGGCTCAAACTGTCTGCGCTGTATTTTAAAAAGCGGGATTTTAAAGCGGCTCAGGCGCAAATCGACCGGATTTTGGCTGTCAATCCCAAGGGGGAGCTGCTGGCCAAAGTGATTCTGCTCAAAGCGCAGGTTCTGGCGCAGCAGTATCGCCTGAATGAAGCGGAACAACTGTTTGCACAGGCAGGTAAATTGAAACTTTCGCCGGCCAACCGGGTGCGGGTTAAGCTGGCTTATGCCGGGTATCTCATGGAAACGAGTCATCCTGATCCGGCGCAAAAAGAGCTGCAGCCGCTCATGACGGATGTCCTGCAAAATGCACTAAGAGATTCGCTTCAACTTGCCTGGATTCGGTCGGAATATGCCCTGCGGCATGACCAGGCTGTTCTGACCGGAATCAACCAAAACCAGCACACATTTCAGGACAGCGCTTTGTTAATTCCGCTGCTTGAACTGGGCATCAACAGCGCGGTACGCAGCGAAAACCACTCTTTTGCCATCGATTTTCTCAAAAAACGCCTGTCATTTGAAAAGCTGGACAGATCCGATAAACCGTTGATCAAGCAATATTATTTGCAGTTGTTGCACGAACTGCGTGCGGCAAACCTCATTGCCGACGCCCTGCAGCATGGCAAAATGATTTTAACCTGGGATTGGCAGGATTGGGATTTCACCGACCAGGTGCGATTTGATTTGGCGCAAATTTACCGCAACGAATTGGCCCAGCCGCGGCAGGCGCTGTTCTATTACGAGCAAATTCTGGCGCCTTCCCATAAAAGCAAATTGTCCGATGATACCGCCTTTTACATGGCGCTTTGTTATGAAGCCCTGGCGGATGAAAAACAGGCTGTGAGCATTTTGCGTAATTTTAGTAATGTATTTCCGGGCAGCCCGTTTATTGAAAGGATCACTAAAAAGCTTGAATATATGCAAAATTACAAACCGAATATTGCTGCCGGTGAGTACTCCCGGTTATCGGTGCATTTATCTTCTTTGTTGCTGGACGGCGACAAAGAGGGTGCGGTTTTTGCCATGATTCAACAACTGTTTAGTGATTTCAAGGATTACCGCGGCGCTATTCAACTGATTAAATTGGCAACGACAAAAAAATTGTTATCTGACAAGCGTGACCAACTCGATCGTATGCTCGGTCAGTCTTTTTACCGGCTGGCAAGGATAGACCGGGACAGCACCGTTGCCGCCGCTCATCTGGACAGCGCCAGAACCTGCCTGCTGCAATACCTGACTGCGACGGCCAATCCGGCCGAACAGATGCGGGTCGCTTTGTTGGTGCATGATATCGACCGGCGGAATAAACAATTGACCACCATGGATTTTTTAGGTGAATATGATTTTCTTGCCAAATTGGTTGCAAGATTCAAAGGTACAGCCGGGATAGATGTTCTGCAGCTTCGTCTGGGGAAATTGTTACAGGATTATGGCAACCGGGCGGCAAAGGATTCGATCCGGTCCGCAATTGCCATTTACAGCGATATTCTGTCCGATTCCCTGGCGCAGAAAGATACTGCGGAAAGAAAACAGGTGAAATATTCCTTCAACCGGGTGTCTCCCCGGGAAGAAGCGATGTATTTCCGCAGTGAGGCTTATTTTATGCTGCAGGATACCAACAAAACGCTGGCCGATCTTGAGACTTATCAGGTAAACTATCCGACGGGAGAATACATTTTCTCCGTTTTTGAACGGGAGGCAAAGACCCTTGCTCATAAGGGGGAATGGCAGCAGGCGGAAGCAAAGTTCAATCAAATGGTGCAAAAATTTTATTACATGCCGGAAATAGATGCCGCCAATATGGAGTTGGCCGGGATCAGAATCCGGCTGCAACAGTACCAGGAGGCGATCAGGATTCTGCAACCGTTGCGAGGACAGCCGGAAGCATTGTATTTACTGGGTTTTGCCCATCAAATGAACGGTACGTTATTGGACGCCGGGAAATTTTACAATCTGTATCTCAATCGTTATCCGGCGGGAAAACATGTGCCCGATGTCTACCTGAATCTGGCGAAAATGGCCGCGGAACATCAGCAAAAAAATGAAGCCGCCTACTACAACGACCTGTTCCTGCGCAAATTTCCACAGGACCCGCGCAGTTTTGCCGTGCTGACCTCCCTGGCGGATGAAAAATTTACCGCCGGTGATTACAAATCAGCTTATGAGCAGTATGGAACACTGCTGAAAACAATGCCGGATGATGTAGGTTTACAAAAGAAACACATTATTTGTCTGGTTCGCATAGGAAAAATTAGTGCGGCGAATAAAGCCATGAAGGTTTTCAAAAAGAAATACAACGATCCCAAAGAAGAAATGGCTGAGATACAATATGAAATTGCCAACTCTTATCTGACACAGAAATTTTTTAAAATTGCGGAAAAAAGTTTAAAAAGTGTGGCGTCTAAATATAAAAATACCCAATATGCCGTTTACGCCCGGTACAGTTTGGGAAAATTGAAATTGATCACCAACCACACGGAAGAAGGGTTGGATATTCTTACCAAAATTCCCGCCAAATACAAAGGAAATCCGGCGTTGCCGGAGGTGTATTTAACGCTGGGAGATTTCTACTACAAAACAAAGCAGTTCGGCAACGCTTTGTCCGCGCTGGATAAAGTGCTGAAAAACAATCCGTCCGAACCGATCGAAATCACCACGAGGAAGTATCTCATCAAAATTTTGAAAGACGTGGCGCAGAACGAATCCCGTCTTATTGCTTTGCGGCATTTCCTGAAAAAATATCCCCGTGACCGGGATGCGTTTCATTATCAGATCGAATTAGGCATCACCTATTTCAATTTAAATGAATATGACCGCGCAATCTCCCAGTTGCGTTCCCTGCTGCCCAAAGCAAACAATGATGACGAGGCTGAAATTCGCTATTGGATTGCCAAAAGTTATTTTAATTGGGGGCAGTTTCGCAAAGCGATTTCGGAATATCTGAAACTCACCTACCTGACCAAACCGACCAAGTTGCCCTGGCATGTAACGGCGGAATATGAGTCCGGTTTGGCTTACATGAAACTGAGTGAGTGGGACAGAGCCAGGGAGCTGTTTAAAAATATTGTAAAAAAAGAGGGCGCCGGCAGTGATTTTGGCCGTTTCGCTCTGTTGAAATTGCAGGAAGTGGATCAGATGCAGAAAAATTAAACCGGGTAACCGCAATTGGAACTTGTGTTTTGCCCTGTCGTTGAAAAAATAGTTGAATTCAGTAGTTTCCGGTTAGGTTTTTACCGCAATGCCACCCCGAAGTAAAACTTCGGCACTAAGAATAGTAAGGACGCTGAAGTGCCCTGTGTCGTAAGCGTCATTTATGACGCTTCCTATTCTTAGCCTGATGGTTTACCATCAGGTGAGCTTTGTTATTTGCAGGGTTGCAAGAACTTGACCGGAAACTACTGAGTTGAATTGCATTATTTCAGGTTTTAAGAATGATGGCATCGTTCAACCGAAGGAGATTCAATATGTCCAGGATAATTTTTGCCGGTTTGCTAATTGTGTTGTTGGCCTCAACCGGATTTGCTCAAAAAAAAGTGATCAAAGCCAAACCGGAAGAAGAACAGCGTAAAAAAGAGGCGGTAGTAAAAAAAAGAAAAGAAGAATTGAGAAAAAGAATATTGCGCAGTAAACTACAGCGACCGCCATTGACCAATGCCGGCGGCGCCGGCGTTCATGTCCTCGACAACAGATATATGGGTTTCAGCGGCGAATACGGCAGGCTTTATCGCAACGCAGGCTGGTCAATCAGGTTTTCTTATTACACGGTTCCCAGCGACCAGTTTTATTTTGATCCTTATTATTGGCAATTTGTGCAGAGAGACCGCGGTTCCATGTTGATGCTGGCGTTTAACAGCAAAATTTTGCTGCCTATCCTCAGAAATCAACCCAATATGAGCCCGTTTTGGACTATTGGTGCAGGGCCTGTTTTAGGAATTCAGACAGATTGGAACAGGCAGTTCCCCGGTAGTGTGATTCATGCCTACTCGATTGGGGGATACACGGTGTATATTGGCCCTGGAATGGATTACTTTTTGGGCGATTGGTTTATGAACTTTAATATTCACTATCAACTGCTGCGGTTCACAAAACCTATTTTTGGCAAAGATAATTTTGATGGTTTCTCCTTTTCCATCGGTTTTGGCAAAGTGTTTTAAACTAAAACCTTCTGAATTTTTGCAATTCAATTAAGGTGTTTCATGAATCCCGAAATAAAGGACACAATAACACCTGAGAACCTATTATCGGGCAACCGACGTATATTTTGCTTCATCTTTTCCCCCACAAAAGGAGGTGAAAAATGAAAAAGCAAGCTAAATTAATCGACAATCCGCAGTTAGCCGTTCCGTTCACTTTATTGTTCATCTTTCTTCTGATTATAGTATTTCCGATCCGGATTTTTGCCCAGGGCTGGATCATTCCGGAAAGGCCGCCCCGCATCCGGGAATCTTTCAATTTTGTGTTGGAAAGTCAGCATATCGAAGCCAAACTGGTTGAGCAGGTAGCCGGTTACACGGTAAAACAGGATTTTCGCAACCGGAGTGACAGACGGATAGAAGGCATTTTTTACTTCCCACTGCCAAAAGGCAGTCAGATTACGGATTTTACTTATGAAGTGAACGGAAAGAAAATGAAGGGGGAACTGTTAGAAAAAGAAAAGGCACGCGCGATTTACATGAAAATTGTCAACCGGATGCGCGACCCCGCTTTGTTGGAATTTATGCATCAGGACCTGTTCCGCGCCGGTATTTTCCCGGTACCCGCGGGTGAAAAGTGCAGCATCCAACTCAAATTCACCCAAATTTTGCCGCGGCAGGATCCATTTTACCTGCTTGACTATCCGCTGTTCCAAAAACGGATTGGCCGTTCAATCAAACCATTTGCCGCAGATGCCGCTTTGACAATCCATCTCACATTGAGCAGTGAAAAAGGAATTCAGCAGATCTATTCTCCCAGCCATCAGGTTGATATTGTCCGCAAAGATCAGCAGCATGCGGAGATCAGCTTCGAAGGAAAGATCAGGGAGATTGGCAATAATCGTTTACAACTGTTCTACCAATTGGGCGCTGATGAAGTCGGTCTCTCGCTTTTAAGTTACCGTAAGGAAAATGAAGACGGTTTTTTCCTTTTGATTGCTTCGCCGGCGTTAAACCCGGATGTGAAGAAAAGACAGCCTAAAGATGTGCTGTTTGTGCTGGATGTCTCCGGCAGCATGGCGCAAAATAATAAAATTGGCCAGGCCAGAGATGCGTTAATTTACTGTTTGAACCGATTGAACCCGGACGACCGCTTCAATGTGATTCCGTTTAGTACGGTTGCAACCCCTTTCCGGGATTCGCTGCAGCCTGTGGATGCGCGAAAAGAAGCGGTGGATTTTGTCGGCAAGCTGGAAGCGAAAGGGGGCACCAATATTTTTGATGCTCTCTCCGTTGCTTTACGGCAAAATCAAAATCCGGAGCGGTTATTCACCATCATCTTTCTCACTGACGGATTGCCGACGGTAGGTATCCAGGATGAAAATGAGATTGTGCAAAAATTAACCGGCCTGAACCGGAATAATGTGCGTATTTTCAGCTTCGGTGTTGGTTACGATGTGAATACTTATCTCATCGACCAGATCGCCGCGGAGACCAATGCGGTTGCCGATTATGTGAAACCTGATGAAAATATAGAAACGGTAGTTTCCTCCTTTTACGAAAAAATAGCATCGCCGGTGCTGACCGGGATTTCTCTCAAATGGCAGGGTGTAAATGTGAAGGAAGTTTATCCTCGAAAGATGCCGGATCTGTTCAAAGGCAGTGAAATAACTGCACTGGGACGCTATTCTTCTCCCGGCTCCGGAGAGATGATTTTGACAGGGAAACGGGAAAATGAATCCTTTCAGTATGCGGCCAATATTGAATTGAGTCGGGATAATGTTGAAAACAGTTTCATCCCGACCCTGTGGGCTGCCAGGAAAATCGGTTTTCTGTTAGGTGAAATGCGCAGAAACGGGGAAAACAAGGAATTGAAGGATGAAGTAGTACGCCTGAGTAAGCAATACGGCATCGTTACACCGTACACCTCCTATCTGGCACAGACAGATGAAGCCATCGTTTCGGTTCCCCGGCGTTCGGCTCCGGGGCGCATGTATCGCTACATGCCGCTTGGCAAAAATAAAGATCAGATTGCGAACCGGTCGGCAAATGCATTCCTTTCCGTCACCGGCAGGGAGGCGGTGGAAGCCAGCGAAATGGTTCAGGATCTGAAGGTGCAGGATGTGGTCAGTCAAAATCAGAATGAAAGTATCCGCATTGTCAACGGCCGGACCTTTGTTTTTGCGGATGATTTCTGGCGGGAAAAAGATGCACAGCAAAAGCTGCCGGTGCTTCATATCAAATATGGCAGCAGCGCTTATTTTGCTCTTCTCGAATTAGAGCCGGACCTGCTGCAGATTTTAACATTGGGGGAAAAAGTAGAATTTTCATTGGCAAATCACCTCGTCCGCATCGATGAAGAAGGCGAAAGCGGATGGACCAAACAACAATTGAAAAAGAAGCTGAATTTGTGAACTCTATTTCTCGGAAAGACTACAGTTTTTTAATTGACAAAGCGCTGGAAGAAGATCTGCATGAGCAAGGGGATATTACCTCCCAATCCATTTTCAGCAGCGAAACCGGTACGGCCGCTATCGTTGCCAAACAAGTCGGAATTTTAGCCGGTGCAGAAATAGCCCGTCAGGTTTTTTTAGCTGTGGACAGCCGGTTGGAAATTCAGATTTTAAAGAAAGATGGGGAGAAATTCAGCAACGGGGAAACCGTTTTTACCATCTCCGGTTTGGTTCTTTCCATGCTACAGGCCGAAAGAACCGCCCTCAATTTTCTTGGCAGACTGAGCGGCATCGCCACACTTACCGGTAAATTTGTGGCAAAAATTGCCGGCAGCGGCTGTAAAATTCTGGATACCAGAAAAACCACACCCGGGTGGCGGAAACCGGAAAAATATGCGGTGAAAATGGGCGGCGGTACAAACCACCGCATCGGGCTTTATGACATGGTTCTCATTAAGGATAATCATATCGCCGCCGCTCGTGGCATCACGCCTGCGGTAAAAAAGGTGCGGGATTATTTGCGAAAAAAAAATATATCGGCGCCCATCGAAGTGGAAGTTACCGATCTGCGGCAGTTAAAAGAGGCGATTTCGCTGCAAGTGAACCGGATTATGCTGGATAACATGACACCGGAAATGATGCGACAGGCGGTAGAAATTTGCGGCAAACAAATTCCACTGGAAGCCTCGGGTAATGTCAATTTAAATACCGTTGTGCAGATTGCTTCCGCCGGTGTGGATTATATCTCCGTCGGCGCACTCACCCATTCCGCTCCCCGCGCGGATTTTTCCATGAAAATGCTGTCTTCCAATCATTCGCCGAAGTATTTTGATTCTGTTGGTTCAGGAGTTTAACTTCTGCCCAGGCCAAACACTGCTGGTTCAGGAGTTGTACTCCTGAGCCCATTCCACCTGTCATCATCCCATCTCAACTTTTCATTGCGTCCCCCGCTTTAAATATTTATATTTTACTTCGACCTGAATTGAGCGATTGTAGGGCGATTCGGAATTTACATTAAAACCATCAACCCGTTTGGTAGCAGTAACAAACTTAAAAACAAAAGAATCGCTCAATTCAGGTTCGATTTATCACGGATAAGTTGTAAGCAGTTACAGTGTTGCCGGAAGAGTAAAGGTTTAAAAAATTGTGCTTAACGTGAAATATCCTTTAGCCACCAGGACACAGAGGCACCAAGTTATAAAAAATAATGAATAAAAATGAAATTTAGGAATAAACGACATAAAACTGAGTTTGAAATCAAATTTGCTTTTAATTTATTGCTCCTTTGTGTCTTGGTGCCTTGGTGGCTAAAATTTATGAATAACTCAGGTTATGAACATCCGAGAATGTGAATACAAACAGAGCAAAAATGAATAAAAAAGTATCTTTTTATACATTGGGCTGTCGCCTGAATCAGGCGGAAACGGCCATTTTACAGCACAGTTTTGCCCGTGAAGGTTACGATGTGGTGGATTATCGCCAACCGGCTGATATCGTGGTAGTGAATACCTGCACTGTTACGGCAAACAGTGATGCCGATACGCGCAAAATTGTCAACAAAATCAACAGAGTGAATGGCGACGTCCAAATTGCTCTCGTCGGTTGTCAGGCGCAGGTGCAGAAGGAAAAACTGCTGTCGCTGCCCAATGTCCGCTGGGTGATCGGGAACGGGGAGAAAATGAATGCGGCTAATCATCTGCACAATGCCGGTGTAGACGAACCCCGGGTAATCGCTCCGGTTATTTCAAGGGAAAGTTTCACTATCCCCGTCGCCGGGATCGATCCCAAACACACACGCGCCAATCTTAAAATTCAGGACGGCTGCGATTTTTTCTGCTCCTTTTGTGAAATTCCTTACGCACGCGGCAGGGCCAGAAGTCGTCGGTTTGAGGATATCTTCATCGAAGCCCGTGAACTGGTGAAAGCCGGTCACCGGGAACTGGTACTCACCGGCATCAATGTCGGCACCTACCGGTATGAAGCAAAAAATCTCGTAGATGTAATTGCCGGACTTGAAAATATCCGGGGACTGAAACGCATCCGCATATCATCAATCGAACCGACGACAATTGCGAAAGCCGTTCTTTCCGGAATGGTTCAGAAAGGAAAGCTCTGCCGCTATTTGCACATCCCGCTGCAATCCGGCAGCGATGATATCCTGCAAAAAATGAATCGAAATTATTCGGTTGCGAAATTTTTGGAATTTTTACGGCAGGCGCACAATCAGGTGGAAAACATCTGTCTGGGTACCGACGTGATTGTCGGTTTCCCCGGTGAAACGGACGAACATTTTCAGCAAACGGAAGACCTGCTCCGCGAGTTGCCGTTCGCTTATTTTCACGTGTTCAGCTATTCGGATCGTCACCGGGCGCTAAGCAGGAAGTTGGCTGTAAAAGTGGCTCGTCCGGTTATCGAGCGGCGAAGCAGGAGACTGCGTGAATTAAGCGTCAGAAAAAGAAGAACATATTTTGAAAATCTAATCGGGCTCACCGAAACGGTTCTATTTGAACAAAAGAAAAAGGGTTATTGGACGGGGTTAACCGATACATACGTACGGGTCAAAGTGAAATATAACGGCGATTTGCAAAACCGGATACTGCCGGTTCAATTGCAAGCGGTCGATGGCCAAACCATGACGGGAAAATTAGTATGAAAGTTTATCTAGAAACGTACGGCTGCCAGATGAATGAATACGATACGGAGATTGTGAAAGCCGTGCTTCTGGAAGCAGATTACGAATTAACGGATTCCACTGAAGATGCGGAAATTCTGCTGTTGAACACTTGTTCCGTGCGGGAGCATGCCAATCGCAAAGTATTCGGCCGGGTTCACAGCCTGCACCATCAGCGGAACGGCATCCGGGCCAGAATCGGAATTCTGGGATGCATGGCGACCAACTTTCGCCAGGATTTGCTGCACGGTTCGAATTTGCCCATCGATTTTATCGCCGGACCGGACAGTTATAAGCGGCTGCCGCAGTTGATTGAAAAATCACTGCGGGAGGGTGAGAAATTCTACGATGTAACCCTCTCCGAATTTGAAACGTATTCCGATGTCTACCCGGTGCGGGAAAAGGGGGTGAACGCCTGGATTGCCGTGATGCGCGGCTGCGATAATTTCTGCACGTTTTGCGTGGTTCCATACACACGGGGACGGGAACGGAGCCGGGCGCCGGAAAACATTGCTGCCGAAGTCAAAAGACTGGCTGGGGAAAGATTCCGGCAGGTTACTTTGTTGGGGCAAAATGTCAATTCTTACAATTATGAAGGTGTAGATTTTACCCATCTGCTGGAAAAAGTGAGTGAGGTTGACGGAATTGAAAGAATCCGCTTCACTTCTCCCCATCCAAAAGATTTTCCCCGCCGGTTGCTGCACGTGATGGCGGAAAATCCAAAGGTGTGTAAACAGATCCATCTGCCGTTACAGGCGGGAAGTAACCGGATTTTGGATTTGATGAATAGAACGTACACCCGGGAAGAGTTTATGCATCTTGTGGATGAAATCCGCGCTCATTATGCCGATATGGTGTTGACCACGGATATCATTGTCGGATTTCCTACGGAAAACGATGTGGATTTTGCCGGCACTATCTCCGTCATGGAATCTGTTCAATTCGATTCCGCTTTCATTTTCAAATATTCCGAACGTCCCAAAACCATTGCCCAACGCAAATTCCCCGACGACATTCCTGAAGAAGTGAAAACCGAGCGGATTGTCCGTTTGAATGAATTACAGAGGGAACATTCTTTGCTGAAAAACCGGGCGCACATCGGCCGGATTCATGAAGTGCTCATTGAAGATGAAACGACAAAAAAATCTGCGGACGATTTTCAGGGCCGCAATGACGGCAATAAAATTGTCATTTTCCCGAAGGGAGAATACAGAACCGGTCAGTTTATAAATGTTAAAATTGAATCCGTCACACCCCATGTTTTAAAGGGGAATGCAGTGAATGTGCTTGAAAATAGATGATTTGGTTTATCTGTATCCTATTTTTTATATGATCCCCAAAATTGAGAGGGATTTTTTCCCGGCCCAAAAAATGAATTTACACTGAAATGTTTTTTTACTGAATGATCCTGTTGGAACTTAATTTGGTAGTAAGAAAAACAAAACCGTCGCTATTCGCGAAATTAGCGTGATTCGCAGTTAGAGCATCTTTCTCCCGGAGGTACCACGGAAAATCTCAATATTCCGGCTTTATTAGCGATTACACCGATTCTGACTGCGGCTTTTTTGTTGGTTGGCTTACGCTGGCCGGCAAAAAAAACCATGCCGGTTGTTTATATTTTGGCTTTCTTCATCGCGTTTTTTGCCTGGAAAAACAGTGTCATCCATCTGCTCGCCTCCACCATTCAGGGACTCTTCATCACTTTCGATATTCTCTACATCATTTTTGGCGCCCTTCTTCTGCTGAATTTCCTGAAACACACCGGGGCGATCACCACTATCCGCGCCGGTTTTTCCGGAATCAGTAATGACCGCAGAGTGCAGGTGATTCTGCTGGCCTGGCTGTTTGGCTCTTTCATCGAAGGCTCATCCGGTTTCGGCACACCGGCGGCAATTGTTGCACCGCTTTTGGTTGCCCTGGGTTTTCCGGCTCTGGCGGCCGTCATGATCGGCATGATGATTCAGAGCACACCGGTCACCTTTGGCGCCGTTGGCACGCCCATTCTGATTGGCGTAAAAGGAGGGTTGGAAAACCCCGAACTGCTTGCCAAATTAACTGCCGCCGGTCTGAGTTTTGACCAATATTTACGCGTCATCTCCGCCCAGGCGGCGATTCTGCACGGCATCGTCGGCACATTGATACCGCTGTTCATGATCATGATGATGACCCGCTTCTTTGGCAGAAACAGATCCTGGCGCGAAGGGCTTTCCATCGCTCCTTTTGCCCTGTTTGGCGGGTTGGCGTTCACGGTTCCCTACACCCTGACCGGAATTTTCCTGGGACCGGAATTTCCCACTCTTTTAGGCGCGCTGGCCGGTTTGGCCATTGTCGCTTTTGCCGCCCATAAAAAATTTTTACTTCCCGAAGATGTGTGGGATTTTGCACCGGCCCCGGAGTGGCCGTCCGGCTGGATGGGTACGATCGAAATCAAACTGGATTCGCTGGCGAAAAAATCCATGTCTCTTTGGCAGGCCTGGCTTCCTTATGTTTTGGTCGCTTTCTTTCTGGTTCTCTCCAGACTGCCGCAACTGCCGTTAGGGAAGTATTTGAAAGCCGTATCGATCAAATGGGCGAATATATTTGACAGCGGCATCACGGCAAGTTCACAGCCATTTTATTTGCCGGGAACGATCCTTGCCTTCGTGGTTTTTCTCACCTTTATTCTGTACAGGGCGAAATGGTCCGATTTAAAAAAGGCGCTGTCGGAATCGAGCCGTGTGTTGTTGGGCGCCGGTTTCGTGCTGATCTTCACGGTACCGATGGTGCGAATTTACATAAATTCCGGCATGAATAGTGTGGATATCCCCGGCATGCCCGTGGCGATGGCAAAATGGGTCGCCGCAAATGTGGGAGCGGTGTGGCCGTTTTTTGCCCCGTTTATCGGCGCGTTGGGCGCCTTCATCGCCGGCAGCAACACGGTTAGTAACCTGATGTTCAGCATGTTTCAGCACAGTGTAGCGGAGAGCCTGCTGATCTCCACAAGTCTGGTCGTTGCCCTCCAGGCAGTCGGCGCGGCTGCGGGAAATATGATTGCTATTCACAATGTGGTTGCTGCATCGGCCACGGTCGGTTTGTTGGGACAGGAAGGAATCACTTTGCGAAAAACTATTTTGCCAACTATATACTATCTGGTGTGTGTGGGATTATTGGGATTAGCAGGGATCTATTTGCTCTGATTTGAAAATTCATTCGCCACGAAGACACAAAGCTGTCATAAGTGAAATGTTCATTGGTTTTATTTAGATTAATGGTTCTTAGTTTGTTTTCGCTTTAATCTTTTTATCCCGAAGGGCTATTGAAAATAGCCCCGACATTCATGTCGGGGTCCGATTTTAAAATTTACAATATGTTGATAAATCAAGATAAGTGTTGAATTTAGATTTATTTTTCCTTATTTTCAAATCACCGTTCTGTGAAATCAAAAGATAAACAACAAAAACGTTCATTAAATAAGTATAATATTGCATTAAAACAATTATTCGTAAAAGATTTATTTTTTTTCCAATTCAACCGATTCATAGTAATATAGTAACTATTCAGGCATGCTCTATAATACTAACTGTAATCACGCTCTGACTCCCTGCCCGCAGCAGGCAGGCGCTCAGCATGGCTTTCAAGGCCAGTCTGAACCCTTCGTCAAGCTCAGGATAAACTTAGTCGAAGGCTTATCTCCCATCAGGAAATCGGCATACCTGAATATTTACATAATATATATGAATGACCATTTGAAATTAATTCAATCTTAATTTTACGGGTGGTAGAGTTCAACCCTCTGTTTGCAGCAGGCACTCACGATGGCTTTTTTAAGAGATCGGTTTGAGCCTTCGGTAAACTCAGGATAAACTCAGTCGAAGACTGATTGGTGTCCTGTTTTAACCGGTCGTTCGTATAGTCTGATATGACAGGTCTATCCTGCTAATGCTGAATAAGGATTGGAAAAGCCGCATGGATTATTTATCTCTAAAAAAGCATCCTAAAACCATCCCGGAACATTTTTCGGAAGACAAAAAGATAAACCTGCTTGTCGTTGATGACGAACCGGCAATCTGTGAGGTTGTACAGCAGTATTTCCAGTTTAACGGATATAGCTGTGATACGGCAACGCATGTGAAAAATGCGCTTGACTTTTTGAATGTCGGACCGTATGATTTGGTTATTACCGATATCAGGATGCCTGATCTGGACGGAACATACCTATTGAAAGAGATTATGAAAAATTATCCGGATACAGCCGTTATCATGATGACGGGCGTTGATGATATCATGCAGGCTGTTGAATGTTTGAAGATCGGCGCCTATGATTACATTCCCAAACCGTTCGATCTGGATGAACTGAATGTTGCTGTAGACAGGGCCCTGGAAAGAAGAAATCTATTGAGAGAAAGGCGTACCTACAAAGAACTGTTGGAAGGCAAAGTGCATGAACGGACACTGGAACTGGTGCGCGCTTATGATGAAATTGAAAAAACGTATCAACGCACGCTGGAGACACTGGTTTCTGCCCTGGATCTGCGCGAGAAAAGCACGGCGGGGCACTCAAAACGTTCTGTGGAATACACTCGTTTATTGGCTCAACAGTTGAAGATACGGGGGAAAAAAATTATAAATATTACCCGTGGCGCTCTTCTGCACGATGTGGGAAAAATTGGTATCCCCGATGTCATTTTACTAAAACCAGGCACCTTTTCCGATGATGAATGGAAATTGATGCGCAAACATCCCGAAATCGGTTATGAGATGTTGAAGGATATCAAATTTCTGGAAGGCGCTATGGATATTGTCCTCTATCATCATGAACGCTGGGATGGTAAAGGCTATCCCAAAAGTTTAAAGGGAAATAATATTCCCATCGGCGCGCGTATTTTTGCGGTGATCGATGCTTTCGATGCTATCACAAGTAAAAGGGTGTACCGGGATGCCCGGAGTTTTGAAAAAGCGAGGGAGATCATCTGGGAAAATGTCGATACACAATTCGATCCGGATGTAGTGGAAGCATTTTCGAAAATACCATTGGAAAAACTAGAGATAGTCTATCAGATTTCCATCATAAAAGATATAAACAGCTTAAGTGTGCCCAAAGTCTCAATTTAATTTTTTATCTGTCTGAACCGCAGCAAAATTTCCTATTTTTTCGTTGCGGCCGGTATCGGGAATATCCGTCGCAATTTTTTAAAATCCTTGCATCATAATTTATTTTATTAGTATATTTCACTCTGCGATAAATGGTAAAAATGTGTGGTGAATATGAATACAGGATTCAGTTTTCCATAGCCGGATGGTTCTGAAATTTGTTCTTTTAGAAGTTGTGACTCATGATGAGTCATACTGGATTTGTGTAATTCACTGGTTAATAAGGCGCTTGGCTCTGGTATGAATTTTGCAAAATCGGGAAAAATGATACTAAATCCTCAAAAAGTGCCGATAATATGTTAAAGGCCGAAAATATCAAAGGAAACGGGTAAAATCTTGAATATGAATCTGATGCTGAACCGGTTGCGGGTTGTCTTTTTTCTTGTTGTTTTTATGTATCCGGCTATGCTGGTATCTTCTACTATCTCCTACACATCAACGAAAAAATTTCCTCTCCCCGGGGAGCTTGAGCCTGCTGTAAAATTTTGGATTAAAGTTTACACCGAATACAATACCAATGAATATATTTTACATGACGCCCACAATCTCCTGGCAATCTACGAAGTAGTAAAATTTAGTGAACTGCATCGGGAAAAGATGGATTTACCACAGACCCGGTCACAAAAAAATAAATTAATGAAAAAGCGTAATCATTATAGAGCTATTTTACAAAAACTTGCCTCTTCAAAAACAAAATTAGATCAGTTAAACAGCGAAGAAAAACGGATATTTGATCTTTTCGGTGGGACAAAGAATAGAAGTGTTTTCCGGATAGCGGCAAAAAATATCAGAATGCAAAAGGGTCAGAGAAACCGTTTCTACAATGGATTGGTTCTCTCCGGCCGCTACATGTCGTACATAAAAGAAATTTTCCGGAAACACAATCTCCCGCAAGAACTCACCATGCTGCCGCATGTTGAATCCTCTTTCAATTACCGCGCTTATTCTTCGGCAGGTGCTGCCGGGCTATGGCAGTTCACCAGGAGAACAGGGCGCCGATTTATGAAAATTTCCTATGAAATAGATGAAAGATTGGACCCTATCCTGGCTTCCGAGGCGGCGGCAAAATTGATGCAGGAGAATTATCAGACATTGGGTTCCTGGCCGCTGGCGATCACCGCCTATAATCACGGCATGGCGGGTATGAAACGGGCAAAACGAAAGCTGCACACTTCCGATATTGCAAAAATTGTTGCAAAATACCGCAGCCGTTATTTCAAATTCGCTTCCCGTAATTTCTATTGCGAATTTCTGGCGGCCCTTCATATCGCTCAAAATTACAAAAAATATTTTGGTGAAATAAAATTTGATCCGCCGATTCAATATAAAGAATTTATTTTGCCCCATTATGTAAAATATGCAACCGTCGCTCAATATTTGCATTTGGAGCAGGATGAATTGAAAAAGTATAATCCGGCATTGAGAAATCCTATATTTAAGGGTACAAAATATATCCCCCAAAATTACAAATTGCGGGTTCCCATTTATTTGAATGTCGACCAACTTTATGCTCAAATTCCCGGTAAAGAACTCTTTGTCGCTCAGAAACGCTCCCAGTGGTACCGGGTGAGAAGAGGAGATACGCTGAGTACAATAGCCCGCCGTAATCGAACTTCCATTCCTGCCATTATGGCGATGAACAATTTACGCAGCCGAAACAGGATCAGGGTAGGAAAAATTTTACGACTCCCGGATGAAATTAAAATGCAAAAATTGAATAAAGCCGAAGAAACATTGGTTGCATCGCTTCCTTCCGCTAAAGAGAACGAAAAGATAGAAAAAGAGACGGTGGAAACAGTAAAACCTGCTAAAGCGATAGCGCCGGATGTCGTGAGTAATAAACCCAAAGCGGTAGTGCAGCCTAAACCTGTTATCGATCTGAATCTTCCGGCTGCCGGTGCTTCCGTTTCTGTATTGCCGGAAATTGAATTGGTGAAAAATTCTAATCCCCCGGTTGGCTATTTGCGTGTCGAACCGGAGGAGACCTTGGGCCATTATGCCGACTGGCTGAAAATATCCACGCAGAGAATCAGGGATTGGAATGATCTGGCTTATGGCAACAGTATCCGCCTGGGACAAAGAATAAAACTGGTGTTTAACAATGTAACCCTCCTGGAGTTTGCTACATCCCGCCTGGAATATCACCGCGCCGTTGAGGAAGATTTCTTTAACAATTACCAGGTTTTGGGAACCAGGACCCATAAAATCAACAGGGGAGAAAATATCTGGTACCTTTGCAACTATCTGTATAACTTGCCGTTATGGCTGATCCAAAGCTACAATAGCGATCTTGATTTTAACAGATTGAAACCCGGCGATTTGATCCTGATTCCGGATGTTGTGGAAATCCGGTCTAATTCATGATTCTCGGTCGATGGCCATCAGTGTTACCGAATTCAATCCGATCAATTCCGTTTTGACCTGAAGATGAGTGAGAACGGTCTCTTTTTGTATGGCTTCATTCTTATTTTTGCAGGATTTTCGCTTCCGCACGGTTCAATTAAAAAGTTACCGAACGTGACCCCCTGCAAATTTTTCTAAGAAAATAGTTGATTCTTTGTTTCTTTTCTGTAAATTCTTTTTAATTTGATTCTCTGAAACCAGGCCGACGGACGTCTCATTCTATTCACATCATAAGGGTGAGTGAAACAGCTCATCTGAAAAATTAATAGAAATCTGAATAGGGCCCGGAAATCTAAGGGTTTCATTGAAGTAAGAAAAACTTCTGAGGATTTCAAATTACAACTATTAGGATCTGAACTTGAAATTTCTTGAGAGAGTTTGACGGGAGGCAACTATGTTTCGTGCAAAATATTTCAATTTATCCTTTTTGCTTCTTTTCCTTTTTTTATTTATCCGCTGCAGCACAGAGCAGCAACCGGTATTCTCCGGTCTTGATGTTTTGATTCGGGAGAAACAGGATATTATTCGGGGAAAACGTGTCGGCATAATCACCAACCAGACGGCGATAACCAAAGATAAACAGCATATTGTGGACGCGTTAACGGCACTTCCCCGGGTTAATATTACCGCGCTGTTTGCCCCGGAACATGGCATCCGCGGAGATCGGGAGGGTGGCGAATATATCGATTCGTATATTGATTCTCTCACCGGGATAAAAGTTTACAGCTTGTACGGGAAGAGCAGAAAACCTGCCGGTACTATGCTGGACAGCATCGACGTACTGCTTTTTGATATTCAGGATATCGGGGCACGGTTTTATACTTATATCAGCACGATGGGGCTGGCCATGGAAGCGGCTGCCGAGAGAGGAATCCCGTTTGTTGTATTGGATCGTCCGAATCCTATCACCGGTGAAATTGTGGAAGGTCCGGTTCTGCAACCTTCGGTGAAGAGTTTCGTCGGCAGATATCCAATCCCAATCCGCCACGGAATGACGGTTGGTGAATTGGCCGAAATGATCAACGGTGAAGGTTGGCTAAAGAATGGGGTTCATGCAGCATTAACTGTCGTTCCTGTTAAAAATTGGCACCGGTTACAATGGTTCGATCAAACCGGGTTACCCTGGGTGAAAACATCTCCCAATATGCCCAATCTTGAGTCGGCCACGCTGTATCCCGGTATGGGACTATTAGAAGGGATTAATATTTCTGAAGGAAGAGGGACTGACGAGCCGTTTGTAAAAATAGGCGCCCCCTGGTTCGAACCTGAAAAAATGCTGCACGAATTGTCCGGTATCTGGGTTTATGGGGTAAAATTACAGCCTATTCAGTTTTTTCCGGTTTCCATGCCGGATGCAACGCTTCATCCCGAATACGAAAACGAACAGTGCAAAGGATTTCGCATCGATGTTTATGACCGGAATGTATTTCGCGCCGTTTCTTTTGCTGTTTACCTGATCTGTACAGCGGAAAAATTATATCCGGATCAGATTCTGTTCACCAGGGGATTCGATCGCCTCGCCGGAAACATGAATCTTAAACAACAAATAATAAACGGTACACCGGCAAAAGTAATTATCGCCGGCTGGGAAAACGAAATAGAGAATTTCAAACAGATGCGGCAAAAATATTTGCTGTACAAGTGAAACATAAAGACGATGTTGTATTTTCGATCATGATATTTTAAAAATGGCGTAACTACCACTACAGCGCAAGATAAACTACTGATGACTATCTTATCCAATCATATCATTCTGAAAGAATCTTGTTAGACAGGCAATTAAATTAAGAAAATACTATCTACAGCTTTGTCCTTACAAAATTCCTGTTGAATGACATGTTGTGTTCGTTATTGTTAAAAACATTTACTGACCGCAATATATCATTTTGAAAGTTGCGCTGTTGTGCTACTCAGTTATGTTCAAACTTTCAACATAATAAACGCTTCGACTCTCCGCTTGAGGCGGATGGCCTGTCCAGCTTGGGCGTAGTCGAAGGCTTAAGGTGCTAATAAAAAAGCATAGCTGAGTAGTTACAAAATGGCAACATTTCAGAGGATCGACATTTTTAAAGAAAGGGATTCAAATTGTTGGAAGGAATATTTATCGCCGCAGTAACTCCGTTTAAAAATGATCAAGTAGATTTTGCCGCATTAAAACAGAACCTGCAAACCTGGTGCAAAACGGATATATCCGGTATTTTGGCGCTGGGTTCTACCAGTGAATTTGTCTTTTTGAACACGGAAGAAAAAATCAGAATTATTGCTGCGGCCAGGAACATAATGCCGCCTGAAAAAACTTTAATTGCCGGTATCGGCTGCGAATCCGTTGCGGAAACAGTGCGACTGGGCCATGCCGCCGCTGAGTTGGGAGTGAAATTTCTCATTGCCGTCAATCCGCATTATTATAAACCTCAGTTGAAGGAAGATGTATTACGGCGTTATTTTACCGAAGTGGCGGAACGGGTCACTGTGCCGCTGTTGATTTACAATATCCCAAAATTTACCGGTATCCACCTGTCCCTCGATTTGATCCGTCAGCTAGCCGAACATGAAAACATCATCGGCATTAAAGACAGTTCCGGTAATCTGGAGCAATATTTAGGCCTGATGGAATTGAATCATTTTAAAGTTTTTACAGGTGATCTCAACAGTTTGGTGCAAACAACCTTGATGGGCGTGGATGGCGGCATTTTCGCTTTAGCAAATGCCGTTCCGCAGCAAATCTGTGATGTTTTTAAACTGGTGAAACAGGATCATGCACGGGAGGCCATAAAAATCCACCGGGCTGCAATGAAACTGGCGCGAAGCGCTATCGGTGATTTTGGCCTGGCCGGACTCAAAAAATTGCTGCAATTAATGGGTTACGCCGGCGGCCAGCCAAGATTGCCGTTTGCCGAAGTTTCAACAGATGACGCTGCAAAGATAAAACAGGCTTATGAACGTTTCCGAAAAGAAATGGAATAGAGATGCTTCTTTTCACAAATTGAAACATACTACTTTCGGTTCGGTCATCTCCTGCAAGGCAAATTTAATTCCCTCACGACCCAGACCGCTTTTTTTCACTCCGCCAAATGGCATCAGATCGACACGGTAGTCCGTGGAATCATTGACTATGATACCTCCCACATCCAACTTTTTAATGGCTTCAAAAGCATTGTGGATATTTTTGGTGAAAATAGCGGCATGTAAACCGTAATCAACCGCATTGGCTTTTTTGATGCCCTCGTCCAGTGAATCGATGGGATAGAGGCAGACGACCGGGCCGAAAATTTCCTGACAATCCAATCTGGCCGATGGCGGAACGTTTTCAAGAACGGTTGGGGGAATCAGGCTTCCGCTGCGACTGCCGCCGGTGAGCAGAGTTGCTCCTTTTTTCGTTGCATCCCCAATCCAGTCCATCACCCGAATCGCTTCAGCTTCTGTGATCATAGGGCCCATGTCTGTAGCTTCATCTAATTGAAATCCGGTTTTGTACTGTTTGGTCCGGTTTACAAATTTCTCTTTATAGAAGTCGTAAATTGTTCGATGAATATAAACCCGCTGTACACCGATGCAGTTTTGCCCGACAGCCCAGAAAGCGCCGGAAACAGTAGATTCCACCGCCTGATCGATGTTGCAGTCGTCCAGTACAAGCACAGGTGAATTGGAGCCTAACTCCATGCCGATTTTTTTCAACCCGGCCAATTTGGCAATTTTTTCGCCGGCTTCCACACCACCCGTAAAAGAGATCATCCGCACCCGCTTGTCGGTAACCAGAGCGGAACCAATTTCATTTCCGTATCCGGTTACCACAGAGAGCACCTTTCCCGGCAGGCCGGCTGTTAGCAAAATTTCTGCTAATTTCAGAGCGGAGAGAGGTGTGACCGTTGCGGGCTTAAGAACCACTGCATTACCGCCGGCGATGGCCGGTCCCAATTTATGAGCCACCAGATTTAACGGATCATTAAAAGGAGTAATTGCAACGATAATTCCGATTGGAAACCGGTAATAGTAACCAACACGATTTTCCGAACCTTCAGCGCTGTCAAAGGGGATTGTTTCTCCGTTGATTCTGCGCGCTTCCTCGGCAGAAATGGTTATTGTGTTGATCGCCCGTCCCACTTCTTTCCGGGCTTCTCGTATGGTTTTGGAACCTTCCGTGGCAATTGTTTTGGCCAGTTCCTCAAATCGTTTCTGCATCAGTTCCGCTGCTTTTTTCAAGATGGAAATCCTTTGATGAACGGGCATATCACGATTGATTTCGTATCCCTTCTGCGCAGCCGCGATAGCTTTGTTTACATCTTCTTTTGAACCGCGGGGAACCGTGTCGATCAGCTTGCCGTCATAAGGATTGACTACATCGATTTTTTCATTTTTATCGAACCATTCACCACCGATGAGCATTTTCATGATAAATTCTCCTGTTTCTACCTGTGGATTTCAAGAATATCGGTCAAAATGGAAAATCCGGTTTCTGTTTTTCCCGCGCCGGCACCTACTACCGTTATATCGCCCAGCAGATCGGTAGTAAACGTGATGGCATTCATTGTACCGTTTACACCGGCGAGTGGGTGGGAAAGATCGATCTTCACCGGCCCAACGGATGCTATGATATGATCTCCATCTTTTTCAATCTCACCGATCAATTTCCAGCGTTTGTTTTCCTGTTTTGCTGCGGCAATATCTTCCGGTGTAATGGTTGTGATACCGCGGCAGGGAATTTGCTCCGGCCTAATCTGTTCGCCCATCACCACATTTGCAAGGATGGTCACTTTAGCCAGCGCATCGAAGCCCTCCACGTCTGCGGTGGGGTCTGCTTCGGCGTAGCCCAGATTCTGGGCCTCTTGCAGCACATCCCGGTATGATCGTCCCGCTTCCATATTAGTCAAAACGAAATTTGTGGTGCCATTCAAAATACCGCGAATCGCCGTAATTTTATTGCCGGCCAATTCATTTCCGGCCAGATTTAAAACCGGCGTGCCGGACATCACGGTTCCTTCGATCAAAAACCGGACATTGTGTTGTGCGGCCAGTTTTGATAATTCATGATAAAAAAGTGCGGCCGGTCCTTTATTACTGGTAACCACATGTTTCCCCGATTTTAAGGCTAACCGGCAATGGTCGGTGGCCGGTTGGCCTGTTTGAATATCGGTATATGTCATTTCGCAAACAATATCTGCGTTGCATTTTGCGATGGTCTCCAGTGCGTTCAATCCTTTCGTGACGTTACCGGAAGTTTGATATTCTTCGATGGATTTGTCCTGATTCAGTAAATTCAGAACCGGTTTCATATCCAGTCCATCCGGTGAGTAGAGTGAACCTTTTTTCAAATCACTGATAGCAACAATTTCCCACTCAAAATTGTATTTGTTGTGTAAATATTCTTTTTTGGCTAAAAGGATATCACACAATCCCCGGCCTACCGTGCCAAAACCGATGAGAGCAAGTTTGGTTTTCATGGTATTCCTTTCCGTAAAATGATGGCGCTACACCAATCCCGTTTTTTTTAGTCCTCTTTCGATCTGTTCAATTCGTGCCTGCAAGTTTCCCGTAAAACCGATGGCAATGCGTAGTAATCCGGGAGAAAGTCCCATCCTGTTCTGTTCTTCCGGGGAGATTTCCGATGAAGTAGAGGAACCGGAGCAGCTCATGAGGGTATCGTAGTATCCCAAAGAAACGGCAATAAATCCGAACCGTTCTTCGTTTTGCAAAATGGACATGAGGTCTTCTGCCTTTTCCCTGGTTTTGCAGTCGATGGTAAGCATCCCTCCGTAGCCGTATTCTTCATTGATAATCTCTTTTATGAGGTGGTGTTGCGGATGTGAAGAGAGACCGGGGTAGGTAACGGGTGCACCCAATTCCTGCAAACGTTTGGCAATGGCCATTGCCCGGCGGCTGTGTTCCCGCATCCTGATCCCCAAATGGGGCAAGCGCTGGATGATATCAAAGGCAACTCTGGGATCCATGGTCGGGCCAAGCAGCATCACTCTTCCCCGGTGCAGATCCATCAGATCGTAAATGAACTCCTGCTTGCCGCAAATAGCACCGGCAATGACATCACCGGCGCCGTTGATATACTTGGTCATGGAATAAACCACAATATCTGCTCCCAGTATGGCCGGGGAAATCATCATCGGTGTGAATGTGTTATCCACAACCAAAAGGCAATCATAATCATGGGCGATTTTGGCCAATCCGCGTATGTCCGCTACTTTCAGTGTAGGATTGCCGACAACTTCTGTGAAAATTACTTTTGTCTTCGGTGTGATGGCAGCCTCGAACGCCTGATTATCGGCGGCTTCGACAAATGTGGCGCTCACACCCATCTCGGGCAGAAGATCACCTAACAGTGCGTGCGATCCGCCATAAATGGTATTGCTGGCTACAATATGATCACCATTGTGGCAGATCTGTAGCAGGGCAGATGCAATGGCCGACATGCCGCTGGCAGTACTTACAGCCAGTTCAGTTCCTTCCATAGCTGCCAGGTAACGGTCGAGTACATCTATGGTTGGATTGAAATGACGGCTGTACAGAAAACACCCTCCTTTTTCAGGCCCCCTGATTCCCTTAAAAATATCGGGCATAGTACTGGGGTCTAATACGGTAAATGTGGAAGAACGTTCTATGGAAGGGGTGACGCCCCCATGCTCACCAAATTCACGCTTTACTCTCCAAATCGCTTGCTCCGGATCGTAAAATTGCATTTACAGTCTCCTTTCACTAAGTAGCTTTTAGTCCCGTCATGCCGGGATTGGACAAAAAGTTTTTTTTTACACATCGATATTCAGTTCGGTTTTATTTTTTGGCGTTGACAAAATAACCATTGTTTTTAGATGTTGAATGTCCGGTAGTTCTGTCAATTTATGCAGCACAAGATTTTCATACGCCGGGATGTTTTTCACCGCAATTTTCAACAGAAAATCCGCATCGCCGGTGACGTGGTGACATTCCATGATTTCATCTATTTCCTGAATGGCTTGGATGAACAGGGTAACAACATCTTTCCCGTGCCGGCTGAGAATTACCTCCACAAATGTGAAGGTCTCGATACCAATGGATTGTGGATCGATAAGTGCCGCATATTTTTTGATCACTCTGTTCTTTTCTAATTTTTTGACCCGTTCCAGAATCGGGGGAGGAGAGATGCCAATTTTTTTTGCCAAATCTGAATTAGTAATTCTGCCGTTCGCTTGCAGAATCCTGAGGATTTTTCGGTCGGTTTTGTCTATTTTCATAATATAATAATGTGGTTATGTGAATAATGCTAATAATATAATGATTTATTAGTTGTATTCAATAGAGAATACCGAAAATATGAAACCCGGTAAAATTGTAATACTTGTCGAACTCATAAAAAGTCTAAAATATTTGTTATGTGTCCATGTATGGTAGATAGTGAAATATTTTCAATACTATATATTCAGACCTCGTTAAATTTGATAAATATTAGGTTGAATAACCGGACAAAAATCATAATGAATTTGTACTATATATTGTGTAAGTACTTGTTTTTTAATTTAACATCAAACATGAAGTGTTCAATTATGGTTCATCATAATAATGCGTACTTATTCAAAAGTTTCCTTGGATATATTGAGACACCGACAAAAAGATTTTCTCACCCAAAAGCCCTCCAATAAGGGTGAGAGGGTTTTTGGGTGAGAAAATCTTAATAGGAACCATGCATTGCCTATTGAATGGACTATTCGATTCAAAATAAGTACGCATT
>CAJVYQ010000028.1 GCA_913009825.1 uncultured Deferribacteres bacterium
CGGTATTGTCACTACTCAGGCAGCCCGCGAAAGACTCAAAAAAAAACAGGAAAAAAGTTAGATGAGATCATTCGATTGTTTCGTGCGCTTTCTGCCTGTGTCAGACAGACGTGAGCTGAATAGTTACCAATAAATTTTAATTACTGTATCATCCAAGTAAAATTTATGCACATTCATCCAACTTCAATTCCGGAGTTGATATGAAAAAAATCTTGTTTCTCTTTTTGCTTTTTTTTATCTGTGTTCCACCGATTCTCCCGGCACAGAAGCGGGCGATGACACTCGACGATCTGATTTGCAAATAAAATGCACCGATCATATTTCTGTGATTGGTTACGAAAGATTCTCTTTAAACAATAAACTTTTCCGGAGACCTAATGAAAACAGGAACATTGCATATTTTAGTGCTGCACGGCCCCAATCTGAATTTTTTGGGGCAGAGAGAACCGGAAATTTACGGTAAAACCACACTGGACGAAATCAACCGGACTCTTGTTGAGCTGGGGAAAAAACGGGAAGCGGAAGTGAAATGTTTTCAATCTAATCATGAGGGACAGTTAATCGACCGGCTGTATGAGTATCGTCAATGGGCTAACGGGATTATTATCAATCCTGCTGCGTTTACTCATTACAGTCTCGCCATTTATGATGCTTTGCTGGTAGTGGAAAATCCGGTGGTGGAAGTACACCTGTCCAATATTTTTAAGCGGGAAGAATGGCGGCATAAATCCGTCATTTCGCCTGCCTGTATGGGAATCATCGGCGGATTTGGCGCAGACAGCTATTTTATGGCGCTGCGGGAATTATTGAAGAAATTGCGGGATGAGTAAAAAAAGGCAACAAATTTGTTCCTTATTCTTTCCTTTGTGAGAGCATTGCCAAAGCTAAATTCCGGACTGTGCCAATCTCGTGAGTAAAGCATTGACCAAACCATTATTATTACTTATCTTTTACGAAATAAAAAAGTCACAAAAAATGTTAACAACAAGTAAGGAGCAAAAACGATGTCGAACGGTTTTTTTTCTGTTCCCAAACCTTACAATGAAACGATTTTACCCTATCTGCCCGGCAGTTCGGAAAAGGCTGAGGTAAAAGCACAATTAAATGAGATGCTTACCAAAGAAATTGAAATTCCCATGTATATTGGCGGAGAGGAAGTAAAATCGGGCAATCCTGGTGAATGCTGCTGTCCCCATGATCATCAGCACTTGCTGGGTACATATCACAGAGGGGACGAGAAGTATGTAAAGATGGCTGTCGATGCCGCACTTGAAGTTCGAAAAACCTGGGCAGAGATGCCGTGGGAAGAACGTGCGGCGATCTTTTTAAAAGCGGCTGATTTGCTGGCAGGTCCCTATCGCCGGATTTTGAATGCGGCGACCATGCTGAGTCAGAGTAAAAATGTCTTTCAGGCGGAAATCGATTCTGCTTGTGAGATCATCGATTTTTTCAGATTCAATGTTCATTATATGCAGGAACTATACAAAAATCAGCCGGGATCCGCCAAGACGATCTGGGATCGTTTGGAATACCGGCCGTTGGAAGGGTTCGTCTTTGCGGTAACTCCCTTCAATTTTACTTCCATCGCCATGAACCTGCCCACATCACCTGCTTTGATGGGCAATGTGGTTCTCTGGAAACCGGCATCATCGGCCGTTTATCCTGCTTACTACGCCATGCAATTGCTCAAAGAAGCGGGCTTGCCTGACGGCGTCATCAACATGGTTCCGGGTTCCGGTGCTTCTATCGGTAATCCGGCTATGAACAATCCGAATCTGGCCGGCATACATTTTACCGGCAGTACGGCTACTTTCCAAACCATGTGGCGTGTGATTGGCAGTAATATTTCCCACTACAAAACTTATCCGCGCATTGTGGGCGAAACCGGCGGTAAAGATTTTATTTTTGTGCACAATAGCGCAGATGTGGAGGAAGTTACTGCTGCAACCGTGCGCGGCGCTTTTGAATACCAGGGTCAGAAATGTTCCGCGGCTTCGCGCATGTATGTGCCGCAAAGTGTCTGGCCGAATCTGAAAGAGACCGTTTTAAAAATGGTCGGTGAAATTAAAATGGGCGATGTGACGGATTTCACCAATTTTATGAATGCAGTGATCGACCGTGCCGCATTTACAACCATTACCGAATATATTGAATACGCTAAAAAAGCCGGAGACGCGGAGATTATTACCGGCGGCGGCTATGACGACAGCAAAGGCTATTTCATCGAACCGACAATTATTCTTACTACCGATCCTCATTTTAAAACCATAGAAGAAGAAATTTTTGGCCCGGTGATGACGGTTTATGTTTATGATGACAATAAATATGAGGCCACCCTGCATCTATGTGATGAAACCTCTCCTTATGCTTTAACCGGAGCCATTTTTGCTAAAGACAGGCAGGCGGTTGTTCTGGCAGACAATATTTTGCGCAATGCCGCCGGGAATTTTTATATCAATGACAAACCCACCGGCGCAGTGGTAGGCCAGCAGCCATTTGGCGGTTCCCGCGCTTCCGGTACCAACGATAAAGCCGGTTCTTTTCTTAATCTGATCCGTTGGATTTCCACCCGGTCAATCAAAGAAAATTTTATGCCGCCCAAAGATTTCAAATATCCATTTATGAGTGAAGAATGATCCGTGAAAATGCCCTCCCGGAATGTTTCATTTCGGGAGGAGATTTATGCTGTGTACCTGAAAAATTCATTCGCCACGAAGGCACAAAGACACAAAGGTTGAAAAAATAAAGTGTTATGTAAAATTATACGTAAATAGAAAAATACACAAAATAAACTGAGTTAATATTAGGTTTTTACTTTAAATATAATATTTTTCGTGCCTTAGTGTCTTTATGGCAATGGTTTGTGAATAATGCAGGTGTAGTGGATAACCCCGATCACAGGTGTAAGCACAATAGACTTCTTATGTCCTACTATGTCCAGATGTTGTTGACATAAGGATAGTTTTTTGTGTTCAATCGATTTACAACGCCCGCCTGATGGTGAATCATCAGGCTAAGATTAGCAAACATCATAAATGATGCTCAGAGGACAGGGAAAGTGTAGGCTTACGGCGAGTACATTTTATTATTAGCCCTGTGCTGAATTATGGATTAATTACAGAAACAAAATTTAAAATTGATAGATGAATTTTTTCTCAGCCTTTAGTGGCTACCCGTGATTGGTTACGAAAGAACGCTAAATCGCCCTATAGTAGTGAGCGTCATTTATGGCGCTTGCAGATATTAGCCCTGTGATTTATCGCAGGGCGGACTTGTAAATAGCCCAGATTAAAGAGGCGAAAAATTATTTTCACTGGCAATTAGAAATTGATTCTTCACAATTCACAGGAAATAAGTTTGAAATTTTATCTGCCGTTTTTGATTAGCTTAAGCGCTTTGTTGCTTGGTTGTGCCGCGACGAGAGACATGCCATCTATAGAAATAGGTGGGGTTAAAATATACAGTCGTGAAAACTGGCATTCCCTGCCGATTCATTCCGGATACAGAGCGCATCAAATTAAAAAAATTACGCTGCACCATGGCGGGGTCATTTTTAACGGCGAAAAACCTACATCCCAATACCTGCGTAATCTACAGGTCTGGAGCAGGAGAGAACGACCCTGGCCGGATATCCCTTACCATTTTATCATCGATTTAGCCGGTAAAATATGGCAGGGCAGACCGCTACAGTATGCCGGCGACACCAATACGGAATACGATCCCACCGGCCATGCGTTGATTGTCCTGCTTGGCAATTATGAGGTGCAGCAGGTTTCTCCCCGGCAATTGCAGGCGATTATCGATTTGTCCGTTGCCCTGTGCCGGAAATACCGGTTGGATCCGGCAGAAATTAGAGGGCACAAAGATTATGCTAAAACTACCGATTGTCCGGGCAAAAATTTGTACCGCTATCTTGCCGACGGCACCATCGTAAACGAGGTGAAGAAACGGTTGCGATGAAGCGGATTCTTTTCTATATCAGCGGCCACGGTTACGGACACGCCACCCGTTCTATCGAAGTGATCAAAAATATCCGGCAGCAAAATCCCCGGGTTGAGATTCACATTCAGAGCGATGCACCGCAGTGGCTTTTTTCGCTCAATTTGAAAAATGAATTTCATTTTATACCGAAATCGTGCGATGTCGGCGCGGTTCAAAAAAATAGTTTTGACGTCGATCAACACACTACGCTGAGCCGGTTTGCAAACTTTTATGCATCATTCTCCCTGCGGATTGCTGTAGAAAAAAGCTACATTCAAAAAAATAAAATCGACTGCATTATAGGAGATATTCCGCCATTGGCGTTTCTAGCAGCCGATGCCTGCGATCTTCCTTCCGTTGCCATCGCTAATTTCAGTTGGGATTGGATTTACGAACCTTATGCCGAAAAATATGCGGAGTACGCCTGGGTTCCCGCCAGGATAAAAGAGGCTTACGGGAAAGCGGGGATTTTGCTGCGCCTTCCCATGCATGGCGACCTGCGCGCTTTCGGAAATAGAATAGACATCCCTTTCATCGCCCGGAAAGCCTGGTTAAGTTCAGCAGATGTCAGAGAAAAACTACGGGTTGAAGAAAAAGAAAAATTGATTCTTGTCGCGCTGCGCCGGGAGGATTTGGCGCCGGTGCGGTTGGACAAGTTAGCGAAACTATCCGGATTTCGTTTCCTGTTTTTTTCACCGGTGCCCCGGGCAGACAATTTTGTCTCCGTAGCAGCGGATTTTCTGCCCTTCCCCAATCTGATTGCCGCCGGCGATCTGGTGGTGTCAAAACCGGGTTACGGCATTGTTTCCGAATGTCTGGCAAATCGCACTCCGTTGTTGTACACGGGGCGAAAAAATTTCAGAGAGTACGATGTTCTTGCGGCTGGGATCGAAAAATTGAATATGGGCAGGTTGCTGGATTACCTGGATTTTATCGCCGGTGATTGGCAGTTGGCTTTAGCAAAGCTTATTGGCGAAAAAATGACCTGGCCGGAGAGGCCGGTAAACGGGGCGGAAACAGCGGCTCAAAAAATATTGACTTTTTGAATTCAGACCATTCTTTCTTTCACTCTAAAATAACTCCAGCGTACGCTGCCAAGAATAATCAGAAACGGAATGCCAAAAAAAGTGCAAAGCCACCCTGTCGGTGAGCGGTACCATTTTAAAAAATAACGGATGAAATCCTGATGCGATTGCCGTATCATTTTGGTGCGGCGATTGTAAATGGAACTGCCTTTACGGTGAACAACGGTTGATTTTGAGTAAAAATAGATTTTTTTTCCTATCTGCTTTATCCGGCGGCAAAAATCCACATCGCTGAAGAACATAACGAATCGCTCGTCTAACCAGCCTATCTGTTCTCCGATGGATTTTGTCAACAACAGGCAGGCGCCTTGCGGCTGGTCCACTTCCCGGGTGGCTGTGTGATCAAAATCTCCCATCCTCCAACCGTTGAAGAGTTTAGTTTTGGGAAACAACCGGTTGAGCCCGAATGCCTCGGAAAGCAGATATCTGTATTGGGGAAATCTGCGGCAGGACGGTTGAATGCTGCCGTCCGGATAATGTAATTGGGGTGCCACGGCGCCGGCATTTGGATTGTTGCTCAGGAAATGAATCATCTTTTCGATGCTCTGCGGCGTGATTTGTGTGTCCGGATTGAGCAACAAAACAAATTTTCCCCCGGCCATCCGCAAACCCTGATTGGATGCGTGTGTAAATCCCGTATTTGTACTGTTGCGCAGAATGCGCAACTGCAAAGATTTTGCTTTTAGTCTGAACCGTTTATCTTCCACGGCAGCAATGGTTCTATCTTGTGAATGATTGTCCACCACGATAATTTCTGCGGGACGTATGGACAGGTGATCCCCTAATGAAGTCAGGCAGGTTTTGATGTCGTTTTCATGATTGTAAGTTACAATTACCGTGGACAGAATCATGTTTATTCTTCAAAATCCGGCCGTTCCGCTTCTTCCTGTTTTCGTTTTAAACTTTCAATTTTTTCTTTATAAAATTCATTGCCGGGATTTTTTTTCAACAGAACTTCGTAGACGCCGACGGCTTTGGCAAAATGACCCTGAGCTGCGTAAATTTCTCCCAATGTGGAAGTCACAATTGGCTCCTTTGCATGCCCGGAGGGCTTCTCTTCGGTGCTTTTTTCTTCCGGCGGTGCCGGAGATTCTTCTGTCGGCTGTTCCCGCAGCGGTTCAGCCTCTGCCCTTGCTTCATTTTCCACTTCTAAAATGCTTTTTTCAGCTTCCGTTTCTGCCGTAACGGGCGGTTCGGTTGATTCCTCGTCACCGAATACCTCCCGAACCGCTTTTTCTCTTTTTTTAATTTCCGGTCCATTCTCCGTGATGATATTTCCCTCTGCTTCGGTCCCCGGTTCCGTTTGTTCCTCTTTTGTCTCGCCGGCAAAAATATCCTGTAATGATTCGATTTCCGTAACCGCTTCTGCGCCTTCATCCTCCGGCGTAGTAGCTATTTCCGCTTCACTCTCTTCTTCGAACTGTTCCACCCGGTCACGGATTTGGGACACAATTTCCTCTTCATCTTCCACCTTTTCCCCAACGATCTCTTCGGTTGCGTCCCCGGCTTCTTCAACGATGGGTTCCGGCTGTTCGTAAGATTCCATATCTTCCATGGTTGTTCCATCTGTTCCATCTGTTTCCTCAGCGCCGGGCGCCACTTCGTCCTGAAAAATATCATCGAGGATAAATTCGTATTGCTTATCGTCCGCTTTTGTTTCGGTTCCTTCTGTTTCTTCGGGATTCTCTTCCTCAGCGACCTCCGTTTCGGTAAAAGATGTTTCCTCTTCTGCCAAAGAACTTTCCCCAACTGTTTTTTCGCTGATGATTTCGTCAAATTCCGGAATGGTCTCTTCTTCCATGATCTCTTCTTCGAACACGACGGTTGAATCACCGGCTGTTTCCGTATCCACTGCAAGCGGTTCATCGAATACTTCTTCGGAAGCCTCTTCTAACATGGAGTGCGCTAATCGATCTAACGGATCGATAGCCAGAATCCTCTTCAGCCAAAGAGAATATGCATTGTTCCAGCCTCGCTCTTTCATGATATTTACTTGAAAATAATGGGCGCACAGATGTTGCGGATCGTGCAACAAGGTTTTGTTGAATTCGCTTTCTGCGGAATCGAAATCACGGTTTATAAAAAAACACTGTCCGAGAACAAAGTGAGCATTTGCATAATTGGATTGATGTTCCAGTCCCCGGTTGCAAACTTTAATTGCTTCCGGAACCCGGTTCACCCGGATAAGATATTCCGCTAACCGAGCAAATTGCATACTTCGGGGATTGATAGACATGTGTTGTTTTAATCTGTCTATTTCCCCTGCGATCGTTTTCATAAAACCTCCCGGTTTTGTAAAATGTTCTGTGAAGATACCGGCCGGTATCTTTCAGTAAAAAAATTCTTGTAACTATTCAGGTATGCCGGTTTTCTGATTTGAGATAAGCCTTTAACTCCGCTCAGGCCGGCTTTGAAAGCTATGCCGGGCGGAGTTGAAGCGTGATTACAGCTAATTAACGGAGCATACCTGAATAGTCAAAATTTTTTCAAATATAATGATAAATTTACGATAAATCCAGAATTATTAATAATGTAAACAATTTCATCAGCCATCGCAACAGGAATTTACCAACCCGAAACGGTTTTGTTTAAAACATCTTCGGCAATCTTTTTCAATGCGTTATCAATTCCTTCCCGGCGGGCGTCTGTCGTCGGGTCCAGCACGTATTCACCCCATTGCTGCCACCTCTCTTTCCACAGCGGTTTGACATTTTTTACATCTTTCACTTCCACTTCCACTGTGATATAAACCCGGTAGGAATTGACCTTCTCGTTCTGGTTGTAATTGTATGCCTGATCCGAAACAGAAATTATTTTACCAACTACAATGGCATCCGCCTGATTTTCACCGGCGATTTTTAACGAATTGTCGCGGGTTATCTCATTGATTACTGCATCCGTCAGTTTTTCTTTGATTTGAAATTCCGAAGATCGATCTTCAAATAGCGGTACGGCGATGGTTTTGATATGCGGCGGTATGCTGCTTCCTTTAAATGAATAGGGACCGCACCCAATCAGAACCGCCGCAAGGAAGAAGAAACTAATTTTCCTGTAGATTGTATTCATTTATTTTCCTGTACAATGTTCGTTCGCTGATGTTTAACAGTTTGGCAGTTTTCCGTTTGCTCCAATTTGTTTTTTTCAGGGTTTTCACAATCAACTCTTTTCCCGCCTCTTGCATGGTTTTTATTTCTTCTTCCGGTTTAACCTCTTCCGCTTGTTGAATCGTGTGTTCTGGGTTCACCGGCCGCCATTCCTGCAACGATTTGGGTTGCATGAATTGGGAAAACAGAAGCTGTTTCATCTGATCCACGTCTGATTTTAATTCCAGTAACACCCGGTAGATCAGTTCCCGTTCTGCCTGATCGACCGATTTGTTGGTTGGTACCGGAAACCTTGATTCGGTGGTTTCTTCCGGTTTTAGGTGCCGGCTTAGAATCTGAGCATCGATTTTTTGGCCTCTTTCCAGAACAATCACACTTTGTACCAGATTACGTAATTCACGCACATTACCGGGCCACAGTTGAGAATGCAGCAGTTCGATGGCATCGGCGGTGAAACCGGCAAAATCGATGCGGTTCTCCCGGGTAAATTCACTTTGGAATTTTTCAACCAAAATTGGGATGTCTTCAACCCTGTCCCTTAAAGGTGGGACCGTAATTTTCACAGCGTTCAGGCGAAAATAAAGGTCCTGGCGAAAATTGCCTGCCCGGACTTCTTTATCCAGATTTTTATTGGTGGCAGCCACTATCCGGACATCCGCTTTGTAATTGGTGTTGCCGCCGACGCGCATGAACTCCTTCTCTTCCAGTACGCGCAGGACTTTAACCTGCGTGGAGAGCGGCATTTCGCCAATTTCGTCCAGGAACAACGTGCTGCCGCGGGCCATTTCAAAATAACCTTTCCTGGCCTCAACTGCACCGGTGAAAGCGCCTTTTTGATGCCCAAACAGTTCACTCTCCAAAATTCCTTCCGGGATGGCGCCGCAATTAACCGTGAACATAGTTTTATCTTTGCGCCGGCTGTGCCGGTGAAGCGCTCTGGCAACCAACTCCTTGCCGGTGCCGCTTTCTCCTTCGATGAGAACCGGAATATTGGTAGGCGCCACCTGATGAATGGTCTCCCGGATTTGCCGAATGACGCGGGAACTGCCTAAAATTTCCATGTTATCTTGAGAGCGGTTCAATGCTGGTTTCTGATTCATACTGAGTGTCTTTTCTGGTTGTTTTGTATGTTCTGTCTGGCGACCGGTTACAGGATGAAGGACAGCAAAATAATTTGCGAGCCGTGTTTTACCCGGTTAATAGTTTTACACCCACCTTTAAGGGGGATTTTTTAGCTTACTTCCAGGAAAGGTGTTTATCGCTGAAAGCAATTCCTGTGACCGGGTATTTTGTCCGTCGTTCGGAACTTTTCCATTTCTTCCGGTAAAAAAATCACCAGTTTGAATTGGCAATCTCGTCTTCAATTGTTCAGCTTAAGTGAACATTTGCTTAATTGAATCCGGCAATGATGTAATTAAATCCGAATACGCTTCCACAATTCTGAAGATATCGGCCAAATCTTTTTGCCTTTTGCTGTTTCTTCTTTGCGTGTCCGAATAAGCCCATATTTTCCCCTTTAATACATCTTCTACAGCGGCAACATTCATTTGATACCCTAAAACATTTTTTATTGCCGCTCTGTCGATAAAAGACTGATAGCGGGAATCGGTTTGAATCTGAATTCTCAAATCCGATCCCGGAAATACAATATTGATGCTGTGAGTGAATTTTTTCAAAGTTGCAAATGTTTCAATTCTTTCATTCAATTTTTTTACTGAATGAACGGCAATTACGATATCAATGTCAAGACTGACAACCGGTTCAACATAAGCATTGACCGCTAATCCACCGATCACGCAATACGGAACTTCCATCTTCCGCAACAAATCAATAAACTGCTGCAGGATATCGGTGTTGTTGCCGGCTATTCTATTTAGAAATTCCTTTTCCGTCATTGTAAGACTCTATTGATAATTTAGGAAAAACACTCCTGCATATTGTTCTGAATCTACCGGTTTTGCCGGTATATTCCAATTTTATACCGGGAAATATCTGCGGAGAATCGACTAATTATCCTTTTATGTTTTTGAAGTACGTCACGGTTTTTGCCAGTCCATCCGCCAGATCCACCTGCGGTTCCCAACCTAGTTGTGCTTTTGTTTTAGCGTAGGAAATAACGCTGCGCATCTGTTCGCCTTCTTTAGCCGGGCCGTGATTTTCCGCAATGTCTTTTCCGACCAACCGATTCACTTCCCGGAAAATTTGGTTGACATCCGATTCGATACCGGTGCCCACATTAAAGATGTCGTTTAAACCTTTTTCCAGCGCCAGCAGATTAGCTTGCACAACATCGCCTACGTAAACAAAATCCCGGGTCTGCCTGCCATCTCCGTTGATCACCGCTGGTTTGTTGTTCATCATCCTTTTGATGAAAATAGCGACAACGCCCGCTTCACCATGGGGGTTTTGCCGCGGGCCGTAAACGTTGGCGTAGCGCAGAATAGTGTAATTCAAATCAAAAACCAAATTGTAGTAAAAAAGATATTTTTCTACGGTTAATTTTGTGATGCCGTATGGGGAACAGGGGCGGGTCGGGTGTTCCTCGTCGGCCGGGAAATAATCCTGTTCGCCATAAATGGCGCCGCCCGTTGAAGCAAAAATGAACCGTTTTATTTTGTACTTCACGGAATTTTGCAGCAAATTCAACGTGCCGGAGACATTTACGTCCGCATCGAACATGGGGTCTTCCACCGATTTGCGCACGTCCATCTGTGCGGCCTCGTGGTAAACCACATCGATGTTTTCCAAATCGAAAACTTTGGCCAGTTCCGGAGAACGAATGTCCATAAGGTAGAATTTTACCCTGGGATGTAGATTTTTCGTTTGTCCCATGTAGAGATTGTCCACAACAACCACATCGTGTCCTTTTTGAATCAACGCATCTGCCAAATTCGATCCGATAAAACCGGCGCCGCCTGTCACCAATACTTTCATAATTCTCTCCAGTTATCAATCCATGATTATTTTAGTCCTTTACGTCCGATGTCTTTACGATAAAATGCTCCTTCGAAATGAATCTGTTTCACCGCTTTGTACGCGCTGTCTATCGATTGCTTCAGATCATCGCCGCAAGCCGTGATTCCTAACACACGGCCGCCGTTGGTGACAATTTGGCCGTCTTTTAGTTTCGTCCCTGCGTGAAAGATAACCACATCATCGCCAAAATCCGTATCCAATCCTTCAATCACTTTGCTCTTTTCATAATGGCCCGGATATCCTCCCGAAGCCATCACCACACAAGTGCTGAATTTATTTTTGATTCGCAGGGGCTGAGCTGCCAGAGATTCGTCTGCTACTGCCATTAAAATATTAAACAGGTCAAAATCCAGAAGCGGCAGAATGGATTGCGTTTCCGGGTCGCCGAAGCGGGCATTGAACTCAATCACCTTTGGTCCATCGGCAGAAATCATCAAACCTGCGTAAAGGATTCCTTTGTATTTAATACCGTCTTCTTTTAACCCTTTGACAGTGGGTGCTAATATTTCTTCGTAAATCCGGTCTTGCATGGGTTGATCCACAAACGGCACAGGGGCGTAGGAGCCCATTCCGCCGGTATTGGGGCCTAAATCGTCATCGTAAACCGCCTTGTGATCCTGCGCCGGGATGAGAGGCACAACATGATCTCCATCCGAAAAAGCCAGAACGGAAACTTCCTGCCCCACCAGACATTCTTCGATAATCACCTGTTTTCCCGCTTCGCCAAAAATCCGTTTGATCATCATCTCTTCCAGAGCAATTTGCGCTTCTTTGTGGCTGTGGCAAACCACTGCTCCTTTTCCGGCAGCCAAGCCGTCCGCTTTTACTACAAGAGGCGTTTTTTGATTGTAAATATATGTTTTGGCGTTTTGTAAATTTTTAAAAATTTCAAAATTTGCGGTTGGAATTTCCTTTCTTTTCATAAAATTTTTGGAAAATGCTTTACTGCCTTCCAATTTCGTTGCTTCTGCAGAGGGTCCGAAAATTTTCAAGCCCTCTTTTTCAAATTGATCCACGATGCCGTACCACAACGGAATTTCCGGGCCGACAACGGTTAAATCAACGTTGTTCTTTTGGGCAAAATTTAAAAGCCGGCCAATGTCCGTACCAGGTATATCGATACATTCGGCAAGATTCTGAACACCTGCATTGCCGGGCGCGCAAAAGATGGTATCTACATGTGAACTTTGACTGATTTTCCAAATTAGGGCGTGTTCCCTGCCGCCGCTTCCGATTACGAGCACTTTCATGAAAACCTCATCATTTTGGCAAAGGTTGTGGATACGCTCTGTTCGGGAAGTCCGTAAAAAAATCGACTATCCCGGAGAATTGCAAAAACAAGCAAGAAAATTTCATTGCTTTGGTTGCATCTTTAACGGATCGAACAGAACTTTTTGTTGTGAAAAAAGCTACCTAAAAATAAGGTAGTGAGTTGGAAATTGCAACTCAATTTTTATAATTTGTGATTATCTCTGTCATAATTGCAGAATAATTGCCGGATTGTGAAGATTTCGATTGCGGTGGTGAATTTCCGGGAGAATTTAGCCGGTGGCGCAGTGGATCCCTTTGGATAAAAAAGCGAAGTAAAAAAACTTTGCCTGATTTTTTGCTACCCGGGGAGGACTCGAACCTCCAACGGAGGGACCAAAACCCTCTGTGTTGCCATTACACCACCGGGTAAATTTTAACGGGTAAAATATACAATTTTTCGCCTGTGAATGCAAGCACAAATTTTTGGCAGGGTTTCTTGTCAAACCCTGTCTGTACAACCATTGCCGGTTTGTGGGAAATAAATATACAGAGCGAACTGCTATGTAGTGCCTGAACGAAAAGTGGAAAACATGCATCTTGCTTGTTTTATAAACTGTTTAGTTTCCTGCTTTTCAATAAGATCATAATTCGAACAAGATGTTTGATATACAATTTAGATACTTTTCGTTCAGCCTCTATGTATTCAATCTTAATCAAAATTACTATTTGCATTTTAATTTTGAATCTTTTAAATTGAAAACCATTATTAATAATAAAGAGAAAGGGTGCTTATGTCTTTATTAAAGTCAAATACTTTTCGCTGGGTTTTAGCCGTACTCATCACGCTTGGCCTCGCCGAATACCAAAGGATTACCGGGCCAACTCATCCGGTGCGTGGTGAAGTGGAATTTGAAAATGTGACGGTACACTATAAGTTGGCTCGTTCCCAGGGCGGGGAAGGAGATCAACCGGTGATTGTTGATGTGCCGGATACTTCCATGCATGCACTACTGGTTTACCGCCATTATCCGACTCGTGCGGAATGGACAAAATCCCCTATGGTAAGAAAGGGGAATCAATTGGTTGGGAGCCTGCCGCATCAACCTCCTGCCGGGAAAGTGGAATATTATTTAATTCTGCAAAAAAACGGTCGTCAACACAAATTGCCGGAAGCCGTCAGTGTGGTTACACGTTTCAAAGGCGCCGTTCCCGCTTTTATTTTAGTACCGCACATTTTTTTTATGTTTCTGGCCCTGTTGCTGGCCACCCGGACAGGCATCGAAGCGCTGGATAAGAACAGCAACCCCAGAAAATTGGCCTGGTGGACACTGGGTGTTCTCACCATCGGAGGAATGATCTTAGGGCCAATCGTGCAGAAATATGCTTTCGGCGCTTTATGGACCGGAGTGCCGTTTGGCTGGGACCTGACCGACAACAAAACTTTGATTGCATTTTTAGGGTGGGTTGTCGCTCTCTGGGCCACAAGAGGCGGGCGGAAAGCAAACATCCTGATGCTGGGTGCTTCCCTGGTAACGTTGGCGGTTTTCTTAATTCCGCACAGCGTTATGGGATCGGAATTGAAATATGAATAGACCCTGATTTTTGCTGAACCGCGGCCGTACGCCGCAGCGGATAAACCGGCAACCTGTTCCCTCGCTGTAACCGGTTGCCGATAAAAAGCGCATTTCAAATTCCAAACGATCTTCACTCCGGTGTCTGCAAGGTTGTTCGTCCGCTACCGCTGTCTTTTGTATTTGCCCATCAACCGGCATTCGGACAAAATGTTGTTTTGCATTGCGGACATTACATTTTTTTCGGCGGCGCCGGGTTTCAAATCCAATTTGATTTTAAGGGCATAAAGTTTGAAAAAATAGCGATGCGTGCCGCCCGGAGGACAGGGTCCGCCGTAACCAAATTTGCCGAAATCGTTTTTACCGTGAATAGCGCCGTCGGCAAATTTTTCTTTTGCCGGGAAAGCCTCGGGCAACTCTGTAGTGCCGGCGGGAATATTAAAAAGTACCCAATGTACCCAGGTTCCCATCGGCGCGTCCGGGTCATCGGCAATGAGGGCAAAACTGACTGTGCCTGCCGGTGCTTTTTGCCATTTTAACGGCGGCGATATATCTACATCGTCGCAGGTGTATTTTTTCGGAATCATTTCCCCTGCCGAAAATGCTGAACTGGTTAATTCCATTTTATAATCTCCTTTCTTTTCAAAGGGTAAACCATCAGGGAGTGACATTAAAAGAGCACAAGATATAATAAGAGAAATACAATTCATAATCGGCCTCTCATTGATTGGTCTTTCCTAATTGCACATGAGAATGGGAAAGAGACTGTAAGTTAATTTATATTGGTTCTGCTTACGGATTACTTTGGCGCTCTGTCCACTTACAGAGCCGGGAACCGCAAAGAGCGGAAATAACCGGGCAATTAAAAAAATCGTAACATTTTAGTCCTTACCGGGACTTGCAAATTTCTACTATTGAATGAACTCCACCATGACACTCCGGCCGGTAACTTAAAAAAGAAATCTGCTGCCCGGAAGCTTTGTATATTTGTGACACTTTAGTTTTTTTGAAAAATAGCAATTATCAAGCAACCTGTCTTTCCCGAATGCTTTTATCGGCTTTTCTGCAACAGGCAGGCCTGCCCGGGCAGGAAATGACATGTTTTGGTAGATATATATGTGTTTGTTGATTTACTCCCAAAAAACTTCCAAAGTTTATAATCGGGTCAGAAAATTGTAGTATTAATTTTCAAATCCTACAATATGTTGATAATAATCCGGTGAAAAACTTTGGAAATTTACTAAATCAACAGAGTCATATATGTTGATAACAGACCGTCTGTTTTTAAAAAACTAAAATGTAATCAATATTTACATTTTATAAAAAGAATGGCTAAAAATCAATTGTTTTTACGAAAGAACCTGAGATGAATTTTATGAAACCAATCCATTAAGTTCATCCAATTGATACCCTGTTTTCCGTCGCAGCTCAAATGTTACAGTTTTTTCATTTGCAAATTATTTAAGCATTGTTTACCTTTTGCCGATATTATGAACAGATTCTTTCATCTGTTTTGTTGGGAAAGGTAATCCAATTTTTATTTAAAATTTCAGGACAAAAATGAGAAGATATCGCATCTTTTTCCCGGTGCTTTTTGTCAATTTTCTGCTGCTGATTAATTTGGCAAAAGGGGCGGATCCCATTTCAGTCATCCGGTATCCGTTAACCACACAACCGGCCATTTTACGGGCCGGGGATCCATTGGTGATAACATGCAATGCATCTGCAACCGCATCCAATTGGCAGGCACGGATATTCACACTGTATAATGAAGTCAAATTAACCGTGAAACCTGTTTATGATTCGGCCTTGCAATTGTGGAAATTGACGACAACCATTCCTGAGAATACTCCTTTCGAACTGTATCACCTTGAAGTGACTGCCGGCGGGGTGTCCGATCAGATGATTCACGCGGTAAAAGTTGTGCAGAATTTTAAGCACAGTTATTACTTTGTCCATCTTCCGGATTTGCATCTGCCATCCGTTTCCTGGATCGGTTATTATGATGACGCCAATACGATCCCGGAATTTTTACAGGTAAATAAGGAATTGGAGTTAATTAATCCGGAATTTATTCTGCAAACGGGAGATGTGGTCGACAACGGCCGGCAGGAAGACCAGTACCGGATTGCTCAGGACTTACTGGCAAAATTGCAGCAACCGGTTTATATGGCCGGCGGCAATCACGATCTGTGGTACGATGGTCATACTAACTGGCACAAATATTTTAATCCGGTGATGGACTACAGTTTTCAATATGGCAGCCATCATTTTGCCGGAATGGAAATGTATGATATCCCCACGGTTACTTTCACTGCGGAACAGATGCTGTGGCTGCAAAACGATCTGCAGGCATCGATCGATAGAAACGATCCGTTACGCATTCTTTTTTACCATTACGATGAGTCCCGGCAAATCGATGCCGATTTTGTGGATGCCTATTTCATCGATCTGATTCTGTACGGGCATACACATATCAATGGTGAAAATACAATTGGCAACCATCCGGCTTTAAATTTGAACACTTCTTTCACCATGAACAATAACAAAGAATACCGTCTGGTAAAAATTGCCAATGATCAGATTCAGGAATATCCGGTGCTCTCTGCCGGCAGTCTCTCCTGCATCTATTCTCCGGCAAATGACGGCACCAACCGGCAAGTGCGGGCGAAGATTCGCAATGACAATTCAATCTCTTTCGAGCATGGTCTGATTAAGTTTTTTGTCAGGCATGATCCGGCGGGATATCAGGTGCAGGGCGGCACAGTTGCCCAAATTATAACCGCAGATACGCTGGATATTTACTATGTAAATGTGAACATCGCAGAAAATTCACAGCAGGAAGTGAGTATTGTCAGCGTCAGTCCGCCGGCAGATAATCCGCCGGTTATTTCTGCGTTTTCCCCGGCGGCAGATACAGCAATCTATGCCGGCATACAAACTAACTTTTCTGTGCAAGCCGTGGATAGCGACAATCAGTCGCTCACTTTTTCCTGGTACCGGGATGGGACGACCGTTCCCGGTGCCGAGCAGGCATCATTCAATTTTGTCCCGGAAGTCGGTTTCACCGGTGTCACTTATTTAAGTGTCCGGGTTTCGGATGGGGAGTTTTACGATGAACAGGAATGGATGGTGGAGGTATTGCCGTTTTCAAACAAACCGATGGTGCTCACTTCCGTAGTAAATTTTTTCCCGCACGATCAATCGCTGACCATCCAATGGTTCGAACCTACGCCCATCGACGCCAATTTTGAATTCGGGTTAACCCCCGGCGTTTATACCGGTTCCATTCCGGAATCGGGAAATAATCATGTGACATTTACACCGGAATTGGCCGGCATGGGATTGGGCAAATACTACTGCCGCATCAGCGACGGAACGATCTCCAGCGACCCGTTCGTTGTCGTCATCGAGAGCCCCAAAGCGCCCCGGATGTTGGCGCCGTTGGGCAATATTCAGTTTCTCTCGCCATCCTTTTCCTGGGCCGGTGTGCCGGGTGTGCCGTATTATATGGTGATCTGCTCGGATCAGGAAATCCGAATTAGCGAGGACCCGGTTACCGGAGAGATATCTGTTGAAGGCGCTAATCCTATTTGGGCTGTGCTTACCTCGGAAACCAGTGTTCCTTATGGCATCGAGGATCCTAGCGGGACGTTCACCAGTGTACCGGCGCCGTTAACTCCGGGCAGCAGTTACTGGTGGGTTGTGCTCAATTGTTACGGCAATGCGCCGGAACTAACATCTCCGGTACAATCCGGGATTTCCATGTTCACCGTTGATCTGCCACCGCCGGATTTGTCCGCTCCGGCTTTAATCAGTCCGGATAATGGTGCAACCCTTACGGCGGATGTGATCACCTTCAAATGGCAGCCGGTGGAAAATGCAACAGCCTATCATTTTTATCCGTTCAAAATTGAACAGGAATCCGGTATTGAAACGGCACGTGCGCTGTGGGAAAATATCATTGCCACAACCGACCAATCGTACGATTATCCGGCGGGAGACATGCTGATCGAAGGCCACTACCGCTGGAAAGTGGCGGCAGTGGCCGCAGACGGCATGGAAGTACACAGTGAAACCCGGGATTTCACATACTCCGCTCCATCGGCTACGCTGACAATTCATACTTACGACAATAAAAACACAGCCGGAGACATCACGGATGATCTGAGCCTGCCCAGAGTAAGTATCACGTTTTCTGCTCTGGATGGTATCTATAATGGTTTGCCGTTATCCACAGACCTGCACGGTCTGCGGGAAAACTACAAAATAGCACCCGGAGCTTACCGGTTTGTGGTGGAAAAGGAAGGATTCGATACCATTATCGATACGTTAACCTTTGCCAACGGGCAGACGTACCAACTTCAGTATCGCCTGTCGCCAAGCAAGAGCCGGATCACCGGGAAAGTGGTTGACAATCTGGACGAATCCCTGAGTGATGCTGAAGTGACTGCCCGGCACACGCTGCATCCGGAAATCACAAAATCTACGGTTACGGACGCGATGGGGAATTTTTCCCTCGCTTTGCTGCCCGGCACCTATCAGGTTCAGGCGGAAAAAGATGAATATGAACCTTCCGCGTCGATCTCGATTTCTGTCGCACCCGGAGAAGTGAAATCGCTTGCAACGTTGTTAAAATTAAACAAAAATAAAAATATCATTTCCGGAACCGTGCTGAACACAGAACATCAGGCAGTATTGGGGGTAAAAATTGTTCTCTCCGGGAAAGATGTTCAGTTTGATAAAATGACCGACGCCAACGGTTTTTTCCAATTCATCGTGCCAAACGGCACCTGGAAATTGTATGTGGAAAAAAGTGGTTTTGTTTCCCCCGGCGTGCGGAATCTTTCGGTTTCCGGTGGCAGCAATATTACCGTCTCACCTCCGATCACACTGACGCCCAACGCTGCCATCATTCAGGGGCAGGTTCGCGATGGCTTCCGTTTTCTCCGGGATGTAACCATCAAAGCATTTCCGGCAGCAGGCACGCCGTACCAGGTTGTCAGCGATGCTTACGGGCAGTTCAGTTTGAATGTGTTGCCGGGGGTCTACACCCTGTTGGCCGAAAAAACCGGCTACACATTTCAACAGAATTTGCAAATCACATTAGCTGCGGGACAAACTCAATCCGGCGTAGAAATTCAACTTGCTGCTGCGCAAAGTGTCATCAGAGGAAAGGCAACCCTCGATGGATTCACCCCGGTGAAAGATGTGCAGATCAGCAATGCCAATTTGACAACCTTCACATCGGAAGCAGGCGCTTATGAACTGGGCGTCGATTACGGCAGTCACGTTATTTCAGCCGGTAAATCCGGGTACACAATCAGTCCACCGGAATCGGTTACCGTGGCGCCGGGACAGGTAGTCGAAAATGTCGATTTCATTCTAACGCCGAATGCCAGCGCCATAAAAGGAAGAATCACTTCTTCCGGCGGTGGAGTCGTTCGTGCACAAATTAGGGCATCTAACTCTACGGATGTAGTTAGCATAAGCGATGAGACGGGGTATTATTCATTGAATTTGGAAGCGGGCACTTGGAATCTTTCCGTTGCAAAAAACGGTTTTATCACAGCTTACAAAGAGAATGTGCCGGTAGGTATCGGCCAGACAATTTCCGGAATTAATTTTTATCTTGCGCCGAATATTACCACTGTTTCCGGGATTGTTACCGATACACAGACCCGGTTGCCATTGCGAAATGCGGAAGTGAAGATTGCGGAAAAAGAACTAAGCTCGCATTCATCCGGCGACGGTTCTTACTCACTTGTGGTAGAGCCCGGTAATTATTCCCTTGTGGTTACCAAACCGGGTTACAAAACACGGTTGCAAAGCACGGGTGACTTGCAGGCTAATCAAACCAAATCCATCGATTTCGATCTCGAAGCCCTGCCGAGCCGGTTCGCAGGAAGAGTAGCAGACCAAAATAGCGAATCACTGTCCGGTGTGCATCTTTTGGCTGTGGAAGGCAGTAACCGCTACGAGGCGGTTTCAGAACCGGACGGCCAATTTCGGCTCGATGTGCAGCCGGGAGTATACTCAATAAGCGGCAGCAAATCCGGCTATAAATCCGCAACCTTGCCCGGAGCCGAATCGATCTTCGCCGGTGAAACAAAATCGCTGTCCGACTTGCAGCTGCAGCGCAATTTTGGCAATATTGCCGGTACAATAAAGGTAAAGGGAAGCGGGCGGGTGATTGGCGCCGCGCGGGTTGTTGTGCAGGAGAATTCCGGCTTTTCCGCGCAGACCAATTCGGACAACGATGGGAATTTTCATTTTTGGGATGCGGCCGGCCAGGCTGTGCTTCTGCCCGGCACTTATCAGGCTGCCGTGACGAAAAATGGGTTCAAACCATATTTTGAAGAAAACATCGCGGTGAACGGCGGCGCTGTTGTTACACTGCAAGTTGAGTTGGAGAAAAACTTAGGTAAAATTACCGGCACGGTTTCCGCTGCTGCCGGACCTGTTGCCGGAGCTTCAATTACCGTACAGCAAATCTCTACACGGCTGGTCTTTACTGCCATTAGTCAGGCGAACGGTTATTTTGAAATCACAGGATTGCCGCAGGGGAATTACGAAATCCGGGTGGCAAAAACCGGTTACACAAGTCCGGATCCGCAAAATGTGGCGCCCGGAAGCAGTGTGCAATTGACACTGCTTAAAAACAACGGCAGACTTTTTGGCGTGATAACCGATGCGGAAATTTCCATACTCATTTCCGGTGTGTCTGTTGTGGTTGATGACCAGCATGGAAATAACGGCGGCGCCCATTCCAATGCGCAGGGATTTTATGAAATCACAAATTTGCCCCGATTATTTCCCTATCAAATCAGAGTGAGAAAGGGTGGATATTCCGGAATCGACCGGCCAACCACACAAATATCCAGCGACACGGAAATTAATTTTCAAATGCAGCGGCTTTACGGCAATATTTCCGGCAGTGTGGTAAATGAAGAAAATCTGCCGATGGTAAATATGATCATTTCCGTGAGTTCTTCCATTTTTTCAGCAAAAGATTCCACAGATGCCGCGGGGAAATTTCAATTTCTGCATTTACCCAGTTACAGCTACAAAGTGACGGCGCAGAAAATCGGTTTTTTGAGTGATCCGGTGGAGCAGTATGTAAGCTTGTGGCAGGGTGGCGATGTGACTAATGTAAACTTTTCCATGCGCGAGGCTAAGGCGGCATCGATTAAAATTATCGGTCTGGATAATTTGAGCAATACGGAGAAACAACGCTACACATTTTCGGCAAAGACAGCCAATATGAAAGAAGCCAGCATCGAGCCGGAATGGGAAATAAACCTTGTGCAGGCTGTGGACAGTCTCAGTCAGGATGGTTTACTGGATCCTAAAAATGATTTCATCGGTACGCTGGAGTTAAAATTGACCGACCGGTATTCCGGAATTACCGGCAAAAAAGCAATTTCGGTCTATCAGATGGTGGGCCCGGGCGCCGGCTTATTGCATATTTCCAATCAGCAAGGCATTCAACTAATTCTGCAGGATAGCTCGGTGTCGCAAAATATCACGATTCAGTTAAAGAAACCCAATTTTGCCGAAATCAGACGGAACACGCGTTCGTTCAAAGTCGTAGGCGATATTTATCAATTCATGCCGGAAAATTTTCACTTGTTGAAACCGGCCGAACTGCTGCTGCCGATCCCTGCGGAAACAACTGCGGAAAATGTAACTGCAGGGAAATGGGACAGCAAATGGCTTGAATGGAAGGCGATTCCCGCCACGCCGGCAGGCAATTCCCAATTAAAGATCATGATTGCCGAATTGGGTAGATACGGAATTTTGGAACAAGCCGAACCGCTGGCGGTGAAGAATATTCATATTACGCCAAATCCGTTCTCGCCTCTCAACGCACCAGTGGAGATTGAATATGAAGTATCATCGGATCAAACCCCAAATCCGGAAGTAACCATCCGCATTTACAACATGATTGGCGATCTGGTGAAAACTCTGCTTCCGGGAGAAGCTCAACCGAGAGGCCTCAATACGGTTACATGGGACGGCATGACCGGGCATGGCAGAATGGCGAAAAATGGCCGTTACGTGCTGCATTTCCAGGTAAAGGATATTACCGGGACAAAAGAGGATTTAAAGCCATTTGTTCTGATAAAATAGGAATAGTTACGGAATAAGAAATTATACAAGCAGGTAAAAATATGCTGCATAGAATTTTAAACAACATGCTGTTCCTGTGCGTGTTAACCGGAACGGTCTGGTCGTCCTCCTTTGCGGATATCCCGGGTGCTTTTGTGGATATCGGCTTCGGCGCCCGTCCCATGGGCATGGGCGGCGCATTCACAGCGGTGAGTAACGATGCACAGGCTATCTTCTGGAACCCCGCCGGGTTAACGTTGCTGACGGAAAGCGAACTCACTGTAATGCACACCAAACAGTTGGGATTGATCCCCTATAATTTGGGCGCTTTTGCATCGCAAGTTGGCACCCATTATTTAGGGTTGGCATTTCTTGCCTCCGGGAATGATGTGTTGAAGGAAAATACTTTTTTTGTTTCCTATGCCCGAACCGTGCAGTTGCCCGTCTTTGGCGCTACGGCGTTCGGCTTTAATTTTCGTTACCGGAGTTCTTCTTTCGGCAACAACGAGGATGGCGGAGAAAACCGGAGTCAGGGAGATGCGTTTGGCTATGGTATCGATTTGGGCCTGCTGTGGTCTGTCGATAAACAAACCCGGTTTGGCATTTTTGCCAGAGACCTTTTTAATAGCATGATCTATAATAACAAAACCATGGAATCCCGCTACAACGAAGCGGTTCCCACAGAATTGATTTTAGGTTTCTCCCGCCAGGTCGGGAAAAATGCTCTGCTGGCGCTGGATTGGCAGCCTTCCATTTACGCCGATACTTATGCTAAAATCCGTTTGGGTGGGGAAATTACATTTTTCAAAATGCTGGTATTGCGGGGCGGTTTGTGGCAAAATATAGATGCCGTTGTGAATCGCAATTATAGCCTGGGGCTGGGATTAAATATCAAACGTAAGAATTTTGGCGTTAAATTTGATTTTGCTTACCTGATCAATGATTTGGCAAATGCGCCGCGCATCTCTTTTTCTATTTATCATTGATCCGTTTTGAGTTGAAAAATGAGGTTTTATGAAATGGCTGTAAAAACTTAAAACATTCATTCGCCACAAAGGCACAAAAGTTTAATAAATAAAATATTAGGTAGATTGAATGAAAATAAAAAAAGCACCATAATAAAATGAGATTAGATTATAAGGCTGCTCTGATTTTGTAACTTTCAAGAAACTTGATTTTTTTTAGAAGTTTCTTGTATTTATTGAGACGCGCGTACTAGACGGGTCTTGGTCACTATTCAAGTATGTTTCGCAGCAAGCCTTCGACTCTCCGCTCAGGCCGGCTTTATTAGCCATGCTGAGCCCCTGCTTGCTGCAGGCAGGGAGTCGAAGCGTGATTGCAGTTAATTAATGGAGCATACCTGAATAGTTACCTGATTTTTACAATTTTCGTGACTTAGTGCCTTCGTAGTAGAAGTTTATGAATATGCAAGCTAAGGATCGTAATAGTTTTTTTGAAAGGTTATCATGAAAAAAATAGGGTTTACATTTCTTTTTCTCATCGGTTTGGTTGATTTTCTGTCCGGACAAACCACTCCGGAAAACGCCATTCTTCTGCTGAACAGTGGCAGAATGGATGTGCAAACTTCCTTTTACTGGCAGCTTTTATCGGACAATGGCCAGTCCCTCGGTTTCAAATCTCCCGGTGTTTGGGATGTCTGGAGCAACCCTGCCAGCCTGATTTCGTTCAAGCGGCCGTACATTTCACTCGCCCTCAAACCCGGTTTTAGAATCGATCCGGCAAATTTTTACGATGTGGATGGCACGATTAAGCGGAAGATGGATAATTCTATCGCAGATTACAAAACATCGGCGACGGAGGTCGCTTATCCTCAATTATCTTCAAGCATCGGGCAAAAAGGCGGCTTGTTCGGTTTTCAGTTGGTCTATCCTGTTCACGGTGGTGTATTTGCTTTCGAAATGGGTCAACCTCTTTTCCTCTCTCTCAATGCCCGTAACAATGGTTTAGCTACTCTGATCGAAACCAGAAAATCCGTGGGCAGCCGGGATATGATCATTCACTTGCGCATCGATGCGCTGCTTCAGGCCGATTTGCAATTGAAAGCCTCCACATACAAACTGAATTATGTCCGGAAAGTGAATGAAAAATTAGCTGTGGGCGGTGGTGTAAGCAAAACAAAAATCAGTGCGTATTTTAATGGCAGCGCCAACCTCAACGGAATCATGGAAACAGCCGGTACGGAATATGTGTTCAACGATCCGTACGATAAGAGAATCGATTTTGACGCCGGTGAAACCAACAAACTGGATCAGGCGGCTTTTCTGGATTTTAACGGTGGTGGCTGGGATTTTCATTTTGGCGCTCTGTATCATGCGGCCAGGTCAGTCGTCATCGGCGCTAGTTATTCACGGAGCGCTCCGGTTACTTTGAAGGGTGACATGTCCGTTATTCAGTATAAAATTCCCGCCCTCAACGCGGACGCACTTCTCAGTGATGACCCCAATGCGGAACTTGTGGAACCTACCAAGCTCAATCTGGCCAAATTGACGCTAACCGAGCCGGTAGAAAATCCGGTCGGCGACCGAATTAAAATTAATTTTCCATCCTCTTTCGGTTTGCAATTTTCTTATCAAAGCCTGTTTTTCGAATCCACAATCAGTTTGCAGAAATATTTCAACCGTTTCGGTTATGATTTTTTGCAGGATGAAAGATATGCAGAACTAAATTACGGCCTGAATCTTGATTTGTGTTTCGGAACAGTTAAACTGTCCATCGGTGCCATAAAGGGAAATATTGTCCATAAAAAACATGGGAAAATACAAAGCAGCTCCGGTCTTTGGGTACCGCACACTTCTCTGGAATTTGCCATATTTATTCTGCGCAATTATCACTTCAGCAGCAAACTTTTCGCTTCGCCAACCCCGGGGGTGGGGGTGAAATTGGGGTATTTTTTCTGAGACGAGACACAGATCTGTATTTGTTAACCTGCATTATTCACAAATTTTTCCCACCAAGGCACTAAATCACTAAGAATATACAAATTAGGACAATTTAGTAATTTAAACTCAGTTTGTTTTGCTGTTTTGCAAATTTTTTATTTAGGGACAATTTTATATACGTTTTGGTAACTATTCAGGCTCAGTATTCCTTGTAGAGCGAGACGCTGTCTCGCTAAAGCGATTCAGCGAATCGCCCTACAATCGCTCAATTCAGGTTACAATTTATTTCGCCTCTTCAGGGCTGTTAACAGGTTGTTGTTATTTCGAATCCCGGGGCAGCGCCCCGGATTGGTTTATATAATATTTTCCAAAGCCCTTAAGGGGCGTAATAGTTGTCCCCTTTTTTTCACTTTTGGCAAGGTCTATGCTGAGTTTGCTAAAGGGGAAGGTTAGAAAAGGGTTGAATTCCATATTTTCAAAGAACTAAAATGTTACGAAACCATAAACATGAGACTCCTTTTATATTTCATACATGTTACTTATCCTGATGTAACCCAATCACAGTTGCAGATGAATGAGTTCTTATAAACCGCTGAAGCGTTTAAAAAACTTTTTACATTAGAGCCCACAACTTAAGTCGGGGGCTAACGTATTGATACGGACTACAACCGTTTTAACGGTTTAGGATGTTTTTATACATCTTGTAAATGGTTCCATTGGGATATATTGCAACTGCGAAAAATAACTTTGATTTTCTGTGGATATTTATTAAATTTATATCGTTAAATCAAATGTAAATTTAGTTTTACAATTGATTCGTTTCGCCGAGGAGGTATTATGTTAAAAAAAACCGTTGTTGTTGTCTTTTTACTTCTTATACCCGTTTTCACTTTTGCACAATTGAAATCGCAATCGAATGGGATTGATTTGCGGACAATTCTCAGATATGGCGCAAAACCTATCGGGCTTTTTTCGAACGCTTTGCTGGATCCCAATAAATTTAGCATGTCGCAGAGCTACTCCATGACCATGACCGGTTTTGGCGGAAATGCCATTGGTCAAGCTGTGTATTTGAATACCATGAGCTACCAAATATCCAATCCACTTAGTTTTAAACTGCAATGGGGGTACCTGATGAACCAACCATTAGGTGGCGGGGAAAAGAATGCGATGGGATTTAATACCGGTTTACCATTCAATAACGGTTTTTTTATCTCCGGCGCACAGCTTAAATATAAACCGTGGGAAAATACAGAATTAAAACTGGAATTCCGGCAGATGCCTTATCGCTATAATCCTTATTATGGATTGGGTAGTTTTTACGATCGGGAATTTTGAAGAGACTGTGTTAGATAGTCAATGAGTCCTACAGTATTTAAATATGTCAAACTCGTAAAAAATCAAGAAATGGCATATAAGATCAATATGTAGTGTTGAAAATATTTCACTATCTACCATATATGTGGACACATAACAAATATTTTAGACTTTTTACGATTTCGACAAATATGATAAATGAGAACCATCTTATATGAATTTCCATAACCGGGAGACCCTCCCGGTTATTTTTTTAATGAATCCGGTGAGGGAAGCGGAATTTGTGACACCGGTGGCAGTGCTTTTAATTGATCGATAGACAGTCTCTTGCTTACTTGTAAGTTCTGATTCAATGGAAGGAAAATCAAGTGCAGCGAAGGAGAATTCAACCGAAGAAAAAACCGCCGAAGAGAACGGTTCGTAAAAAAACAGTAAAAAAGAAACCGCCGGTGCCATTTTCGGAGATGGTACTGAATTGGGTGATTATCATCCTGGCTGTGGTGATTTTGGGCTTTTTCGCCTCCATGATCCGGCGGGTTTTCATGAACCGGGAAACAGTTCAGACCCCGTCGGAGCAAGTGACGCAACCGGCGGAATCTGTGCAGAAAATTATTCGCATCGAAGTTCTTAACGGCTGCGGCAAGCGGGGAATTGCCGCTAAATTTACAGATTACCTGCGGAGTCAGGGTTTTGATGTGGTGAATACGGATAACTACCGAAATTTTGATGTGGATTCTTCATTTGTCATCGACCGGCGTTCCATGCAAAAGATATACGGAGACCGGTTAGTAAAAAGTCTGGGCATTTCCAGCCATCGTGTTGAAGCCGTTCTGAGTGAAGAGATGTCCCTGGAGGCAACCCTGGTTCTGGGAAAAGATTACCAAAGTTTACGGGGCTATGCGGGTTCGACCGGAAATTAATTGGCCATTAGTAACCATCGGGAATTAAAAGAAAAGAAGCTTTATGAATCAGGTAAACAAAACAGTGCGGAAAAGGGGTGCGGAAAAACGCCTCGCCAAACGACTGGCAAAATATTCATTTGAAAAAAAGGCGTTTGATGTCCGGGTACTGGATTTACGCAAATTAACAACAATGACAGATTTCTTTGTCCTGTGCTCAGCCGATTCGGATACGCAGGTGAAGGCGATTGTGGATCATATCCGGGATAAAATGAACCAGCGGGATGTGAAACCCTGGCACGTGGAAGGATACAGTCGGTTGCGCTGGGTATTGATGGATTATGTGGACGTGGTTGTCCATGTGTTCCTCAAAGAAGCACGGGAATTTTACAATCTGGAAGGATTATGGGGGGATGCAAAGTTTGAAACCATTGAAGATGATCTTAAAACCGGCAGAGCAGGTGAACATGAAAATTGAAGAAACCGTTATTCATGCTGTCAGAGATGCGCTTTTAAAATTGAATTTTATCAACGATCCCGCATTTGCAATCGAATTAACACGAACAAAAAGCAAGGATCACGGCGATGTTGCCACCAACGTTGCTTTGAAACTGGCGGCAGTGCTGAAAAAAAATCCCCGGGACATTGCTGTGCAGATTCAGCAAAACTTAAAAATCAATACCGAACGGATCAGCAAAACCGAAATTGCCGGGCCGGGTTTCATCAACTTTTTTTACAATCCGGATTGGGTTTATATCCAGTTGGAAAATATTCTGGCGGAGAAGGAAAATTTTGGCCGGAATCGAATTGGCGCCGGCAAAAAAGCGCAGGTTGAGTTTGTCAGTGCCAACCCGACAGGACCGCTCACCATCGGCCACGGGCGACAGGCTGTTTTAGGAGATACTATTGCCGGCATTCTCGCCGCCTGCGGTTATCAGATTGAGCGGGAATATTATTTTAATAATGCCGGTCGACAGATGCGTATTTTGGGCGAATCGGTGCGACTTCGGTATCTGGAAATATTGGGCGAAAACATCGAATTTTCCGAGGAGTATTATCAGGGTGAATATATTACCGATATTGCCCGCTCAATATTGCAGAAATATGGCGATTCTCTGCGGGATAAGGTGGAAAGTCCTGTTTTTAAAGATACTGCCGAAGAGATGATTTTTGCCGACATCAAAAAAACACTCGGCCGGATTGGGATCATATTTGATAGTTTTTACAACGAAAAATCTCTCTATGACGAGGGCCGGATCGATGAAATGATTCGTTTTTTTAAAGAAAGGGATCTGGCCTATGAAAAGGATGGCGCTCTTTGGTTCCGTACTTCACAATTCGGCAGCGACCAGGATCGTGTGATCGTGAAGAGTACGGGCGAGCCCACCTACCGCTTGCCGGATATCGCTTACCATAAAACCAAATTCGACCGTTCTTTTGATTTAATTGTAGATATCTTCGGTGCCGATCATATCGATACCTATCCCGATGTTTTAACCGGACTGACGGCGCTTGGCTATGATACGGGGAAAGTGCGTGTGCTCATTCATCAATTTGTCACTCTTTTTGAAGGGAACGAGAAGGTGAAGATGTCCACCCGGCGCGCTAATTTTGTTACGTTGGATGAATTGATGGACCGGGTTGGAGAGGATGTGACCCGCTATTTTTTTATCATGCGCAGTATGAACAGCCACTTGAATTTTGATCTGTCGCTGGCTACCAAAGAGTCCGATGAAAATCCTGTGTTCTATCTGCAATATGCGTACGCCAGAATTTGCAATATCGAAAAATTTGCCGCCACTCAGGGGATATCATTGGGAAAAAAGCCGGCGTTCAGCTTGCTGCAGGAAGAGGAAGAGCTTGATCTCATTCGTAAAATGATCGATTTTCCGGCCCTTATTCTGCACATGCATAAAACTCTCGAACCGCAAAACCTGGCCCAATATTTAACGGAACTGGCCAGTATCTTTCATAAATACTATTATGATTTCCGTGTAGTGACAGATGATGCCAATCTATCGACTGCCCGTCTGGCTCTGATAACGGCTGTTAAGAAAGTTATTGCCAATGGATTGAAGATTCTGGGTATCTCAGCACCGGAAAAAATGTGATATCAGCGTTTTGGTATATTCGATTTTTATTAAAAACTGAAGGAGCGATGATGCGAAAGAAAACTTTTCTTTCCCTTCTATTGATTTTCCACCTTTTCTCTTTCTCCTCTTCCCCGGCGCAGCAAACTACTGAACGGAAAATTGCCATTTTGCCTTTTTTGCCAATGGGAGTTGAACCCGCGGCAGCTCAAAGTAGTGAATCTATTTTTCGTCTTGAACTGCAGAAGTTGGAAGTTTTTGAACTTATCCCGGAAGATATTATTTCAGATGCCGTTGGTGAAAAATACTGTACCGATTTCCCTTGCGCTTTGAAGCTGGGCAAAAAATTATCAGTCGACAAAGTGCTTACCTGTAAGTTGGTAGCTTTGGGAGAAAAAATAATCGTACAGTATTCACTTATCGATGTAAACACCGAAAAAATTCTGTTGTTGGATCAGACCACATCTGTTTCTGTTGAAGACCTCGACGCCGTAATGAAAAGGATTGCAATAGCCGTAAGCCGCGGGGAACCGATTAAAGAGACGGCAGAAGTGGGCAACATAACGGAACAGGAAACCATGACGCCGCGCAGACGAAGGGCGCGGAATTTTACCGGATTTCTGTTTGGCTATATGTATCCGCTGAACGGTTACGATGATGCGGGACGCTCTTTTACTATGCAATTTCGTACCGGTGCGGAAATGAAAAATTATGCTATCGGTGTTCAGTTGGCTGCCCGAAAAGGATTTGCCATGAATGTATTTGCATTATATTTGTTCACGAAAACGGATTTTTGTCCTTATGTGGGAAGCGGTTTCGGTTTCCATTGGGTTTCGCATCCACATTCTTATGAATATGCTCATTATCCGGATCATGGCTATTCTTATAATGAGGAAAAGATGAAAGGTGACGGTTTCGAGTTAACGGCAAATATCGGTTTTATCGCCTTTCGCACTTATGTTTTTAAATTGGTTGCTGATTTTGCTTTTGCGTATACGTTTAATGATTATAATGACAGCGCGTTTACTTTTACTTTAGGTTTTGTGCATTAATTTGGGTCGAGAAAGGAGAAAAGATGAGTTCAGTATTGGTGGTTGGCTCGATAGCGTATGATTCGGTTGAAACAATTCATAGTAAAAGAGATGAAATGCTTGGTGGTTCGGCTACGTTTTTTAGTACCGCTGCTTCATTCTTTGCTCCGGTTCATGTAGTGGCAGTTGTGGGCGATGATTTTGACGATAACGATCTGGAGTTTCTGGCGAATCGACAGGTGGATTTTAGCGGATTACAAAAACAACCGGGCAAAACTTTTCGCTGGGGCGGAATCTATTCGGACGATTTTTCCAACCGGAAGACAATCTTTACTCATTTAAATGTTTTTGAAAAATTCCAACCACATATTCCTGCCCAGTTGAGACAAACTCCTTATGTCTTCCTGGCCAATATCGGGCCGGATCTGCAATTAAATGTTCTTTCCCAAATGGGAAAGCCCAAATTTGTTGCGCTGGATACCATGAATTTCTGGATCGATCGGGATCCGGAGACATTGCGCCAGGTGCTTGCCCGGGTGGATGGGCTCATCATCAATGATGAGGAAGCCAAAATGTTAACCGGCGAAAATAATCAGATCCTTGCCATGCAAAAAATTGAGGCCATGGGGCCAAAAGTCCTGATTGTGAAAAAAGGTGAGCATGGCGCCGTTCTGTACTACCGGAGGAAATATTTTTATCTGCCGGCTTTTCCGGTGGAAAACCTGATCGATCCTACCGGCGCCGGAGATACTTTTGCCGGCGGTTTTATGGGATATCTGGCGGCTGAAAATGAACTGAATCACGACACTTTACGCAACGCAGTGGTTCTTGGCAGTGCATTGGCTTCTTTCAATGTGGCCGGCTTCGGCGTGGATCGGTTGAAGGAGATCGGCAGAGAGGAAATTTTTGCACGGTATGAAAAATTTCAGGAATTGACCCGTTTTGAATTTCTGGAACGGATATAAAATTACGTCCTGTTTTATTCCGGGGAATTTTGCTTTTTCCTGTGCGGCCATTTTTGTGCGTCATACATCCCGCGAAAAAGAACTTTTGGACAAAATCTTCCCGCATTTGCTTTTGCCTAAATCCCATTTCCCTGAATGACTAATAAAACGGCTCAAAAGAAAACAAAATTCCGTTACTCATAATTGTGAAAAATATCTTGACAAAAAATATTTCTTTCCTTATACTGAAGTAGTCAATATTTCTATTTATAAAACCTTACATTGAAAATGAAAGATTCTCTGGTCGAAACGCTTTTTAACCTCATTAAACTGGATGGTCAGTCCCGGGCAGAACGTCCGGTTGCGGATTTTATCGGTCAAAAAATGAAAGCGCTGGGCTACCGGGTTGAAGAAGACCTGAGTGCAAATTCCGTTGATGGCAATACCGGTAATCTTCTTTGCTTTCCGCCTCATTTTCGTGCGGATCGTCCGGCGATGATGTTGGCTGCTCATATGGATACGGTTCGCCCGGCGTGGCAGGCACAACCTGTCGTACAGGACAATGTTATTCGCAGCGATAATAATCACGCTATCGGAGTGGATAACCGGGCAGGCTGTACTGTTTTATCTCACGCTGCCGATTATTTGTTACGGCAGCATGCACAGGAAGCGAACATCATGTTTGTTTTTACTGTTTGCGAAGAGATCGGATCGAAAGGTGCAAAAGAATTGGCGGTGCCGGCCAATGTGATCATGGGGACGGTTTTTGATTGCAGCGCCAGGCCGGGGACTTTTATCCAATCCACATTCGGAGCGAAACAATTTACGCTGGAAATTCATGGAAAAAGCGCTCACGCTGGGGTGGATCCGGAAAAAGGTATCAATGCTATTCTTTTGGCAAGTAATATTATTGCCGGACTCCCGGTTGGCAGAGTTTCTCCTGATTTGACTTGCAATGTGGCCAAAATATCCGGTGGAGGACCGATCAATGTTGTTCCCGACTATGTCCGGGTCGATGGAGAAATCAGAGGAAGTGACAGGGAACAGATTTCAAGTATGCTACAGCGAATGAAAGAATTGGGGGATAAAGTTTGTCAAATCTCAGGAGGCATGTTCTCTTTATCCACCGAAAGTCATTTTTCCCCTTACCGGATTGACGAAAATTCACAAATTTTTCAGCTTGTCTTCCGTGTATTAAGTTCGTCGGGACTTACGCCAAATCCGATTCACTACCCCGGCGGCAGCGATGCAAATGTTTTTAATGAAAAAGGATTGCCGAGCATCAATGTTGGCATCGGGGCACAACGGCCACACTCAGGTGGTGAATTTATTTTCGTTGAAGACCTGATTGCTTCTTACAATATTGCGACAAAATTGGTTGACGAATTTTCTGCCGCAAACTGGTGAAATATTCCCGGAACTTCCTTCTGTTTTTCTTTATCCTGCTTTGTTTTTCTCATTTATATGGGTCATTATTCTGAGTTAAGTGTTTTTCTCTTGTATATTAAAAAATTATAATTATTTTTACCATGGAGCGTTTTTGTAAAATTGTGATATTTTAGTCCTTTGAAAAAATGACATATATTTACCAGGATGTCATTCCCGAACGCTCTTATCGGGAATCTATTATTAAGATTTGTGTAGATCCCCGCTAAAATCATGCAGGAACGATAGTTTGGTTTATTGTTTCAAAGAAATAAAGTGTTATGTAAAATTTTACTATCGGTTCCTGCAGGCAGGTTTCCCGATGTGAAAAAAGTCTTCGACTGCCCGTTAGAATCGGGTGCATGCCCGGTCCGCGGCTGGAAAAGCCGTGTTGAATTCCCGGGATAAACTTAGCTGGAGCGTGATTATTGCCGATAGGTAGAGCATACCTGTATCATTACAAATTTTGTCACGGGGAAGGAGTGAACATTTAACCATGTTTAAATGGAGGGAAATATGGATTTTAAAGCGCTGGTAATCAGCAAATATCCCGAGTTGCCCAATCATCAAAAACGCGTTGGGGATTTTTTCCTCGATCATCCTCATGATTTTGCCATGTTATCTATTCTTGATCTTGCCAGTAAAATCGGTGTTAGTGAAGCGACTATTTTTCGCTTTGCCCAAAGTTTAGGTTTCAGGAGCTTTACTCATTTTAAAAATAAGGTGATGGAAGAGACTCAAAAAGTTGTAAAACCAGCTCAACCTTTTAAACTTCTGAAAGAGGAAGAATTACCGGATAATACACTCACGGGTGTAGCACGGATGGACATCGAAAATATTAATATGACCATGCATAAAATCTCGCCGGAGAGGTTTGTTTCTGCGGTAGACCTTATCGATAAAGCGGATCATGTTTACACCTGTGGATTAGGTGTTTCGGCAATTTCCTGCCAGGTCCTGGCCTATTTATTGAATCAGATGGCAATTCCGGCGAAAGTTTTTCTCCATAATTCGGCAACTTTTATTGAACAGGTTACATTTTTAAAACCGTCTGATCTTCTCATCACTTTTTCTTTTCCTCCTTACTCCCGGGAATCCATCGATGCGGCGCGGCTGGCCAACAAAAGGAATATCCCTGTTTTGGGTATCTGTGACCGGGAAACTGCTCCCATCTCTTTGTATGCTCAGGAAATTCTGCCCATTGAAACGAAAAATCTTTTGTTCACCAACTCGATTACTGCCGTGATTGTTGTGATCAATGCCATTACTACCGAAGTTGCCCGGCGGAATAAAATTGAAATTTCCAAATACCAGGAAGAACTGGTTCGCTTATTGCGCGAAAATAATTATTTGGCGCGGATTTAGGCCGGTGTTTCAGGACATTTGCTGCTAATTTGAGCCTTCACATTCAGAGTAAAGTTTGCTTCGTCATGCCCCATTCAAATATATATCAATTGATTTTAAGCCGAAGAACGATCCGGCGTTTTCAACAAAAGGAAATTCCCGGGGAAACATTGTCCGAACTGGTTCAGGCCGCCCGATTGGCGCCTTCCGGGAGCAATTTACAGCCTCTGACATCTATAATCGTAAACCGGAAAGAGCTGCTGCCGGAAGTTTTTTTCACCACCCGCTGGGCCGGTTACATCACACCAAAGGGAACGCCTTCACCAGAGGAGCGTCCCACAGCCTACATAGTTGTTTTGATCAATCGCAATATTCGCGCTGCCGGCGGATACCACGACAGCGGTGCGGCGATGATGAGTATGATATTAGCTGCCTGGGAGAAGGGGATCGGTAGCTGCTGGATCGGTTCAGTTGAAAGAGAACAACTTGCCGCACTGTTAGCAATCCCGGCTCATTTTGAAATTGACTGTGTTTTAGCGCTGGGTTATCCTGCAGAACAACCGGTAGTAGAGGACTATTCCGGCTCCGTGGAATATTGGAAGGATGAAACGGGTGTACTTCACGTGCCAAAACGAAAGCTGAAAGATATTCTTCACTGGAATGGATTTTAACAGAAGAGGGGACTGCGATTGTTTCAGGAATCCCGGCATGGGATACCATAACGACAGAAACTAAGCCGACTAAACAGGAAACTAAACTATAAAATGAGAAAAAGCCTGAACCAAAGCCACAAAAAATTCCAAATTGCAGTCCGCTGTTTCGGTCAGCTTTAGCGGATTGTTAGAGTAACTAAAAACTTGACACAGGAAAATAAACTTACAAAACCTGGAACAAACCTCCAGAACCAATACGAACACCATGCGGGCAAACCAACCTGCAAAAAAACGTCTCCTTTTTTAGCCAATTTTTTACACCGGAACAATCCATGAGCATAATAAAACCTTCGGACGGGAAATTCATACCGTCCGCTTTAACATCATATTTCTTGTTTGAGTTAAATGATGTTTCCGGAAAAGTAAAGTTTGCGGGAATTATTTCAAAATCTATTAATTCGGAAGGTCTTTTACTTAAGTTAAGATTCATCGTTAATAATTCCTTTACGGATGACAGCACTATTGTAAAAATTAATTGGATAAAATGGAATGAAAGCCATTTCTGTGAAAGCTTTCACACCGGCTAAAAGAATATTTCTACAATATGGCCTCAGACATCTTTTTAAAACCATGGATAAGCTTTCACAGAAACAGGCTTATCTGTTAGATATCAATATTTTTTGTCTCTATTTGGCAAATAAAAATAAATTGATAAGAATACTTTAAAGGTAATAATTTCAACCAAAGATAGAAAAGTACGTTTTTTAGAGGATTTTTTTTACGAATAAAAAATAGATCTTTGTGAACTTTTAAAATTTTCAAGCCGTTTTCCTGAAGAATATTTCTCCATTCTTTATATAAGTGTAATTCTTCCTGCATTTCTTTTTGCTTAGTGCCAACTATTTTCTTTATTCCCCATTTTGATTTAGCATCCAATCGATAATGAATATTATTAGGTACCAAAACACAGAATGTTGCGTCCGGTTTTGCTACTCTTTTCATTTCAAAAATTGCTTTTGGTATATCTAAAAAATGTTCGAGACTTCCAAGACAAGTAATATAGTCGAAAGATTTTGTTTTAAAACAAATATCTTCACCGGAACATAAAACGATTTGGCTTTTCTCCACGTTTTCTTTCGCTTCTTTAAGGGCATTTTTTGAAATATCCAGACCAAAAGTTTTAAGACCTTTTTTCTCAGCATTTTTCAAAGTAAGTCCTTGGCCGCAAGCAATATCGAATAAAGATTTTTCTAAAGGATCTTTAATTTTCAAGTGGTTAATAAATACTTTATAATCGTCTAATCTTCTGCTGGTTCTGGCTTTATCAGTATAACGTTCATTATAATATTTTTTTACTTCCATAAACTTATTATTTTGTTCCATAAAAAAGTCCTTAAAATGTAGAAAATTTCAATAGCATCTTCTTAAAATTCCTTCTAAAATAGGAAGAATCAAATTTAGCAATATTCCTAACCAAATCCCGCTTCATTTTTTCCATATTTAACCCCTCGATCCCCTTCAGCTTCGCAACCGCATCCTCTTTATTTTTGAAGCGCAATTCTGCAAACGGCACAATTTCAACCTGCCCGCCCGAATTGGGAACTATGGGGATACAGCCGGCGGCGACAGCCTCCACCGTGGAAAGTCCGAACGGTTCATTCCGTAAATTATGCATAAAATATTTTGCGGAATGCAACATTTCCATTGTCTTTTCCTGCGGGAGGTTGTGAAAAAAGCGGACATTTTTTATATTTTTTTCAGCAACATACTGTTGGCACAAACCGAAGTAACGCCTGCTTTCCCGGTCGCCGATAAAACCGATAATATTAAAACGCAGTTCCGGAAATTCTTCGGCAATTTTAATCTGTTCAAGCTGGCGTTTTTCCGGGTTGAACCGGCCCAGTGTGGTTACTTCTTCCCGCCGCTGCGGCGCAGAATTTCCCCATCTTTTCACATCCACAGGCGGATAGATCACAGTTACGGAATCGGCAGGGCAATCGGGATAAGCCTGCAGAAACATGCTTTTGGTAAAACCGGAATCGGCGACAATTGTGTTATTTGCCGTATATTTTCTCAGGCTGTAGAGTTTGCGCAGGGAATTGCGGTAGAACCGGTAGGTAAAACTCTTTTCCTGCACAAGTTTCCTATCCGGAAAGGCAAGGGAAACATAATCGGTCAGAATCCGCATTTCACGGGGGAAATAAATGTAAGTCAATATGGATATGTCCCGCGGCAGAAACAGCAAAGAATTATTTGAGTTGATCAGCAGATCGTAATCTGCACTGCGGGAACGCATCAGATAGTTAAGCAGGACGATTTTCAATTCGTAAAATCCGCGGAGGAATTGGGGCAGTTTTTTGATGGAAAAACGGAGACGCTTATCTTTTTTGAAGGAGGGATTTACGCGAAATGTGTAAATATCCGGAGCGATGCCCAGTTCATTCAAAACCGCAATCATTTCATTTACAACCCGGATCCTGCCGCCGCCGGTGATAGTATTTTGAAAAACAGCCACTTTTTGGGGTTCAGTCAAAAGCTTCTCTCCCCGCCCGCTCAGAGTTTATACCCGTACTTTCCCGCGAGCGGTGTTAAATTTTTCAAAGCCGTTTTGTCCGATTCCGGCCAATCTTCGTATTTGGGATACTTCCTTTTTTTCTGCACATTCACCGGATGTTGTATCATCTTTGCCACTCGTTTGGGGTTGAAATCGTTTAAATGCAAAAATTCATAGATTTTTTTTGTTATTTCGATGTGAGTAAAAAGATCTTCCGCCCGGATAAAAAGAAAATCTTCCGGTTTCAGCGTCGCTGTAAAATCTGCAATGAAGCGGTTGGTTTCATTCCAGAGCCAGCCGATCTTTTCGATGAGGGAAAACCTGTCCCATTTTTCGGCTGCTTCTCCCTGAATCGGTACGATGCGCCCCAGGTCGTGATCCTCCGTGCCGGAGTACCATTTCCTGCGCAGGCCGCTGCGGACAAAATCGGCCGGGCGGCGTGTCAGATGAATGAACACCGCGTTGGGAAAAACCCGGCGGATAACCGGGGCAAAAAAAGTGATGCGGTTGTTGGTTTCGATGAAAATTTGGTTGTGCAGCGCAGCTTCGAAAATCAGCTCTTCCCGGGCGCTTTTGAAGGTTTCGGCAAAAATTTCCGGTTGCCTGTCGATCTCTTCGTAGGCGCGTTTGGAAGCGCGGATCAACTCCGGCCGGGGAGCGTGAACCGCGTGCGCATTCGGCGCCGGCAGAAGCAGGCGGTTAAGGAGCAGCGTGCCGGCCCTGCCGGTGGACAAAACGAAAGCCGGGCGTACATTTTGCCAGTTTTGTTTCTCGCAGTCAATCATGGTAAGGGCTTGCTGCGGCGCCGCCCGGTTGGCCGCACCGCGCAATTTACGCACTACAATCTCCAGCTTGTCGGAAAGCGAGAAGAAAAAATGTCTGGCCGGCTGGCTCATTGAACCCCGCAGAATAAAAGTAAGATCATCAATTTTTGCTTGAACCCATTCGTGCTATTTGCGCAATTCGCGGGCTAAATAACGGTTCAAATAAAAATGTTATCTGTCCGATTGTCACTTAATTTATGAAGTGCCGGAATCTTTGTCAACAAAATACTAAAATTCCTTGAATAAAAAATGGCGGATCGATATATTGATAAGGAATTGTTTTTCAAAAATCAGCCTGCAAAACTGATGAAATTTTTAAATACCTTTTTTAAAGAGTTCCTGTTTTTTAGTCTGCTTTCAACAGAATAGATAAAAACGGCATGGCAGAAAATCAAAGCATAGATTCGGAATTAAGACGGGTCGGAAAAAATACGGCTATTTACAGCATCGGTAACATCGGCGTAAAAGTGGTTTCTTTCCTGCTCATTCCGGTTTACACCCATTATCTCAGTTTGTACGATGTTGGTATCATCGTACTGCTGGAACTGATAGAAGTTCTTTACGGCTACGTAGCGCCGCTGGGTGTTCTCAATTCAACCTTCCGGTTTTTTTACAGCGCGAAACAAGAGGGACGGGAAAAACGTTTTTGGGCCAGTAATTTCTATTTTGTTTTTGTTGTGAATATTTTCCTGCTCATCATCCTCATCCTCACCGGCAATACCGGCGCCCGTATCATTCTTTCCGATGCAAGCCTGACCCGCCTGATGCAGATATTTTATGTAACGCTTTTTTTGGGGCTGACACGTATTTTTTTACTGAACCTACTGCGGATTTATGAAAAACCGGTACCCTTCATCTTCATCGTTTTTATCTATTTTCTGCTGGTGATGTCGTTGAATGTCTGGTTCATTGTGGGGCTGAACCTTGGATTATGGGGCGTCGTTTGGGCCAAACTGATCACATCGAGCATCCTGTTTATTTTCGCCTTCGCTTATTTAGTCCGGCATTTCGGTTTCCGGTTTGATAAGTCCGACCTGATCCGTTCTCTGTCGTACGGCGCGCCCATGATTCTGCACGGCGTCAGCCTGCTGATTCTCTCCCTGTCGGACCGTTTTCTCATCAAAGAGATCATTTCCGTAGAGTCCAGCGGCATTTACGGTATCGCCTACAAGTTCGGCATGGTAATGAATATGGCGCTGGTGACACCTTTCATCCAGGCGTGGCAGCCCATGCTGTTCCGTCTGGAAAATCGCCCGGAGCAGAAACAAACTTATCAGAAAACAGCGCTCTATTTCGTGCAAATCGGCATCATCCTCTGGCTGCTTGTCTCTGTAGGCGGCAAATATTTAATCAAATGGACCACCACCGAACCGTATCATGTAGGGACGATTTTGGTACCGTTCATCGCTTTCGGCTATTTTTTGTATGGCCTGCAGGACATTTTGAAGGCGGGCGCGCTGCTTAAAAACCTGACCATGCGGGTTACGGTTTTGGGAATGACCGCCGCCATGCTGAACGTCATTTTAAATCTGTTTATGATCCCCGGATACGGTCTGTTGGGCGCGGCGATGGTTACGGTGATCTCGTATCTGATTTTACTCCTGCTGATCCTTAATCTTTCCCAGCGACATTTTTATGTGAACTGGCTGTGGGGAAAGATGATACGTGTTGCGGCGCTGGGTATTGGCATCTACTTTTTGAGCCTGAAAGAGTTGTCTTCCGCAAATCTCTCTTTTTTGAAAGATGTTCTCGTCGTGATTTTGCTGCCGGTTCTGATGATCGTTTTCCGTTTGATTTCCGTTGCCGAAATCCGCCGCTTTTTACAGGGGTTCCGCAAATAATAGTAATCCCGCGACCGATTCCGGAAAATTTCATTTTACCTGTTGTTTTTGAGGGATATTCATTTTATTTTTAAATAATCCATTCTTCACTGTTTAATAGAACAGCCAGACTATTTCAACTTACGGCAAACGGAGATTTCAAATGGTTCAAAAAAAGAGAAAGAAAAAATCACAGAAACCGGAAAAAACAACATCCGTTAAAATAGATATCTCATCTGTTTCATCTTTCTTCGATAAGCATCCCCATGCGCTGCCGATGATTCTGCTGCTGGCACTGCTTTTGCTGTTTTTCAACCAGATGATGTTTTCCGGCAAAACACTTCTGCCGCCGGATAAAGTTACCTCTATCAGTTACGAACCGTTTGTCCAACAGTCCTTCAAAAGCGGCGAATATCCGCTCTGGTATCCTTATATTTTCAGCGGCATGCCCTCCTTTGCCAGCTTGACACGGGCGCCATTTGTGGACATTTTGAGCTGGTCGATCAAAGGGATTCTTTATTTGATCTCATACATTTTCCCGCTGCCGGCTTTTACGCTGATTTTTATCAATTATTTTCTACTGGGATTTTTCACCTATCTGCTCCTGATGCGCATAACCAAGATCCGTACCATTGCCTTGTTCGCCGCGCTGACGCTGGCCTTCCAGCCGGCGATCATCGCCTTTTCCGCTTTCGGGCACAACACAAAATTGTCCACCGTCCTGTTGATCCCTCTCATTTTCCTGTTAGCCGAAGAGGTGCTGGAACGGCGGCGAATGCTTCACTTCGCCCTGTTGGCGCTGGCTGTGGGCCTGCAGATGCTGAAAGCACACACGCAAATGTCCTACTACACTTTCATGTTCACCGGCCTGTTTGCCATTTACTGGGTCATTGATTCCATGAGAAAAAAACGGCCGGTTTCCGGCATTTTCAAATCGCTTGGAGTTTTGGCCGCCGCGCTGCTCATCGGCATTGCCATGTCTTCCTGGCTTTATCTTTCGGTGCAGGAGTACGCCCACTATTCCATCCGCGGCGGTGGTGGCCTGGATTACAATTACGCTTCCAGTTGGTCTTTTTCACCGCTGGAAACGCTCACTTTTTTTGTCCCCTCTTTCGTCGGATTCGGCGGCCAGACTTATTGGGGACACATGCCGTTCACCAGCTTTCCCATGTATATGGGCATCATTCCCCTTTTCTTTGCCGGACTGGCCCTGGTCATTCGCCGGGATCGAACCGTGTGGTTCCTGGGCCTGACCGCGGTTCTGGCTCTGTTGATTTCATACGGGAAGGAATTTTCCCTGTTCTACGATCTTCTGTTCCGCTACCTGCCCTATTTTAACAAGTTTCGCGTGCCGAGTATGATCTTAATCCTGGTGCAATTTTCCGTAGCAGTACTGGCTGCGCTAAGCTTGCATTCGCTGTGGCAAATGTCCGGCCAATCCATTTCGGCGGAGATGAGAAAGCGGATCAAGCTGTATGTGTATATTTTCAGCGGCATTGCCGGGCTTATTTTTCTCTATCTCCTGGCGGCGAAGAGTTCCGTCATCGGTCATATCGCCGCTTCCGGGAAAGTTGCCGATCCCCGGGTGCAGGAGCAAAGTTATCGCATGGCCATGAATGACGCCGTTTTAATGATCATTTTTACCGCCATCAGCATTGTGCTGCTGCTGGCCCGGCTCAATCAAAAGATCAAAGCAAGCAGCTTTGTTTACGCCGTCATTGCCGTCACCGTACTTAACCTGTGGCTGACCGATTTTAAAATCATCGACCCGAAGCCCAAAACCAGCAGGGAAAACTTTTTCCGGGCGGATGATGTAGTCAAATTTTTAAAATCAGACAAGACACAATATCGCATTTTACCGGTTTTTGATAATCGACCCGCCAACTGGTACGCCTATCATTTTATTCAAAGCGCCACCGGTTACCACGCGGCAAAGTTGAAAATTTATCAGGAGATGCTGGAAGAAACCGGCTTCCCCCGCAATTTTTTGCTGAAATATCTGAAGCCGGTGACGCAAAACGGACGCCGGACCATGGCTTTCCGCGCTCCCGCAGAAATTGATGCCAAACAGCGGCGTCTCCATCAAAATGTGCTGCGCATGTTAAATGTAAAATATATCATCACGCCCTACGCTTTTTCCGATTCCGGTTACAAGCCGGTGTTCCGGGGCAGTAAAAATATTTTTCAAAATCTTGCAGTGTTGCCACGCGCGTTTTTTGTGGATGAAGTAAAAAAAGTAAGTTCCAAAGAAGCGGTTTTTGCCAGTCTGCAATCAGTCGATTTTGATCCGGCACGGCAGGCAATGATCTACAAAGACCCGCCGTTTCGGGCGAGCGCTGCTTCGGGAAACCGGGCTACACTGACCACATGGGGCAACCGCCATCTTAAATTTGACCTTGCTGCGCAAAACGCCGGATTTCTGGTTATTAGTGAAATATTTTATCCGGCTGGCTGGCACGCCGAACTGGACGGCAAAGAGGTTGAAATCTATCAAACCAACCACATTCTGCGGGGCGTGTTTGTACCGGCGGGCCGGCATGTATTAACGCTTACTTTTCATCCGAAGCGGTTCTACATCGGCTTCTGGATTACGGCCGTTCTGTTTGTGGTATGTCTTGCGATGGTGGTGGTTGCTTACAGGAAACAGAAAAAAAGCGATCCGGGCAGGGAGATTAAAAATCTGAATTAATCAGGAAATGTAACATAAACCTAAATTGAGCGATTCTCATATCATTCAGCCTGCCCGATGAACCGCCCGCCTGTGCGGACAGGCAGGCAGGAATCTTGTTGGTTTGGTGCACGGAACTAACAAGATTCTTTCCCGCCTGTGGCCGGGCAGGCAGAAAGACAAAACTCTTTGAGTGGTCGTTTCAAGCTAAGAATCGCTCGATTCAGGTCTTTCTAAGTTACAAAATTTTAGTGGCAAAATTGTTAGACTTCAATTTACCGGATAGGGATCACTTTTTATATAGCCGGTGCACCGGGTTTCTTCGCACGCGTAGCAGGTGAAGAACCAGCCGTCCGCATCCGGCTCGATGGAAACCGGCGGGTCATCGGGGTCGATTTTTTCCTGCATACAGAAGGGGCAATGTCGAAGAAAATCGACCATTAGTTGTTTCACTTCAATGGGGATCAAAGCGTCATGAAGCGAAAGTTTTTTAAGTACTGTTGTCTGCAAATTATTTTCCATATCCGGTTTCTGAATATCAGGTTTCCATATAATAAAAATAACCGTATCTTTTCTACTCATTATCAATAAATATGCCAGAGAATAAACCAGGTTATTAACGCTAAGTCTATTATTTACAATAAGCGAAACAAACTGATTTTCAAAGATATTTGACGCAATCTGTTCGCAGGAAACACACTGTTCCGATTTGGGAAAATTTACATTCAGCCTTCACAATTTTAAAATCAGACTAAAATGAAAAAACGCCCGTTTGTTTTTTTGCTGGTTCCATTTATAGCCGGTATTTTTGTTGCCGACCGGATAAATTATTCCCTACATTTTCTTGCAATCCCGGCCATTGCTTTTTCCGGACTCATCCTGATTTTTATCCTGGCACGCAAATATCCACAGATTGCTTTCTTCATTCTCCTCACATTACTGTTTTTAACGGGATGGAGCCGGATCCGGTTTCAACAAAAATCATTCAATCAATTCACTATCCGGAACTATCTGAACAAACCGATGCATACAACGGTAACGGTTCGTATTAAAAATGATCCTGAAATTCTTCATGAAGGCATGCGCGCCGTGGTTTCCGCAGAATCGCTGCAGGTGGGAAACAGGACGATTCCGGTCACCGGCAACATTCTGCTGCGCTGGCGGCAAAAACAGCCCAAACTGGAAACCGGTGATCTTATTTCCGCCACAGGAACGGGAACAGTTGCCGACGGCGAAAGGAATCCCGGTGAATTCAACTATAGGCAATACCTCAAAAGGAGAATGATCTGCGGCATTTTTTATGTGGGCAGAAAAGAAAAAATCAACATCATAAAAAGAAACCCGGCTATTTCCCTGACCAGCTACTTGTTCACTGCGCCGCGGAATTTCATTGCACACGTCTTTCGACGCTACATAACAAAAGTTGAAAATGCAGCTCTTTTAAAAGGTTTGATCCTGGGACTGCGCGGGGAGATCACTCCGGAAATCAGAACTGAGTTTGCCAATACAGGCGTGATTCACGTTTTGGCTGTTTCCGGATTGCATGTCGGCTATGTGACAATTTTTCTGTTGGGACTCGCCTTTCTTTTCCCTCTGCCTTCTTTTTATCGCACGGTTTTTGTCATGCTGGGGCTGCTTTATTATGCGGGTTTAACCGGCTTCAAACCGCCGGTGGTGCGCGCCGTCATTATGGCCGACCTGTTCTTTTTGGGTGAACTTCTGCAACGCCGGCGTGATGTGTACAATATTTTGGCCGCAGCAGCTTTTCTGATTCTGTTGTTCAAACCCCAGGCTCTTTTTGATGTGGGTTTTCAACTTTCTTTCACTGCGGTTTTCAGCATCATTTTCCTTTACTCCAAAGCCTATGCCTATTTTAAGGGAAAAGGCTTTCTGCCTAAAAACAGAATTCTGCATGGAATTTTCCAGCTCTTTCTGGTTTCCATTTCCGCCCAATTGGGCACACTGCCGCTCACCATTATTTATTTTAGCAGAATCCCCCTTCTCGCCACCTTTGCCAATCTGATTGTTGTGCCGCTGGTGCAGGTGATCGTCATTCTGGGCTTTGCTCTGATTGCTGTTGCCGCAATCTGGGCCGGACCGGCAACCGTGATCGGCATGATTATTTCTGCCCTGCTCAGTATTCTGACATTTTTTGTCGGTTCTCTCTCCTCATTGCCTTTTGTCAAATTGGATGTCTCGTTCCTTTCGCCTTTTGTCACGTTATTTATTTTCTCATTTCTTCTGCTTATGCTGCTGACCATGACAAAACGGCGATACGGCTATACAATCATTCTGCTTTTTCTGCTTGCAGATGTGACGGTATGGTCGTCGGTTTTCAAAATAAATGAACTACGTCTGACCTATCTGGACATTGGCCAGGGGGATGCCTGTCTCATTGAACTACCGGACAAGCGGGCATTTTTGATCGATACCGGTCCCCACAGCCAAAATTACGACGCCGGTTTCCGTACCATTATTCCCTATCTGAAACGAAGGCATATTTTCAAACTGGACGCAATTTTCATCTCCCACTCCCACAATGATCACTCGGGCGGATTGTATTCAATTGCACAGCAGATAAAGGTAAAAAAAGTTTACACGGTAAATGTTGCCGCAGAAAAACCAGAAGAAGATTTCGTTGCCTTCTGTGATTCCCTTCATTTGCCGGTGCAATTTTTATCAGCCGGTGATATTGTTTCATGTTTCGAACCGCTACAGATCCAGGTTTTATCACCTTTCCGGTTCATGTTAAAAAAGAATTCCGGTTTTGATGTCAATGAAACATCCCAGGTGCTGCGATTGATTTATGGCCACCATCATTTTTTGTTTTGCGGGGATATGGAAAAACAAACGGAAAATGTCCTGTTGCTTTACGATTCCTTCCTTCGAGCCGAAATTCTCAAATCGCCGCACCATGGCAGCAAGACTTCCAGCACGCTGCCTTTTTTACAAAAGGTGCATCCGAACTGGACGGTTATCTCTGTGGGAAAATGGAACCGGTTTCATCATCCTTCCCGATCCGTTCTGAGGCGATTGAAACAGGAAAGCATAAAATATATCCGCACCGATGAAAATGGTGCGGTAATTTTTACCAGCGATGGAAATAGGTTGCGGAGGGTGAGGTGAAAATGGAATGTAGCCCGCCCCGCCTCGTGGTAAACCACGGGGCTAAGAATAGAAAGGACGCTAAAGCGCCCTATGGGGGATAGCGCCATTTATGGCGCTTGCTCATTTGAGCCTGGTGGTTCACCACCAAGCGGACGGGGAAATTTTTTCAGTATAATATTCACAAAAAAATGTCGGAGGTAATTGTGGCATATTGGCGTTTACATTACCATGCTGTTTGGACATGTAAGAACCGACAACCGCTCATCACCACAGAAATTGAGGCATCTTTGCACAAATATTTACGCAATAAGGGAGCAGAATTCGGCGGAATTATGCATGCTGTTGGCGGTATCGAAAATCATGTTCATATCGTTTTTTCACTACCTCCCAAAATTTCAATCGCTGATTTTATTGGGAAATTAAAGGGTGCAAGTTCCCATTTTGTAACTCACATTTTACAAAATCAGTCTGAATTCGATTGGCAACGGGGTTATGGCGTATTTTCCTTTAATGATGGAGCAATGACAAAAATAATCGCCTATGCATTAAATCAGAAAGAACATCACCATAAAAATACAATTCGGGCTTCCTTTGAAAAATGGAGCGAAGAGGATGACGGTGTGTGTGTCTATCGGGATGAAAACTCCGCTCCGTGGTAAACCACGAGGCTAAGAATAGAAAGGACGCCAAAGCGCCCTGCGAGGGATAGCGCCATTTATGGCGCTTGCTCATTTGAACCTGGTGGTTCACCACCTGGCGGACGGGGGAAATTAAAATAACGTTTGAAATTTTAGCCTGCCCGCCCCGTGGTAAACCACGAGGCTAAGAATAGGAAGGACGCTAAAGCGCCCTATGGGGGATAGCGCCATTTATAGCGCTTGCTCATTTGAACCTGGTGGTTCACCACCTGGCGGACGGGGGAATTTAAAATAACGTTTGAAATTTTAGCCTGCCCGCTCCGTGGTAAACCACGAGGCTAAGAATAGGAAGGACGCTAAAGCGCCCTATGTGGGATAGCGCCATTTATAGCGCTTGCTCATTTGAGCCTGGTGGTTCACCACCTGGCGGACGGGGGAAATTAAAATAACGTTTGAAATTTTAGCCTGCCCGCTCCGTGGTAAACCACGAGGCTAAGAATAGAAGGACGCTAAAGCGCCCTGTGGGGGATAGCGCCATTTATGGCGCTTGCTCATTTGAGCCTGGCGGTTCACCACCTGGCGGACGGGGGAATTTAAAAATAACGTTTGAAATTTTACCCTGCCCGCCCCGTGGTAAACCACGAGGCTAAGAATAGGAAGGACGCTAAAGCGCCCTATGGGGGATAGCGCCATTTATGGCGCTTGCTCATTTGAGCCTGGCGGTTCACCACCTGGCGGACGGGGGAAATCAAAATAACGTTTGAAATTTTACCCTACCCGCTCCGTGGTAAACCACGAGGCTAAAAATAGAAGGACGCTAAAGCGCCCTATGGGGGATAGCGCCATTTATGGCGCTTGCTCATTTGAGCATGGTGGTTCACCACCAAGCGGACGGGAGAATTTAAAATAACGTTTGAAATTTTACCCTGCCCGCCCCGTGGTAAACCACGAGGCTAAAAATAGAAAGGACGCTAAAGCGCCCTATGGGGGATAGCGCCATTTATGGCGCTTGCTCATTTGAGCCTGGCGGTTCACCACCAGGCGGACTCCCCACAACAGACCTATTTGCAATTTTTTGGATTTTCAGTAAGAATTTGTTGAATAATTACAAAAAAACCTTACTTTAAATAAAGTAATCATTTTCAAAAACAACTCCGATAAATATTTCAACAGGCTATTGAATAGAATCACATTTTAAACAGGGAGGTTTAGACATGCAGTACAAAACAAAGCCACATTCTCAATTTGGTTTGGAGAATCACGGGATTCAAAACGTAAATATGGTGTATTGGAATCTCTCCACGGCTGCACTTATCGAGGAAGCCATTCGCCGGCGTGAGGGACATCTTGCTCATTTGGGTCCACTAATTGTACGAACGGGTCAGTACACCGGTCGCGCTGCCAAAGATAAATTCATAGTCCGTGAGCCTACCAGTCAGGACAAAGTATGGTGGGGAGATGTAAACAACGCCATGGAGCCGGAAAAATTTGAAGCCCTTCACCAAAGACTGCTTGCCTACTGGCAGGGCCGGGATATTTTTGTGCAGGATTGTTTTGCCGGCGCTGATCCCAATTATCAATTGCCCATCCGGGTGGTTACCGAAACGGCCTGGCACAACATGTTTGTACGGAACATGTTCATTCAAGCTGAGTGGGAACAACTCGCGAATCATGTTCCCCTGTTCACCGTCCTTCATGCTCCTAATTTCCAGGCCATACCCAGCGTGGACGGCACCCGCTCGGAAGTTTTTGTTGTTTTAAATTTCGGCAAAAAGCTAGTACTGATTGGCGGTACCCAATATGCCGGTGAAATAAAAAAATCGATTTTTACCGCATTAAACTATATGCTGCCCCAGAAAGATGTCCTTTCTATGCACTGCTCGGCAAACACCGGGAAGAATGGAGATACGGCTATCTTTTTCGGCCTCTCCGGCACGGGGAAAACCACTCTGTCAACGGAACCAACGCGGACGCTTATCGGCGACGACGAACATGGCTGGAGCACAAAGGGGATATTCAACATTGAAGGCGGATGCTACGCAAAAGTTATCAACCTTTCTGCGGAAGCGGAGCCGGAAATTTATCAAACCACGCGCAGATTCGGTTCTATACTGGAAAACGTCGGTTTTGACAATGTAACCGGTCGAATCGATCTAAACGACAATTCACTTACAGAAAATACCCGCGCCGCGTATCCAATCAGTCACATCGTTTCCGCTACCCGGGAGGGAACCGGCGGCCATCCGAAAAATATCATCATGCTGACCGCCGATGCTTTTGGCGTGCTGCCGCCCATTGCCAGGCTCACATCGGCTCAGGCGGTTTATCATTTCCTTTCCGGCTATACGGCCAAAGTGGCCGGAACGGAAAAGGGAATCACGGAACCGGAGGCAACCTTTAGTGCTTGTTTCGGCGCGCCGTTTATGGTTCTTTCACCAACAGTTTACGCAAAGATGCTCGGCGAGAAGATTGAAAGACATCATGTTGCTGTCTGGCTGGTGAACACAGGCTGGAGCGGCGGGGCCTACGGCGTTGGCAACAGGATGAAAATCGCTTACACCCGCGCCATGATTCATGCGGCATTGAACGGCGCATTGGCAAACGTTCCCACAAATCCCGATCCTAATTTCAACGTTTCCGTACCGGTATCCTGTCCCGGTGTTCCGGCTGAAGTATTGAACCCGCGTAATACCTGGGCGGATAAAGCAGCTTACGATCGACAAGCAAAGAAATTAGCGGCTATGTTTGTGGAGAATTTTAAAATATTTACATCGGAAGTAAGCGAGGACGTGCACGCAGCGGGACCAAAAGCAGGATAATAACTTTTTGTAATCCCGGATTCTCATTTTTTAAAGCACCTGCTATGCCGGAGAAAAAAACAATGAAAAGCTTAATCGAACGGGTGAAAGAGACGCCCGAGGAATTTGATTTTTCAATTGAAGATTTGGGTGAATGCACCATCGAATCGCCGCTTGAGCATTGCCAGTTTAGTGAAGATTCGGAACATATCTCCTTCTTTTCAGATGCTGGGGCCATCGAGAAAATGGTAAAATCGGGGAAGAAGATTCCCGCGCTTCAAAAGGCGGGTCCGAGACACAAAATATTTCACGACCCGGCCTGGACCCGTGTGGCAATTGTAACCTGTGGCGGCCTTTGTCCCGGTTTAAACGATGTTATTCGTGGTCTCGTCATGGTGCTGCATTTCGGTTATAGTGTAAAAAATATCTTTGGCATCCGCTACGGCTACCGTGGCCTTAACGCGGAATACAGTCTTTCGCCAATCATTCTCACCCCGGAATTGGTGGATACTATTCACGAAGACGGCGGCACCATCCTGGGATCGTCACGGGGTCATCAGGATATTTCGATGATGGTAGACACTCTGCAAAGATTAAACATCAACATTTTGTTCACCATCGGCGGCGACGGCACTTTAAAAGGCGCACAAAAGATTGCCGGGGAAGTAAAAAAGAGAAAGCAGAAAATAAGTATTATCGGCGTTCCCAAAACCATCGATAACGACCTGAATTTTATCGAGAAATCTTTCGGCTTTGAGAGTGCTATCTATGCCTCTTTCGATACCATCACCTGCGCGCACAACGAAGCAAACGGCGCCTACAATGGTATCGGCCTGGTAAAACTGATGGGACGTGATTCAGGATTTATCGCCGCATATGCTTCCATTGCTAATCCGGTAGTCAATTTTTGTCTTATTCCCGAGGTAAAATTCGCACTGGAAGGAAAACACGGTCTGTTTAAAGCGCTGGAACGAAGATTAGCCGACAAGAAAAAACATACGATTATCGTGGTTGCCGAGGGTGCCGGACAGGACCTGTTTAAAGATTTGCCGGTCATCAAAGATGATTCCGGAAACATCACTAAATATGACATCGGAATTTATCTGAAAAACAGCATTATCGAACATTTTCAAAGGCATAAAAAAGAGGTCGGTGTAAAATATTTCGATCCCAGTTATTCAATCCGCAGCGTGGCTGCTGAGGGAACCGATGCTATTTTCTGTTTGAGCCTGGCGGAAAATGCGGTTCATGCAGCGATGGCCGGAAAAACCAATACGGTGATCGGTTATTGGAACAGCAATTTCACTCATGTGCCGATCCAATTGGCCACAATCGAACGGAAGAAAGTGAATACAAAAGGCTCCCTGTGGAGGACCGTGCTGATGACCACCGGCCAAAATGACTACTTCTTTGGCGAAGACTCAGTTTAAATTCACAGTTTTTCAGTTCAAACAGAAGTTGAATTCCGTCCCAAATAAATACCACAATCTCATGCTTGGGCAGGAATTATCTCCCTGCTCGCATGAAAGATAGCACATGCCATCCCGATCTTTTCAAATCCTCTGCGTCTCGATCGTTAAAACAACAACACTCTCAAACGCAGAGACGCAGAGAGCACAAAAAAGGCAGATTTTGTTAAAATATTAAAGTTTTACCTGATTTCTATCCTACCATTGTAAAAGTTTTCACTATTTGTATTGATTCTTAAAAAATAAAATTTTATTTTAGGAATCGAGTGGCTGCTCAGGTATGCTTCATGAATTAGCCGTCATCACGCGCTTCGACTCCGCTTAGCATGGCTATGTTAGCCGGCCTGAGCCCTCGTCAAGCTCAGTATAAACTCAGTCGAAGGCTTCCCTGTACATCAAACAATGAACATACCTGAATAGTTACGAAATTAATTTTTATTCAAGGGTTGTCGATTTCATAGAGAACGGTTTGTAAATCCGCAACGAAAACAATCCGGCACTCTACCGGATTTGACAAAATCATCCCGATATTTTAAGTATGATATTTTATAACATTTAACCACGAATGGAGTTTTTGTCATGGCAATGATTAAGAAAAAGAAGGGTATAATCGGCATTCTCACCGGCGGTGGTGACGTTCCCGGCCTCAATCCGGCGATCCGGGCGATCACCATCCGGGCGTTACGCGAAGGTTATCAGGTTATCGGCCTGCGCCGCGGTTGGGCAGGCATCACCGAAATCATTCGGGATAAAAAGGCAGACAACAGTGAACATTTCATGATTCTCACGGAAGAGATTGTCAACAGAGCAGGCAGAACCGGCGGTACTTTTTTGCACACTTCCAGAACTCGTCCCAGCCACATGGCCAAAGCGGATGTACCCAAACATCTTCAGGATAAATATAATGATGATATGAATGACATTACCCGGGAAGTGATTAAAAATTTGGATTTTCTCGGCATAGATTATTTAATCCCCATCGGCGGAGACGACACGCTGAGTTACGGCGTGCGGTTATATCATGAAGGGGTGAAAGTGGTCGCCATGCCAAAAACCATGGATAACGATGTCCCGGGCACCGATTACTGTATCGGCTTTAGTACCTGCGTCACCAGAACGATCATGATGACACATAATCTGCGTACCATCGCCGGTTCCCATGAAAGAATTCTGGTGCTGGAAGTATTCGGCCGGTATGCCGGTTTTACTGCCATGCTGCCCACTATGGCCGGCGCGGCCAACCGTTGCGTTATTCCGGAATATAAATTTGAAATAGATAAATTGGCAGAACTGTTGGTTCAGGACCGCTATAAAAATCCCAGCAAATATTCGGTAGTGCTGGTTTCGGAAGGCGCCTTGTTTAAAGGCGGAGAGATGGTGTTCCAGGACAGTGAAAAAGACGCTTACGGCCATGCAAAACTTGGCGGTATCGGCGATCTGGTTTCGGCGGAATTAAAAATCCGAACCGCAAAATTTAATCACGGTAAAGAAGTCAATGTGATCAACCAGAAATTAGGTTATCTGGTACGCGGCGGCGATCCGGACGCCATCGATTCCATTGTGCCCATGGCGTACGGCAACCTGGCCCTGGATTTGATCCTGAAGGGAATTCACGGCCGGCTGGTTGTCCTGAAAAACGGTCGTTACGATGACATGCCCATCGATGTGGTAACCAGCACCAAAAAAGTGGTGGATGTGAAAAAGCATTATAATACGGACCGGCTGCGTCCTTTCTACAAAAGCTTTGAAACAAAACCGCTTTTCATCATGACCAGCGAATGAGTTTGAGCATGGCTCGTTATACATTATTTTAGCGTATATGTATAGTTGACCGAAAGAGTAATGAAGATACGAAAAAACATAGCTTAAGACGTAGCGCCCTTTGCGGCGGGAAGATCATTGATAACAGGAAAGGATGTACACAATGGGAGACAAAGGCGGCAAGAAGGATAAGAACAAGAGTCAGAAACAGAAGAAAAGTAAACAGGAACAAAAGGCAAAAAAGAAGTTAGATAAGCAACCGAAAAGAACCCCGTAACTGAAAGCAGGATTTAAATACGAGAGGACCACGATTCCTAACGAAGTTCGATTTCCGCTAATGGAACTAAAGATATAGATGCCAACCATGCCCCATTAAAGCGTCGTCATCAGGAACGCTTGATGCCTGGCGTTACTCACTGCCGATTTGTTAGAAAAACTTATAGATCGTAAAAGCAAAAAAGAACAGAAAAACTTTAACAGATCACAGGGTATCAAATCATATATAGGAAACCGTTAAAACATGGTTAAAAAGTCTTCGGTGCAGTCTATAAACACCATGATAAATTATGGTGTTTGTTCAAAAATTAATTGTACAAATACTCAGTACTTTCCGGTTAGGTTTTTGCAGAGAACAACAGAGTCAGAAATAAAATGGATTGTACTGTTCGCAAATCCACGCCGTGGTAAACCACGAGGCTAAGAATGGGAAGCCGAAAGCAGACAGGTGTGCACTGAAGAATTACAAAATTTGAACTGTTCTGTTATTCCTCTCACAACATGGAAAGCAGCTTATGCGAAGAACAAAAATTATCGCCACATTAGGACCGGCGTCCAATTCACAGAATATTTTAGCAGATCTATTAAAGGCCGGCGTCAATATCGCCCGTTTCAATTTTTCTCACGGCACCCACCAGAAACATGCGGAGACGCTGCATAATTTGAAAATAGCCAGCAAAAAAACCGGTGTTCCGGTTTCCTTTTTACAGGATCTGCAGGGACCGAAAATCCGGGTGGGCAAATTTCGCAGCAACGGCATTTTCCTCAAAAAAAATCAGAAAATAGATATTACCACCCGGGATGTCACCGGCGACGATACGGTTATTCCGGTTACTTTTAGCGCTCTTCCCCAAAACATGCACAAAGGGAATATAATTTTGATGGATGACGGCTTGCTGGAGCTGGTGGTCATCGGCGTCGAAAACACGGAAATCCATTGCAAAGTACGTATCGGCGGACCCCTCACTTCTCACAAAGGGATCAATCTTCCCGGTATACCGGTATCGGTGCCCAGTTTAACCGCAAAAGACAAAGAGGATTTGCAATTCGGTTTGGAACACAATTTCGATTTCATCGCACTCTCCTTCGTCCGGGAGGCCAAAGATATTTTGGAACTGCGGGAAGAGATCGGCAGGATGAACAAACAGACGCCGGTGATCGCCAAAATCGAAAAACCGGAAGCCTGCCGGAATATCGACGGGATCATCAATGCGGCGGATGGCATTATGATCGCCCGCGGCGACTTGGGTGTGGAAATGGGTCCCGAAAAAGTTCCCATCATCCAAAAAGATATTGTCAGGCTCTGCCTTGCAGCCAACAAACCGGTGATCATCGCCACACAGATGCTGGAATCCATGCACGAGAATCCCCGGCCAACCCGGGCAGAGGCTTCCGATGTGGCCAATGCTATTTTTGACGGCGCCGACGCCGTTATGCTTTCCGGCGAAACTTCCGTGGGCAAATACCCCGTGGAGACGGTAAAGATGATGGTGAAAATTGCCCGGCAGTCTGAAAAACATATTTTCTCAGGACAAACCGGACCGGCGCAATTCAGCGCAAATAAAAACACATTTCCTGATGCCGTCAGCGAAGCAGCCTGTAAAGCGGCGTTCGAATTGAAAGCGAAGGCCATCGTGGCTTTCACACAATCCGGTTTCACGGCAAAACTCATTTCAAAATTCCGGCCGGTCACACAGATTTTCGCCTTCACCCCCGCTGAAGCCGTGATCAGGCACCTGGCCATTTACTGGGGCGTGGAAGCAAAAAGGATGGCCATTGTTACCAATATAGACGAAATGATTAAAAAAGTGGACGCACGGCTACAAAAAGAAAATCTTGTTCGCAAAGGCGATATCATTGCCATTTTGGCCGGCGCGCCGGTGGGCGTGACCGGCACCACCAACATGTTAACCCTGCACCGGGTGGGTCGGGACAACGCGTAAATTTTATCAAAAGAAAGGGGAAAACATGGGACATTGCATCACAAAATGCGTAAGTTTATTTATTCTGCTTTTTTCCGTGCATCTTCAGGCTCAAACAACCATCCGGGTTCTTTCTCCGCCTGAACCGATTTCGTCCGATTCTGTTCGCTTGATGCAGCCTGAATATTCGCCGGACGGAAATTATATTGCTGCAGCCGGAGAAAATTTTCGCGGCATTGCCCTGTTGAAACAGAACGGGAAATTCATCCGCTGGCTCACCGGAGCGGAAGGCGCCGGATACCGTTTTTCCTGGTCAGATGACAGCCAAAAACTAATTTGCCGCATATTTAAAAGTGACAAGCGGCGCAGACAAGCGGCTGTAGCCATCATTTTTGTGCAGAGTGACAGTTTGCGACTCATCACCGAATGGGATAAAAATATCGGCGTGCCCGGCTGGTGCAACCGAAGCAAATCGGTCTATTTTCTGCATCATAACGAATTGCAGCGTATCACTATTGAAAAAACAGAACTCTCCGAAGAGACCCGGTGGCTGCGTTATCAAAATCTGGGCAATCTGCAACCGTTTGATCTTTTTGCTTACATCTCCGCTGACCGTCTTGTTGTGCAGGATGTGCGAAATACCTACTATTCTCACATCATCTATCCCGGCCGGCAATTGCTCAACCCTCAATTATCCGCGGATCAAAACCGGATTGCCTACGAAATTTTGGGACAGGGCTTGCAAATAGCCCACAAAAGCGGTAAACCCATCATCGATGCAGGCAATTTCCACAACGCAAGCTGGTTGCCGGACGGCAACTGGCTGGTATGCAGCCGGGAGCAGGACGACGGCCTGCGAATTGTTGCCTCCGATCTGTACGCCATTTCCGCCGACGGACGTACAACCATCCAACTAACTCAAACGGACAATCTGCTGGAACAGCAGCCAAACTGGTCCCCGGATGGACAATTTATTATTTGCAGTGATCATCTGCAAAAGCGGATTTACCGGCTGCAAATTCAGGTGCGGTGAGGGTGGCATGGTAAAAAAAATCTATGAAAATGCCATCACAAACTGGCCGAAAGAAGAACGTCCTCGGGAGAAATTGCTGCAAAGGGGCGCGGCACAATTAACCAATGCGGAATTGTTGGCCATTTTAATTCGCACCGGTGTAAAGGGAAAGAGCGCCGTCGACCTGGCGCGCAGTATTTTACAGTTGTTGGGCGGCTTACGCGCGCTGGAACAGTGGGAAAACGAAGATTTATACAGCATCCGCGGACTCAGTTTAGCCAAAGTTGCCCAGATTAAAGCGGCCATCGAACTGGGAAAACGGATCATTATCGAGGAGAAAAAAACATTTGGCAAGATCTATTCTTCCCTGCAGGTGTACGAATATTTGCTGCCTTCCATGCGGGATTTGAAACGGGAAGTATTTAAAGCCGTCTACCTCAACGCCCGGAATCAGATCATCTACGAAGCGATCAGCAGTTCCGGCAGCCTGACATCCAGCGCGGTTTATACCCGCGAAGTAATGAGCCAGGCTTCCCGTGTGGGTGCGGCTGCGGTAGTTTTTGCCCATAACCACCCCTCCGGCTCAACGGTTCCCAGCGCAGAAGACCGCCGGGTGACCAAAGAATTGGTGATCGCCGGAGAAGCCATCCAGATTTCCGTTATCGATCATCTGATCATTGGCGAAAACAAGTACACCAGCTTCGCCGACGAGGGATTTATAGAGCAGTGTAAAAAGGAATATTTGCAATTTTTGCGCAGAGGGTGACTGGGAAGGCACTAAATAGAGTCTGTCCGAAAACTTCCGTTTTTGTCATTTCGATCCGCTGGTTGGCGGAGAGAAATCCGTTTAACCTATTGATTTATCGCGGCATACAGATTCCCCGACTTCGCTTTGCTCCGCCCGGGATGCGCGTGAGCCGAAGTGATGTCAAGCCCAGTCTTAAACGGTGCAAATCCTGGTGACGATTCAGCGAATCGTCCTACAATTGTTCAATTCAGATATAAATAATTTATTAAGCCAAATTACTGGTGGCTGGACGAAAGATCCCCAAGACGGAAAAAAGCGTCATTCCTGTGAAAGCAGGAATCCAAAAAAAACTTCTCGATGCCAACTTCCCGTTTCAACGAGGATGAACTTCACAGGAATGATAGATAGGCGAAGTTTTTGTTTAAGCACTAACTACAAAATTTAATATACAGGAAGCTTATATGAAATTGTCAATATATGGATACTAACATCAAAAAACAAATTTTTAAAACCTGGAAAGTTTGCGCTCATCTTCAATTCCTTCTCTGCTGCTTTTTTCTTCTTTCATTTCCGTCCTTCGCGCATAGTCAGGTGTTCCATGTCAAACAACTGACCGATCGCATTTATCAAATCGATTTTCAGTTACGGAATTTAAGATTTGATAAAGTTGAAATAAGGGACAGGCAGAACGGCGGTACGCTGCATACCGCAGTGATTCCGCAATTTGAGAGCGGCATTATTCCGGCACTGCCCGGCGCACCTTTGCTGCCGCAGACGGGTTTTTCACTGGCCGATCCTTCCGCAGGAAAACCGACAATCAAAATTCTCACAAAAAAAATTGAACCGGCGTTGAATATTGAAGTCGCCTTTTATCCGGATACATCGTATGCTCAGTTAAGCAACCGGACTTCTTTGGATTCTTCCGTTGTCTCTTACGGCGGCAGGCAGGTCTTCCGCGGCGTTCCATTACACAGTTTTCAAATCAAGCCGTTTCGCTATGATGAAAGCAAAAAGAAATTGTCCATTTACTCCCGTATTTCGCTGCTTGTTGAATTTACCGCCGCGGAGAACGGTTCAATCTTGCAGCAGAAAATCGCTGGCTCTCAATTGCAGGGCATTGTTCTGAACGCAGATCAATTGCGGGCACCGGCAAAGAAAAAATTGTTGCATAAAAAAAGCGAAGATTGGCGTGTTTCCGGGCAGACTTATTTGAAAATCAGTCTCCATCAGGATGGCCTTTACCGAATAAGCTATGCCGGTCTTCTGCAAACCGGCGTACAGCCGGACGGTATCAATCCGAACAATTTTGCCGTGTTTTACAAAGGTCAGCCGTACCCTGTTTTTGTCAGCGGCGAACCGGACGGCGTGTTTGATGCACAGGATTACATCGAATTTTACGGACGGCGAAATCCGGGCCAGAACCAATTTTACAACGATTATTCCGATACCTCCGTTTACTGGCTCACTTGGGGCGGGAATCCCGGTTTGCGCGTGCAGCACAGGGATATTGCGCCAAAGACGGGAACAACGCCGACCGCTTTTTATCAAACAACGCACCGGGAAGAGGATAAATTGTATTACAGCGGCGATAATAATTTAGCCGTTTTTAACAGCGACAAAACGCCCGGCGAAGGCTGGATATGGGCGCGGATTTATGCCGGGGATGAATTTACCTACAATGTAATGGCGTTAAATTACGCCGATTCGCCGCTGCCCGACAGCCTGAAAATAAAAGTGCACGGTTTTACCAATGATGCCGTTCAGCCGGATCATCATCTGCAGATTCTGGTAAATAACAAATATGTGTCCGATTTCTATTTTGAAGGAGTCGGCGATTATTTTTACCGCTGTGAAATTCCCAAAGGAATCGTTAAACTGGGGGAGAATCACGTCACGCTGCGGTCTTTGGGAGATACGGGCGCTCAATATGATGTGCTGTATCTGGATTGGTTCGAATTGTCTTACCCGCGTATATTTATTGCTGCGGACAACCGGTTGTTTTTTTCATTTCCGGACAGTCTGCAAGGCCGGATTGCCTCGGTGGATATCACAAATTTTCATCAAAATTCCGTCACCGTGTATGACATCTCCTCGCTGACGAAGCTGGACGATTTCAAAATAGTGCCGTATGCGGACAAATTTTACATTTCCCTTTCAGACACGGTTCGAACCGGTAAAAAATATGTTGCGTTTGCCGATGCGGCGGCTTTGTCACCGGACAGGATGGTTGTTGCCAAACCAATCGAACTGCGCGGCCCGGCTCATCAGGCGGATTATCTCATCATCACCAATAGAAAATTCCGGCAGCAGGCCGATGAATTGGCGCAGTATCGCCGGCAAACGCAGGGGCTCAAACCATTTGTGGCGGAAGTTGAACAGATCTTCGACGAGTTCAATTTCGGTTCAATTGATCCTCTTGCCCTGCGTGATTTTATCCGGTATGCGGCGGAAAACTGGCGTAAACCGGCGCCGCGGTTTGTTCTGTTTTTCGGCGATGCCAGTTGGGATTACAAGAAAAATTCCGGCAGCTCCGTGAAAGAGAATTATGTCCCGACCTACGGGAATCCGGTTTCCGACAGCCGTTTGGTGAGTATCGACGGCGACAATGATTTTTTGCCCGATCTGTTCGCCGGCCGCATTGCCGTAGAGTCGCAACAGGAAGCCGAACAAGTAATTGCCAAAATCAGAGCCTACGAAAGTTCTCCCTATTCTGATTGGCAAAAGAATGTCATTTTTCTAAACGGCGGTTTTGATGACTGGGAGCAGAATCTCTTTAAAAATCAATCGGAAGCGCTCATCCGCGACTTTGTTGCGCCTGCACCTTTTGGCGGCAATCCGGTACGTATTTACAAAGAAGCGGATGGCCTGATTGTCGGCGAGCTGCGCAGCGAAATTCTTCCGGCAATCAACCGGGGCGCTTTGTGGCTTTCCTTTTTGGGACACGCCGGCAGCGAAACCTGGGATCTTATGCTGCGCAACGAAGATATTTTCCAACTGAAAAACGGTGACCGCCTGCCGTTTATCACCAGCATGACCTGCCACACCGCCCGTTTTGCCAATCCGGTCATTACCAGTTTCGGCGAACTGTTTGTTAAAGTTCCCGAAAAAGGCGCCGTCGCTTTCTGGGGAACCACCGGCTGGGGCTATATTTTTCAGGATAAAGTGTTGATCGATGAACTGTTCAAATTAATGTTGCAGGAGGGCGTGAATTCGTTTGGAGAAGCGACTACCCGTACTAAACTCTTTCTCTGGAGTTTACTGGGAGATTCGCCAATCAATCGCAGTACGATCGATCAATACACCTTATTGGGCGATCCTGCTATGAAGCTGCGGTTACCGGAGCAGCCGGATTTCGCCATCGACAGGAAAAATGTACTCCTCTATCCGGAACAACCCACGGAAAATGACACAAGTATGCGAGTTGATCTGACGTTGCACAATTTCGGCCTGGTACCGGAGGATAGTGTAACGGTGCGTTTGGATTTAATTCCCCATGCCGCCGGGTTTGCCGCCGTACAAAAAATCGTAAAAATCGCGCCGCCGCTCTATGAAACAAAACTTTTAGTTCCTCTTAAATTGAACCGGTTTGTGGGTAACGTAAAATTAAAAGTAACCCTGGATCCGGAAAATCGCATCGCCGAGATTTATGAAGATAACAATTCGGCGGAACTGAATTTTTACATCTATTCTACTTCCATCTCTTTGTCCAAACCGCCGCCATTCTCGCTGCTTTCGCAATCACAACCGACCTTGCAGGTCTATTCGCCGGAATCGGGCGGGGAGAACGAGCGGTTCTATTATTTTAATCTGGACACAACACCGGATTTTAATTCGGATTTTTTAATAAATTCCGGTGAATTGCCGGAAGGAACTATCGTGACCAAATGGCAGCCACCGGCAAATCTTTCCCCCGGAGCCTGGTTTTGGCGCTGCCGCATGTCCGATGGCGGGCAATTCAGCCGCTGGTTGCAGAGTACTTTCTCGGTTGCAACACAACCGTCTTCTTTTGCGTGGCGGCAGGACGATGGAACCGGTTTTTCGTTGACCGGCCAATCCCATCTCTTTTTGAAAAACGGCGCGGTTCAATTGAAAAAAGACCCGGGCAATTTTATTCATCTGGAAGTGCAGTCGGCGGGGCACGATGATGGAAATCGATGTTATTTAATTGTAAATTTTAAAATTGTGAGTTCGGGCGGCAGAGGGCAAAATGTAGTGGCTCTCGAACCCTCCGGTAAAATTATTGCCGGGCCGGAAAATTTCGACACTTATGCCGATTCTTCCGCCGCCGACCGGATGGCCGATTTTATTAGCGCACAGCCGGAAAACGCTCTTTTTCTTATCGGCATCAGAGATGACGGCTTCTTCAGCATGACGGAAAAAGGTTACCGTGCGCTGGAATCCATTGGCAGTTTGTATTGTCGTAACGTTGGATTCCGGGATTCCTGGGCGATGATCGGCAAAAAAGGAGCGCTGCCCGGTACGGTACCGGAAATTTGGCAGCCGAAAGGGAGCGGTACGGCGGTGGCGCGGGATACGCTGGCGCTCTATTTTTACCCGCAGGGAACACTGGCTTCCGGAGAAATCGGACCGGCGACAAGTTGGCAGCAGGTAAGCTGGAACGTGGAGGTTGCCGAACCGGGCACCCGTTTTCGCCTCAGGGTTGATGCCTTCAACCGGCAGACACAGAAATGGGAGTTGTACCGGGAAATTGAGCATGGCGGCCGGCTTTCTTTGCAGGATTTGCCGGCGCAAATATACACAAAGATCAAATGTGAAATGGCTCTGTTCTCCGATGACGCGCTGCACACCCCGAAATTTTATAACTGGCAGGTCAGTTACCGGCCGCCGCCCGATTTAACGACTCATCCGGCTCTGTTCTCCTTTGCGGCCGATTCCGTTTTGGAAGGCACACCGCTGCGGGTGACCGTGCCGGTTTTCAATGTGGGCATGGCGAATGCCGATTCCGTGGCGCTGAAATTTGAATTGCTGACCGATGAGTCCGGCTGGACGCCTGCTGCCGATGCTTCTATCCCCTTGATTAAAACAGATGATTCTGTACACGTCACGGTCAATTTACCCACCGCAGGGAATGTTGGCATACGCAAATTTCGTGTCACTATTGATCCCCAAAACCGCTGGAATGAAATTCTGGAAACAAACAATCAATATGCGGCAAGCTTTTTTGTCCGCAGCGATTCCGTACGGCCGGTCGTTTCCATCTCATTTGACGATCGTGATATTTTACCCGGCGACCTGGTTTCCAGTGAGCCGGATATTGAGATTCAGGTAAAAGACAATAGTCTGCTGGCAATTGCAGATACGGCTTTGGTGCAACTGTTTCTGGATTCCCGGCCGGTGTATTACGGTTTAAATCAGGATATTCTGGAATTTCAATCCGTTGCTTCCGGACCTGAAAACAATTCGGCAGCGTCCGTACATTTTCGACCGAAATTGAAATCCGGACAGCACGTACTGGAAGTTATCGCCAAAGACGCCACACAAAATGCCGCATACAACCGCGCTGATTTTATCGTGGAAACCGATTTTTCCCTGCAAAACGTGCTCAATGTGCCCAACCCTTTCCGGGATGAAACCCATTTCACCTACATTTTAACCCAGCCGGCGCAGAGTGTAACCCTGTCCGTTTTCACCGTTACCGGCCGTCTCATTCTGCGCCGGCAGGACTTGCCCGGAAATGTGGGTTTCAATTCCTACCGCTGGGACGGCCTGGATGCCGATGGGGATCCCCTCGCCAATGGAACTTACCTGTATAAAATCCGGGCCGGTTCGGCGAAAGAAACTGTCTCCCAAATCGGTAAATTGGTTGTCATGAGATAGGTTCTCTTTTCTTATCGTCCCAAAAATTCCGTCCGGACAGCAGAAAGTAAACTTGATAGAAACCAAAAATGTGAATCAAAACCTTACTAAAAATCCAAAAAACCATCGGCTGACAAATTCGGACTTGATGTCCTGGTTATACGGCTACGCAACTTATTATTTTAATATGAATGAATAACACTATTATTAAAACTGATATTAATATAGGAATTGCTTTTAATTTACTTTTTTGGTAAACTAGATTTTAACATTTTAAAAACTCATCAGCATTGGCAATTCCAATTTTGCTCAATTTATAATCCTGTTTATTACGAGTAATTATAAATTTAATCAATAGTGTTCGGCACGATTATTGAAAGTTGAAAAATAAACCTCCATTTGCATATATTGTATTTATAAAATCAACAATAATATACAAATACGCAAAATGGAGGTGCTGATTATTACTGAAAAACGAACAAATTTGTTCCATGAAATCGCACAACCTGTTATTGATTTGATAAAAGACCCTACCCCAAGTTCACCACGGATTTTTATAAAAGCGGAGAAAACCGGTCAAAATCGGGTCTAAGTTCAATATTTTAGTAAGGATTTTCAATGTAGTGACCTATAAATTAAGAACTTGACAAGCATTGCACACCTTGTTATTTTATGACATGTTTATTCGAACTGCTTACAAAAGA
>CAJVYQ010000029.1 GCA_913009825.1 uncultured Deferribacteres bacterium
ATTTTTTCAATTTCTCTGCGCCCTCCGCGTCTCTGCGTTAAAAAAACAGGCGCTTTAAAACGCAGAGACGCAGAGAGCGCAAAGGAAGCGGATTTGTTCAAAAAACTAAAGTGTTACGGTATTGTCAATACTCAGGCAGCCCGCGAAAGACTCAAAAATAAAACAGGAAAAAAGTTAGATGAGATCATTCGATTGTTTCGTGCGCTTTCTGCCTGTGTCAGACAGACGTGAGCTGAATAGTTACCAATTTCATTAAAAGGAACATAGATGAAGCAAATAACGCACAGCGGAATAGCTATCGATCTGGTCGGCCGGGTTCTGGAAATTGAAACCGATCATTTTGCCCGGGTGTCCCTGGTTACTAATGAAAATATGCTTGCCGATGAAAAAGGACTCATTCACGGCGGGTTCACTTTCGGACTGGCCGATTACGCTGCCATGTTAGCTGTGAATCATCCCAACGTCGTTTTGACTGCGGCGAATGTGCAATATATCCACCCGGTTAAATTGGGTGATATTTTACTGGCTTTGGCCAGGGTGGAAAAAAAGGAAGGACAACAACGGCAGGTCGCCGTGGAGATTCGTGTGGCCGATAATACCGTCTTTCACGGGCAATTCACTTGCCTGATCACCAACAAACATGTTTTAAGTTGATAAAAATTTCTCCGATGAGGGAAACACAATGGGCCTGAGAATTTTAATTGTAACGCTGGCAAGCCTGATTATGCTCGGATTTATCGATGCATTCATCAACTGGTACCGGCAATTTCTAGACAGAAGATTTCCTTTTCCCAACATGAAACCGGTTTTAATCAATTTCATCTGGGTTATTCTGTCGATCGTTTTTTGGCTGCACATCTCCTTTCGTCATCTGCCGGAAAGTTTGGATATGTCTCATTTCCTTTTTGCTGCTTTCATCTACAGTTTAAAAGGATTACTCTCCTCTTTTTTTCATCACGAACCGGCCGCTCCGGAGGGCAGGTAATGGACCGGCAAAAGCTGCTGCATCATCTCAATCAACTATTGGAAATCGATCGCTTCGCGGATTTTTGTCCCAACGGTTTACAGGTAGAGGGAAAATCCGAAATTCGCAAAATTGTTGCCGGAGTAAGCGTCGGTGAAAAACTGTTCCGGGCGGCCGTTGAGAAACAGGCGGATATGATCATTGTACATCACGGCATGTTCTGGCAAAAAGATCCCCACCCGTATTTCATTACCGGTTACCGTAAAAGACGGCTGGAATTGCTAATCAAAAATGACATCAATTTAGTTGCCTATCACCTGCCGCTGGATGCCCACCGGCAACTTGGCAATAACATTCAGATTCTGCGCCGTCTCAATATTGAACCGCTGGAAGCGATGGAAATCGGTTTCATCGGCATCATCAGAAATTCACTAACTATCTTGGACCTGCACGAGAACATCGATCATCAATTAGAAACCCGGGCGATGCTTTTCGATTTTGGCCCGGAGCAGGTTGAAAAAGTGCTGGTTATCAGCGGCAGCAGTTCCTCGGCAATCGAAAAAGCCGCCGAATTGGGTGTGGATACATTCATCGGCGGCGATATACGGGAAGAACATGTGCGAATTTGCGAAGAATTGGGTTTAAATTTCATCGCCGCCGGGCATTATAACAGCGAAAAATTTGGCGTAAAAGCGCTGACTGAATATATCAAAGAAAAATTCAATCTGAATATGGAATTCATCGATATCTCAAATCCGGTTTAATAAAAAAAATAAGAAAGGGGCAAAACCATGAGCGATGAGAGCAAGCAACATTTTTCCGAAGAAAAACAGAAAATGGAAGGTTCAAAATTTTTGAATCAAATCGAAAAATTGCAGACCGAACTGAAATCTTATATTCAGGAGATTCATAACGAAATCAGGGATATTGTTTCCGGGCATTCAGTACAGGATGAACTGAACAACAAACTTGTCGCGGAAGTACATCAAATAACCGAGATGCTGCAAAAACTGGAAAATGCTCATCAATATACCCACCGTGTCGTTAGCCAGCACGAAAAGAATCTTGAGGAGAACCGCACCCTGATCCACAAAATCGAAGAAGATATCCAAAAAATAAAATCTCTGCTTCGCGTCGATTAAATCAGCAGAACCATGCGGCGAGATTCTGCTCATATTCCGTTTCGAACCTGCCTGGCCTGCGGCGGTAAAAAAGACAAATTTACACTCATCCGTTTTGTGATCTCCAAAGATCATGCTCTAATGCCGGATCCGGGACAAAAATTAGCCGGCCGGGGATATTATCTCTGTCCGTTAATGGACTGCTTCCGCAAATTGATAAAATCCCGCCGTTTTCGCAAAATTACGGCCGGCAGCAGCGCCGTACAAAAGCAAAATTTTATCTGGGAGTACAAAGAAATGATTCAACCGGATCGCATCCAATCTCTCGTCGGCCTGGCCCGCAGGGCGGGTAAAGTGGCGCTGGGTCAGCAGGCGGTACAGGCGGCCATCAAAAGGAAACGGACACAATTAGTGATCATCGCCGAAGATGCGGCGGAGAACACCAAAAATAAATTCCGGGAACTGACAAATCGCACGGGCGGAGCTACTGTATTCATCACCGGCTCCAAGAGCGAATGGGGCCGGCTTTTCGGCAAAGAAAGCACCGCGGTTTTTGCTATTTTAGACCGCAATTTTGCGCGGGGAATTTTAACAGAGACGCCCCGAAAAATGAAAAAAGAGTAGAACAGTTTAAGACCCGGCAGGTTTTCTTTAAATTAATGAGTTCACTCTAAAAAGCCCTGAAGGGCTTAGAATAATAATTGTTTGCTCTTTTCCCCCGACATGAATGTCGGGGCTAACATATTTTATATTCATCAATTAGCCCCGTCCTTTAGGGCGGGGTTTAAATCGAATAATCAAGATGATGAGGGGCTTTAGCCCCTTTTTAGAGTGGAATCATTAATGATTTTAAACATTCAATTTTGGGTGAATAATACCCGAATTAAACCTGCCGGGTCTTTTTAGATTTATTAAAAAAGTTCATTTCAGAAGCTGACCTTCTTTAAGAAGGTCAGCTTCTGCCTTTTAAAGCGCTAAAATGATTTTTTCCCCGAACTCAGCCCACAACTTGATTGTGAGTTTCCACATTCATTTTCTTCAAAACCGCTCACCGTATCAAAACCATCTTATGCACATCTACCTGGTTTTCTATTTTCAGACGATAGTAATATACGCCGCTGTTTACTAAATCACCCTTCTGATTTTGTCCCCGCCACATTACGCGATAAGTTCCGGCATTTTTCGTTCCCGCCACAAGTGTAAACACTTCCCGGCCAAGGGAATTAAATATTTTCAGTTCCACATTACTTGATTTTGGCAGCGAGTACGATATCATGGTTTCAGGGTTGAAAGGGTTCGGATAGTTTTGTCCCAGATGAAATCTAACCGGCTGCACCTCCACGCCGTTTTCCACAACTCTTGTGAGCGGCTCACTGTTAATAGCTGCAACCGCATCCAGGTCAAAATCGCCGTTATAAAGTCCTTCCTTATAGATGTCGCCCAAATCTGTTAGTTTCACATACGTCGCCCAGGCCAGACCAACATCCTCAAGATCAAACTGGTCGCCGCCGGAAACAGAAGGATCAAGCGGCTGTAAATTATTCTTCGTCGGCGTTACGCCGGCCAGGCCGGACATATCGGTAGTGTCATACGGAAACGTCACCCAATTTTGACCGTCCTGACTGACGGAAACAATGGCTGCTTCCACAAACACCGAGCCGTCGAATAACGAAATAAACGGATTTTCAAAAACAGTAAAATCTGCGCCTGGACCGTTGACTATTTTATTGTCCGTAAATTGCAGGATAATTTCACCGCCATCGCCCAGCGAAAGGATCTCCTCCGGTTTGGAACTGGGATTATAAGGCGTCAATGCCGGATCCTGATCAGGCGGGCCAAGGACATTAATCGGGAAAAACGCCTCACCCAGATGACTCCAGTTTTGTCCCGGCGTAAAACCGGCCACCGCATCCGCCCACGGATCTGAACTTTGAATCGGTTCCACAATCACCATATCCTGGGCGCCCAGGCCAAAACCGTACGTTGCCAGCACAGTGTCTGCTGAAATATCGAACTTCTGTGCCGTATCATCGCCAAAATTGGCGATCCAAAGCACATTTTCTTTACCGTCGAAAAACAGATTCATGGCGCCAAAACCTACTTTGATGGGATTACCTGCGCCGTGCAAAATGGAACCGGAAAAAGCGTTGTACGAGTAAAGGTAGCCATCGGGATCGACACCGAAATCCGGCAGATACGCTTTTCCGTCCGGCGTGATGAGAATATCTCCCGGCGCACCGCCTATTTCAATGGTGTCTACTACTGCCGGTTTCCAGCCGGGCCCGGCGTAGCGATCGATGACCGCAACCTGTCCCTTTATCGTCGCGTAATTTCCGGTGCAGATCACGTGAATTTTGCCATCGGGAGAGAGCGCCAGATCCTGTGGATTGGCGGGAACATTCAACGTCTGCACAACGGAATCCGCGCCAATATCTATGATGGATACAGTGGAAGGATCGTACGCAGGATAACCGCCGGTATTGCAGACAAAAGCCTGTCCTTCAACCACTAAAATACCTTCCGGGCCCACGCCGACGGGGATTTCTTTCAGCACGGCACCGGTTGAAACATTCACTACGGAAACTGTGCCGGCAACCAAATTGGTGATATACACTTTATTCAATCCGACAAAAACCATTTTATACGGGTTGCTGCCCTGCGCCAGCGCAATGGTTTTTGCCGCGCTGCCATCATTTTGCGGATCGATCACCATTATGTCATTTGTGCCGGAATTTAAAATATAAAGTTTGTCATTGAAGGTAATAATTTGATTGGGCCACTGACCGACCTGAACAAAATCATTAAGTATTTCGCCTGTTTCCAGATTCATCTTGGAAAGGGTTCGTGCCGTTCCGTTCAACACATAAAGCGTTCTCGGCACATCGCCCAGGACGGTACCGGCAAAAATGATTGTTGAAAACAACACGGTGAAAAATTTTACTTTTGGGCTTTTCATAACTCCTCCTTTTTTGATAAATTGTTAGTTAATATGTAGGAACCCTTCAACTCCTCGCCTGAGTCGAAGCGTGATTTTACTTAATTAGAGCCTGTCCGAAAACTCCCGTTTTTATCATTTAGATCCGCCATTTGGTGGAGAGAAATGTAACCAATCACAGGAGTAAATATGCAGCTTTTTAAAACCGCTGAAGCGGTTATTACAATTTTTACTGTTTTAGCCCACGACTTAAGTCGTGGGCTAGCGGATAAAAAATATTTTAGAACCGTTTTAACGGTTTTTTTAGGTTATTCACCTACCGTGATCGGTTACAGAGAAATCTGTTTAACCCGTTAAATTATAATAGAATACAGATTCCTCGACTTCGTCACGATAAAAACCATCGGGACTGCCCGCCTGAGTCGGGCAAGCGCTCGGAATGACAGGTTTTACTGGTTTTCGGACCGACACTAATTAGAGTTCGAACGAAAACTCATGTTTTTGTCATTTTGATCCGTTAAAGACAGAGAGAAATCTGTTTAATTTATTTATCGTGGTACAAAGAATTCTTGAATCCGTCCCGGTAAAAACCATCGGGACTCCCCACCAGAGTTGGGCAGGCGCTCGGAATGACAGGTTTTACCGATTTTCGGTCGGGCGCTCACTATTTTTTAGCAAATCATTTCTTTTTCAACCTCATGGTTTACTGCGGACCGATACTTTTTCACTAAATTAACACAATCACTTTCAGTAACAAAATCGCTCACATTTTCACCGCAATTCCCAACCTCCACTCCCGGGGCGGCAACGGCATATCTTCCAGAATTTCATAGCTTTGGCCGGTTAAATTAAAAACAGAAAATTTCAGCAGCAATTCCTGTTTATGCAAATGCAGTTTCTGCGACAGATGGCAATCCAACACTTGATATCCCGGGATGGTAACGGTGTTTGATTCGGTTACATAGCGACTGCCGGAGTATCGGTAGTTGAACAAAGCCTGCAAATTCCTGTAATCGATCCGCAAACCGATTTTAACGGAATTTTGCGGACGATAGGGCAGTATTTTATCCCGGATAGTTCTTCTCGGACTTTTATTCACGGGTCTCAATTTGGTATACCCAAAAGAGAGAGAAAACCACTGATTTTGCGGCTGAAAATGGAAGGAATATTCCTGCCCGGTGATGACGGCGTCCGTATTGTAAGGAGAAAAAGTTTGAAAATTACCCAACCGCCAGACGATCAGATCGGATACCACATTTTGAAAAGCGGAAATCTCCGCCCGAAATTCACCCCGGATTTCCAATTTCCCGCCGCAGCTTAGTTCTCTGTTTTCACTTTTTTCCGGCAGGAGATTCTGCTTGCCGCTGACACGAAAATCCTGATAAAAAAGATCGGCAAAAGTTGGCATCCGGAACGAGCGACCGAAGTTTGCCCGTAGAAAAATCCGGTTTCGCTCACCGCAGCTTATCAGTAGTCCCACAGCGGGGCTCATTTGTTTATCCCGGCGCGCTTCGTTTCCGGCGGCAATGCCGATCTGATCGTAGCGCAGAGACGAAGACAGAGTGAACCCGGATTTCAAACCGGAATATTTCCGGTTCCACTCCTGAGACAGATAGATGCCGCGGCTTCGGTCACGCGCCGTTCCGATGGGAGAATGGCGCCGCGAAAACAGATTTTCATCGCTGAAGTTGAGCCTTTTTTCCTCGTAACCCAGATCGATTTTACCTTGTTTTCCGGCAAACCAGGTCATACGCGTTTGTGCTGTGGTTATTTGCACAGTATTCAAATAGTGGTACCGTGGGGTTCTGCGATTGCGTAATTCCGCATCGTCCGGCCACAAATTGCTGTTCTCCGTAACCGACCGGCTCTTTTTTGCACTCATAAAAAATTGCATGTTTTCCCGGTCAAAACGATAATCGGCGCCCCAATTTTCCCGTTCTGTTTTCACCCGGGCGTAGGCTGTCCAGTAATTAATTTTACCGGGCAGTCCCCGGCCGGAATGGAATCCTTGTCCCTGCAGAGAAAAAAGATGACCGCCTGAACGGTAATTCAGCCGGAAAAAAATATTGCGGGACCGGGTGTCCGCATTGAGCCTCTCTTCATTGACTCTTTTGTGATCAGGCGTCTCGTAATTGTAGGGATAATTTCCGGCGCTCAGCGAATAGTTGTACGATAAAAAAGCGGAGAAATTTCTAAATTGTCCGGACCAGCTCGGTGCCATCTGATACATGCGAAAAGAACCGGCGGCGCTGTTAAAATGGAATTTATTGTCAAAACTTTTCCGGGTGATAATGTTTAACACCCCGCCAATAGCGCCGCTGCCGAACCGGGCAGAATTGCCGCCTTTATAAATTTCGATTCTTTCAATCTGATTCAACGGGATAAGGGAAAGATCGCTTATTCCCGTTAACTGATCATTCAACGGCACACCGTCCAGAAGCACCAGCACCTGATTTGCTTCACTGCCCCGGATACTTATTCTTTTTCTGCCGCCGTCGCCGCCTGAATTTTGAATATCGATTCCCGGTACCGTTTGTAATATTTCCGCCACCTGCCGGTAATTGCTGCGCTCAATCTGCTGCCGGGTGACCGTAACCACCTTCTTTGTGGGATCTTTTTGCATTCTCCGCGCCGATACCTCCACTCCAGCCAATTGGATAATAGCCCGTTTCAACCGGAATGTAACTGTCGCCGGCTGATCCGGCGTCACTACAACATGATCCGCCGTTTCAGACTTGTACCCCATAAAAGTTGCCTGAAGGGAATAAACGCCGACTAAAAGATTATCCAGTATAAAGCGTCCATTTTCATCGCTAGTTGTTCCGAAACCACTGCCGACAACCACAATGTTCGCTCCAACAAGCGGCTTTCCGTATTGCCTGTCGGTAACGGTACCGGATATCTTGACGATCGATTGCCCCCGGAGCGGGGCACAACCGAACAGAACAATGAGTAAAAATACTGAAATTTTCATAACAATTTTCTTGTATTAAACCGGGCGGGAAGGACAGGACGGAAAAAGCAGGGAATAAAAAAACCCCAACCTTCTTCAGAGAAAATCGGGGCGCAAAAATTAGCTATCCACACCTTACCCGCGAAGGTTCCAATGGAACATGAATCAAACGGCAGGTCTCCTGGCTTAAGGCATCCAACCTACTAATTACACCTTCCCATCCCGAAAGCCGGGACAGTGGTTTCAATTCTGTAACTTTCGTAGCCTATCACAGTAGCGGGGCTGCGACGGTTTTAAACCGTCTTCCCTATTATTCCGCCATGGCGGAACCGTTTAATATTGATGTCAAAGAATGAACTGTTTGAAATGTAAGAATAGCACACATGGGATGCAAGAGATTTTTTTTGACACCATTAAAACTTTTCGGGTTGTGTTCGTTAACCGTAAACCTTCTGTTCGTTAACCTTCCGGGTTTTGAAAACCTGGAAGGTTTGAAATAAAATTGACAAATAAGAATTATTCCTATATAATATAAATATGGAAATAACTAACGACAACAATCCCGACTTCTTCAGAACGCAATGCATAGTACACAATCTGAAAATTACACCGCAGCGAATTCTGATTTATAACGAGCTAACCGGCGCGAAAAATCACCCGACCGTGGATAATATTTACCGGTCTCTCCATGAAAAATACCCCAATATTTCCTTTGATACGGTTAACCGCACTCTGCTTACATTTTACGACATCGGACTGGTGGATATCATCGAAAGCCCCGGTTCCCAACGGCGTTTTGATCCCAACAAGGAAAACCACCATCATCTGCATTGCATAAAATGCGGCAAAATTATCGATTTTACCAGTAGTGAGTTAGACGCTCTTTCCATTCCATTGGAAGTCGGAAAACATTTTAAGGTTTTACAAAAGAGAGTTGTCATCAACGGTATCTGTGAAGATTGTCAAAAAAAGACGGCCGGTTTGTAACTTGAACTATTCATAAAAATGGCCGCCAAGACATTAAGAGATCGCCTGATGGTAAACAAACCGGGAGAGTCCGTTGTTTTACGGCCTCTTCCATTTAAAAACAGGAGGATTCAGATGCACGAAAAAAGTATCGAACTGCTTAACAAAGCGATTGCCGATGAAATGTCGGCGGTACATCAGTACATGTATTTTCATTTTCACTGTGACGACCAGGGCTTCGATCTGTTGGCCGGATTGTTCAAAAGAACAGCCATCGAAGAGATGCTGCATGTGGAACGACTGGCCGAGCGAATTCTGTTTCTGAAAGGCGAAGTGGAAATGACCGCCTCCGCAGAAGTGAGCAAAATCCACCTGGTGGACGAGATGCTCAAAACGGCTCGGACAATGGAAGAAAACAGCGCGCGGGATTACAATCTCTGGGCTAACAAATGTTCTGCAAATGCGGATTCGGTTTCCAAAAAACTGTTTGAGGATCTGGTGGTCGATGAAGAGCGGCATTATGATCAGTACGACACCGAGCTGGACAACCTGAAAAATTTCGGTGAAAAATACCTGGCGCTGCAATCTATCGAACGAAGCAAAAATCTGGCTGCGGGAGTGCAGCAATAAAAACAAAACCTGCCGGGTTTTAAAAACCCGGCAGGTTTCCATTCTTCCGGAATGTTTTTCGCTTTGATATGCATAAATCAGAAATGCAATTTAAAAAGGAGCATCTTGTTCCCGACCGGTTTGCCAGAGCACATTGACGGGAACGGCAAATAAATTCTTCCCAAAAGGAATCATTTGGGAACCTGTGTAAAGCACAATACCCCGAAGAAAGTTTTTTCCTGTCACCTTGGCCATCTCATCCAACCCCTTAAAATCTTGCGAAGTGACAGTGTCGGTCATTTTAACTTCGATGCCGACAATATATCCGCTCCGATTTTCCAGAACAAAATCGACTTCTCTCCCGGCTGTTGACCGGTAGAAATATACTTGCGGCAACACATTGCTCCAGCTCGCCTGTTTGGATAATTCCTGCATCACGAAACTTTCCAACAATTGTCCTGCAATCTGAGGCTCCGACGATAGTTGCTCCATATTGATACCCAGCAAATAAGCAAGCAAACCACTATCGTTAAGATAAATTTTCGGCATTTTTATCAATCGCTTTCCCACATTACGGAACCATGCCGGTAACCTTCGCACCAGAAAAGTTGCTGCCAAAATTGCAAGATAACGTTTTAAAGTCATCATGACCATACCCATATTCCGGGACAAATTACTCATATTCAGCAGGGAACCGCTTCTGGAAGCAAGCAAAGAGAGTAAGCGGGGAAATTCGTGCACGCCTTCGATCCTTGAGATGTCTTTGACATCCCTTTGCAAAATAGTTGTCAAATAGCTGTTAAACCAGGCATTGCGTCTTCTTTCCACAGATATTTTTTGAATCTCAGGATATCCTCCCCAAAATATTTTTTTAAGCAGCATATCCCTGGAAGTGTCATCAAACCTTATTTTTTCTAATTCCTGATTAAAAACGCAATCGATAAAGTTTCCTTTTATTGCATTCAATTCGTCACAGGAAAATGGCCAAAGTGAAATAATTTCCATTCTCCCCGCCAGAGATTCCGACAACCGGGGGAGCATAAAAACATTTGCTGAACCTGTTAACAAAAATTGACCGGGAATCCGATTATTATCCACAATTATTTTAATTGCCGGAAATAATTGAACTGCCCGCTGAACTTCATCGATGATAACCGGTTTTTTTATGTTTGATAAAAAAGCGACAGGATCTTTTAGGACAGCATTGAGAACCGTAAAATCATCTAAAGTAAAATATTCATAATTACGCCATACTGCAAGTTTCCGGGCAAGCGTACTTTTACCTGTTTGACGGGCGCCGTTCAACAGTACTACCGGTGATGTGGAAAGTGCGTCAAGAATTTCTGCAGCGATATTTCTTTTAATATACATGGAAAATTTAACAGTTATTGTTAAAATATTTAACAGTTACTGTTAATATATCCGAAATGTTTTAACAATCAAGTTTTTTTTGAAAACCGCTAAATTGCTAATTTGTGTCTGTCCGAAAACCGGCAAAACTTGTCATTCCGAGCGCCTGTCCCGATGGTTTTTATCGGGATGAAGTCGAGGAATCTGTATGCTATTATAACTTAACAGGTTAAACAGATTTCTCCGTACCTGATCACAGGAGGTGAATAACCTAAAAAAACCGTTAAAACGGTTTTAAAATATTTTTTATCTGCCAGCCCACGACTTAAGTAGGGGCGAAAGGCCTTTCGCCCCTACTAAAACAGTAGAAATTGGAATAACCGCTTCAGCGGTTTAAAAAAGCTGCATATTTACTCCGTGATCGGTTGCATTTCTCCCTTCAGTCGATATAACAAAAACGGCTATTTTCGGACAGACACTAATTACATGTATGGTCAAATTTTAAACCTGCCAGGTTTTGAAAACCTGGCAGGTTTCTCACTTATTTTGAATCATTCAGCACAAATTCCCGCCAGTTACGCAGAAATTTTTTTTCGGTTGTGCCAAGAAATTTTAAAATACCCGGTTCGGTGGTTTGTACCAACAATTTTTTTATTACATCACGGCCATAAGTTTTGTCGATAAATTTTACCAACGTCCCGGAAACGCCATAACGATATTTTCCGGACCAGGCATTTTCCAACTTGGTTGGCGCTTTTCCGCTCAAAACTGCTTCCCTGGGGTCTGCCAGATACGCTCCTTCGAGCTGACCGGAAACATAGACCGCCAGCCCTTCCACAAACCAGCCGATCGGTTCCAAATCATCCAGATTGTGAAGCGGATTCACCTGGGCATGGAAAATGTGCACCATTTCATGGGCAATCAAGCGCTGAATATGCTGCCGGTCATCCGGGTCGTGCTCGCAGGCTTCTTTTCTCCAAACCCGTGGAGAGAGCAATGTCAATCCTGTGGATGAACCGCTGCCCACCATCCAGCAAGCAGCTTCAAAGTCAGGTAATTTCCATGCTTTTCGCCAGAAAGCCGACAAAGAAACCCGGTTGGGGAAAATATGCACAACGAATGTTTCAGGAAAAGATTTGCCGAAAAACGATTCGATTATATTCCGGCTTTTTTCAACATAATCGACAATTCCGGGCACAATGCTTTCGTCTGCTAATTGATACAACAGCGTCGTATTGCCATGAATTTGCACAAGCCACTTCACAGAACCGGGGAGTGTTTTCTGTCGCGGTTCAGAATGAATTTTTGCAGACACTCCCGTAAAACAGAAAAATAAAAAAATACCGGCTAAAACGGAAAAATATTTAAGCTTCACTTTGGGGCTCATCCTCTGTTTCCATCTTTTTACTTTCCTTTAACTCCGCCCGGCAATTGGGGCAAAACTGCCAATCCGGTTTGATAGGATACTGACACTGCGGGCAAAACGTGCGGGACAGATCAAAACCGCAGTGGGGACAAAAAGCTTTTGTGCCGTTCAGTTCATTTTCACATTGCGGGCAGTAGAAGGCTTTGTAGGTCGAAGGTCTGGTGATCAGATAAATGGTTAAGCCAAAAAACAGGGAAATCATGGTCAAAAACGCCCAGAGACCGGGACTTTTCACGTCACGCTGCTGCGCATCGATATAGACCCAGGTGGGCAGCAAAAACCAGAGGAACAAACCGGAAAAAAATACAATAACGCCAAAAATTGGATCCAACGTGGAAAAAAGATCACTCCGCTGAATCTTCCGTTTATTATAATACAGTTTATGATTCCCGGCATCATCGATTTTCAAATACAGGTTGCCGATCAATGCGCCCGTTTGGTTCGTAACCGGAGTTGAAAGGACAAAACGAAACGGACGGGAATAATAATATCCGGTTTCCTGATCGTCATAAAAACGCCACTTAAAATTTTGATTGTTATAGGTTGACCGTGATTCAAACTCGGAAAAATTAATTTTATTAAACTGATGGATCAAATGTGCCAGAAAATCATTTCTGTCGAAATAATAACCGTCATTTCCGATTACATCCGCATATCTGTCAAAAGCTTTATTCAATTTGGCAAAGGGGGCGGCAGGACATCCGAACACAAACTCATTTTTTTCGTCCATCATCCAAAAATAAAGCTTAACCTGCTGCGCATCGAGTAAAACCCTCGACTGAAGTTTTCCCACAATTTTCTGATCAACCGGTAAAGAAGTGATTTCGCCGGCCGTGCGCATCAAAAACTGCTGATATGCGCCGGTTAACTCTTCAATATGCGCTTTCATTTCAGCCTCATGCTGTTTATACCGGTGGGTGCGATAGGGAACCTGGGCAGACAAAACAAGCACAGAAATCACAAAAATAACTACCGCAGGCACTGTTAGTTTACGGATTAATTTTATCCTTTCCATATTACCTCCATAATAATTTATAAGATTTTCGCAGATATGTTTTATTTTCAGAATCAAACAAAAGAACCGGAGCAAGGGACAGAGTAACAAAACTGCCGATCAAAAAAAACAGAACCGCTACAAAGCCAAAGCTCCCTAATGTATTTATGATTTGTATTTTTTCCATCGATTCCCATACGGATAAGCCGGTCAGTTTATTTTGGATAAAATAGAGAATCGCCAGAATGAAAGGGATGGAGAGAGCAATCTGAAAGAAGGGCATAACAGAAAAAGTGCGTTTTTTCTGCACGGATTGTTTTGAAGAGACGGCGATATCCTGAAGAATTATGTCACAAATGTTTTTTTCCGGCGCAACAGTCGGCAATTGATCCAGAATCGCCGAAGTCGCTTTTAAAACCTCCGGATATTCCCGGCATTGAGGACAAGACTGCAAATGTTCTTGGGTCTTTTGCAGTTCGTGCGCGCTGCCTTCTTTGTAAAAATATTCCAATAATCTGTTTTTATTAGGATGCTGCATAGTCATTTTTCACCTGCATTAAATGTTCTTTTAATAGGCCGACAGCGCGATGAAATCTGGATTTCAGCGTTCCTACCGGTGTATTTGTAATTTGGGCAATCTCCCGGAATTTTAGTTGCTGAAAATGTTTCAGAATAATAACCTCCCGTAAAAACGGCTGAAGTTTTAACAACGCCTGCTGAATTTTATCCTCTAATTCCAAGTGTTCCACTTTTTTATCCGGTTGTTCGTGAGTCGGTTGTACTAATTTCCTTTCACTGCCGCTTATTTCATTTATATCAAGATAAGTATAGCCATATCGTTTTTTAGACATCTCACTGCGGATAATATTCAGAGCAATTGTGAACAACCATCCTTTGAAATTTCCTTTCGCGGCATTAAAAGAATGTGCCGCGCACCAAATACGTGTGAAAGTCTCCTGCAACAAATCCTGGCTCAACTCTCTGTTTCCGATATATCTCAGAATAAAATTATAAATCGAAATTTCATATCTTTGATACAATACTTTAAATGCCTGATGATTTCTTTCAATTACCATCAGCATCAAATCCTTATCAGATCTATGCAACATTTTTGAGTTCGGTTTCATCACTATCATACTATACAGGAACAACTGAAAAATGGTTGTTTTGATTGCATCAATTTAATGGGTAAAAGATAAGAAAGCTTGTTTACTGTGTAAAAAAAAACCGGCCTGCCTGAACAGTTACAGAAAAAAAATAAAAAAGCCGGACAAAAAAATGTCCGGCTAAAGCACCAGAAAAATCATCTTTCAATAACTGAACCACTTGTTGATCTTCAGTAAAAATACGTTATCGGATCGCACATCAAACAGGGTGGAAAAATCTCTTCTGAAATCAAATTGTCCCCGGTTTTCGTAACTGGTTCTTCCCTGCGACCAAACCAAAAACAGGATGGAGCCGGGAGAATATTCCCAACGCACAACCAAATTAGAGCGAAATTGCTTGAAATTGAAATCGGGAGAACCGCCGTAATTGTAAGCCTGAAAACGATTGTCGTAACGATCCTCTCTCGGATTTACTACCTCGCGGAAATTACTGTAAGAACCGGCGGTAAAAAACGGCTGGCCGTAAAATTGGATGCTTAAATCAGGTGTAATAGTGTAATTCAAACGGGTAACGATGAAAACGGTTTTCCTGTTTAATTCACCCAAAATATAATGAGTACCATTTTCATCCTGGATTTCATCTACATATTGCCGTTTATCCAATGAAGGATTCAATCCCAAAAACATACTCATATTAAATCTGCCTGACGGGCGGAGATTTATCTTCGGACCGAAAAACAGTCTTCGCGTACCTTTGCCGTCAAAATTATAATTTATATTGAACCCGCCACTGATGGCTTTTCTCTCATCAGAATTGAAGCCAAAATTGGTGTTGAAATGGTCCGGCAATTTCACGGCGGGACCACCGCGCAGCAGGGAAATATCCAATTGATCGGTTTCCCAATTTACATTACCACGGATATTCCAATAATTCAGGAACTGGAAAAAGCCGTTGACATTGCCGCCCAGGCTCAAACGATCTGCGCCAAAATTGGCAACATGCCAGCCATTATAATTAAGATTATATTGCCGGAATATTTTCCCCGGCTTAAATTGATTGTAACCGCCCCAGAGCCCGGCTATAATCCAGTCCGCATTTCTCATAAAACCGATATCATTAGTTTCAAATCCCGGGCTCCTGATGAGAGAGAAAAAACCGTAGCGCCAATTTCCGCCGGCCATTTTACCGCCGAAAAGCGATGCGGCAAAACCACCCAACGAAGTCCGGTCCGGATTATAAGAAATATAGTTTGCGTCCGGTCTCTGAAAATAGCGTGCCGACGATAATTGAACCTCCCGGATCGCTTCTGCATCACCGGAAACATAAGAGCCCATCAATTTTGCATTCAGGAAAAAATGATCTTCACTCCAGCGGTGATTCAGGTCCAAACCGCCGGTTACAGCGCGACGATTCAGGAAATTCAGATTTTCGGTAGGAATGTCCCGGTAAACATGGGTAATGAGACCGCCAATGGTAGTCCGGCCGTTGCGAAAATCTTTTTGCACACGACCAACGAAATAATTTGTTAACGGTTCTACGGGTTCTCTGAACTCCTGTCCGGCCGAATGGATTCTGGCTTTCTCTTCTCTAGAAACGGCTTCCAGAATACCAATTGAAAAACCACGGGCAGTTTTCCCGGTTAGTTTTCCCGCACCGAGAATGGATGTTTGCTGCGGTTGATCCACAAAACCGCCATCCGGTACATTGGGATAATAATGAGGGGAACGGCCGATGCGGCGGGAATAAAACAGCGTTTCACTACCTAAATCCCCGTCACCAATGCCGATGCTGTAATTAAAAATATTATTCCCCTCAACAAAAAACGGTCGTTTTTCTTCGAAAAATGATTCAAATGCAGAAATGTTCAGCTCGGAAGGATCTGCTTCCACCTGACCAAAATCAGGGTTGATCGTTAAATCCAAAGTAAGATTGCTGGTAACACCGTATTTTAAATCGCCGCCGATGCGGGAATCAAAATTCCGGCCGGTGCGGAAAGGATTGCCCTTCTCTTTGGGTGCGGCCTCTTCCAAAGCAACCCAGTATGGCATTACCTGAATATGCCGGGGCGAAGACAGGTTGTGGATCCCGTTCAGCTTTCCAAACAGCGACACCATGGCAGAAGCATCTTTCGGAACGTGTTTCCAAAAATCGACTTCGTTGTTGCGGTTTATCTGCCTCATCACCTGAAAACCCCAATCCTTCTTTGAATCGTTTGAAAAACGCAATTGGCTCAACGGGATGCGAAACTCGGCAATCCAGCCATCGGAAACGATTCGTGTCGCCACGTCCCATACCGCATCCCAGTTTTCATCCCGGTTGGTATCATCCGACCACAGCGCGTCTTGTTTTATACCCGCCGGATTGACGGCAAATTCAAATGCGGTGCGTTTGTCCGCATAGCTGTCAAAAGAGATATGCACCCAATCTGAGGGTGAATCCTGATCACGGCGCGTGAGCAGCCCTCGTATCTTATCCGGATGCGAATCGTAAGCGTAAACTCCTACATAAATGGCATCATGATCATAAGCGACCCGGACGTCGGTCTTTTCTGTGGCCGGTTTACCTTCGTTTGGGTCCTGTTGAATGAAATGGTCTGTAACGGCCGCCTTTTTCCAAACCGGTTCGTCCAGACGGCCATCAATCGTAATTTTTTCATTTTTTAATGCGAATGCCTGCAGTAATTTTACCGGAGGGACATAATCTTTTTTCTTCACTTTTTTGGCTATCCCTACTCCGGGGAATGAGCAGAATGAAAAACTTGCTAAAAGCAGAAGAGCTAACGTTCGACGTCTGAAAAGCATAGGCGTTGCCTCAAAAAAATGATTAGTTACCACACATCATACATATTCGGTAAAATGGAAAATTTGTTTCAGGAAAAAATGGATTTGAAGATATTTTTTAGGAAAAATGAAGAAATTAACGAGCACACAAAACAAACAAATCTTTCATTCAGCTTAGATGATTCTGATTTTTAGAGTTTTTCATCTATTTAATGTCTGAACGAAAAGTGGAAAACATGCATCTTGCTGGTTTAATAAACTGTTTAGTTGCCTACTTTTCAAGTAACTATTCAGGCTAAGTATTCCTTGTAGAGCGGGACGCCCGCTAAGGCGATTCAGCGAATCGCCCTACATAAAAGAAAACAATGCTGAATAGTTACCTTTTCAATAAGATTATAATTCAAACAAGATGTTTGATATACAATTTAGATACTTTTCGTGATCATCGTTACCGACACAGGCGCTCCGGCAATCACTGCTTACGTTCCGGATGATAATACGACGCAGATCGATGCTCTCTGTCTTGCCGCTGTTGAAGTATCTCTCTTTCTATGGCAACTCATTTTTGCAGCTAAAGATGATCTGTTTTTATTTCTGAGCCCGGCGCCGCTTTAATCGTGCAATCTGCATAGAATTGAATTGTTGCTAAAATTTAACTTGCCAAAGAAAAACATTTATCATATATTAGCGCTCATTAAATATGCAAATATATATTTATTAGACATGCGTCTAATTTATTGTCGGAGTTCAAATATGGGCATTCAGGAGAGAAAAGAGAGAGAAAAAGAACGGCGGCGCAGCGAAATAACCGATGCGGCGGAAATAATTATTTTTGCCAACGGAATTGAAAAAGCAAAAGTAGAGGATATTGCCGAACAGGCTGAACTAAGCAAAGCAACTCTCTATCTCTATTTCCACAACAAGGAAGAAATCTACTTTGCCATCTCCATGCGCGGTCAAAAAATCATGCTGGATATGGTTGAAAAGGCGATTCTCAGTGTGACGGAAATCCGGGCGAAAATTTTGTCTTTTCTTAAAACCATGGTTCAGTTCAAAGAAACTTACCCGGATTATTTTAACGCGGTTTTGTATTTTCTTACCAATAAAATTCAGTTTGAAGGTAAAAATGTTGCGCTGCATGAAAGCCGGATGAGCCATGAAAAATACCTCAATCTCTGGATCGACCTGATTCAAAAAGGGAAACAGGAAGGTGTGATTCGCACTGAATTGAACGAAGTAAACACAGTGCTGCTTTTGTGGATGCAGTTGATGGGTTTTCTGAGAATTTACTCGGTCATTGAGGAGAACTTAAACGAAATGTTCCATATTAAAAAAGAAAATATGATGAATGAATATTTTGAATTAATTTTACAAGGTGTGGTAAAATAAAATGAAAGGAAGAATGATGAAACGATCCATCTCATTTTTATTGTTATCGATTTTCGCACTGTATCTGTCATCTTGCAGTGGCAAAAAGGCGGAATCCAGAAATATAAACCGGATTTACCGGGAAGATGGTGTTCCCGTAAAAATTGAAAAACTGAAACTCACGAAATTTGAAACCAAATTGAGTTATCATGCGGTTTTATCGGGCATTGAAGAGTCGTCGGCGTTTGCCATGGTTGGCGACAAAGTGGAAAAAGTGTTGGTTCGGGTTGGCGATTATGTGAAAAAAGACCAGGTTCTTGTGACCTTTCCCACCGACAACCCGGCGGCAAAATACTATCAGGCCAGGGTAGTTTATGAAAATGCCAAAACCGCTTATCGAAGGGTTGAAAACCTGTTTAAAACCGGGGGGATTTCGCAACAGGATCTGGACAATACAAAAGCGGGCTTTGATGTGGCGGAGGCCAATTGGCGGGCCGCCCGGCAGAAGGTTAAAGTGAAAGCTCCCATCAGCGGGTACGTAACCAGGGTGAGCGTACAGGAATCCGACAACGTGCACCGGGACGCGGAATTGGTGACTATTTCCAGGACAGATAAATTGAAAGCAAAAGTCTGGGTAGCGGAAAGTGAAATCCGGAATGTAAAAAAAGGCTTACCGGCTTACGCTGTTTGGCGGGATTCCACAATTCGGGGTAAAGTAGAGCAGGTTGATATGGCGATGAACCAGAAAGTACAGGCGTTCGGCGCCACACTCGAGTTTGAAAATCCCCATTACCGTTTGACCTGTGGCATTACCGCAGATATCTTTATCATCACGTACAGCAATTTGCAGACAATGGTGGTTGAAAGGAAAAATATTTTGCAGGATCAAAACGGCGCTTATGTTTTTATTGCCGACCAAAATCAGGCGAAAAGACGGCCGGTCAAATCAGGCCGTGAACAGGGGTTGGATATCGAAATACTTGAAGGATTAAATCCGGGGGACGAACTGATTGTTGCAGGGCAGCTTTTGCTGAAACCGGGTAGTAAAATCAACGTTATCAAATAAGAGGAGAATCGTATGTTTCTTTCAAGTCTTTCGATCAAGCGCCCGGTTATGGTGAGCATGGGCTTGCTTGCCTTCCTAGTGTTTGGTATTATGGCTTATTTCAGTCTTACACTGGATATGATGCCGGAAGTGGAGATTGGTGTTGTCACGGTTCAAACCATCTACCCGGGCGCCGGGCCCAAAGAGATTGAAATGCAGATTTCTAAAAAGATCGAGGACGCTGTAGCGACTGTCAGTAAAATTGATGTATTACAATCTTACTCCATGGAAGGTGTCTCATTTGTCACTGTCCGGTTCAAAATCGGCAAAGATCCGGATATTGCTAATCAGGAAATAAAGGATAAAGTAAATGCCATCCTCAACGATCTGCCCAAAGATGCGCATCTGCCGGTTGTGCAGAAGTTCGATATCGGTGCGTTTCCTATCGTAGAAATGGTACTGACGGGCAAACAGAGCATGACGCAATTGTACGAAATCGCCGACAAACAGCTAAAAGACCGTTTGTCCCAGATAGAAGGCGTGGCCCGCGTAAATATTACCGGCGGAGAAAAGAGGGAGATTCGCGTGGAACTGGACAACCGGGTTGTTTTTCAGAATTCCATCTCTCTGCCACAATTGGCGCAAATTCTGGCGGTACAAAATTTGGATATGCCGGGGGGACATTTTCAACAGCGGAGCCAGGAGTATTCCGTGCGCTTGAAAGGTGAATTTGACCGCGTTGAGACGATCAACAACCTGGAAATCCCCACATCTTACGGAGTAAAAAAAGTAGGGCAATTGGCAAAAGTACGGGATACCGGCGCAGAAGTCCGGGAACGTACCATCTATTTTGATAATATCAATAAGATCAGAGAAAATCATGTGGTTCTGCTCAGTGTGCTTAAAAGTTCAGGTGGAAATACCGTGGCGATGGCGAAGCTCATTAAAAAGGAATTACCGGCCATCGAACAGGATTTGCCGGCGGGAAGTCATCTAACCCTGGTGCGTGACGCCTCCCTGTTTATCGAAAGTTCCGTTGAAGACACCTTGAGTAACATCATCATGGGGATCATTCTGACTTCGCTGGTTTTGTTATTTTTCCTGCATGATCTGCGTTCAGCCATCATCGTGGCAGTGGCCATGCCCATGTCTATTCTTTCCACTTTTTTGTTGATGCAAATCTCCGGTTTCTCATTGAATATTATGACCTTGATGGGCTTGTCAACGGCGGTGGGAATTCTGGTGACCAATTCGGTGGTGGTTTTGGAAAATATTTTCCGCCACAAAGAGATGGGGCACGGGCGCATCGATGCTGCCGATAAGGGAACCGCGGAAATTGCCGTTGCCGTCATCGCCTCCACTCTGACCAACATTGTGGTGTTTTTGCCCATCGCTTCCATGAGCAGTATGGTGGGGCAGTTTTTCAAGGAATTTGCTCTGACGGTAACGTATGCTACTATTTTTTCCTTGTTAATCTCCTTTACGCTAACGCCAATGCTGGCGTCACTTATTCTCCCGGAAAATGTGGGCAAAAAAAATCTGCTGGGACAAAAGTTAGAAGCCATGTTCCATGCCTGGGAGCGATGGTATCAGAAAATTCTTCGTGTGGTACTGGCAAATAAAAAGAGAAGCGTAATAACAATCCTTACTTCTTTAGTTTTATTTATTTTGAGCCTTTTTGTCGCCGGGAAAGTTGGGTTCGAATTTATGCCGATTTTGGATGAGGGCGATATCAACATCGAAGTTGAATTGCCACAGGGCTATAATTTAAATGAATCCGCCAAATTGGTGCAAACCATCGAAGACCGGCTAAAAATCCATTCTGAAGTGAAACATATTTTAACTACTGTCGGCTCGCTAAGTCAATTGGATGTAGGGACAAATATGGCGCTGATTAAAGTTAAGCTGATCGATGCGGCGGACCGGTCCAGTTCCGGCACGGAAATGGCCGGTCGTTTCAGCGAAGAATTGTCGACTATTCCCAATGCCAAGATTCGCGTCTCTCCGATTTCATCGATTGGCCAGGGCCAGGCGCCGGTGCAATTTTATTTACTGGGACAGGATGTAACCCGTTTGGAAAAATATAAAAAGGATGTGCTCGATCGGATCAGCGATGTGAACGGATTGATCAACCTGAACACAAGTTCGCGCGCCGGCAAGCCGGAAATCACATTGATTCCGGACCGGCAAAAGATCGCCGGCGCCGGTCTGACAGTTTACGATCTGGCCATGACACTGCGCAGCGCTGTGGAAGGGGTGATCGCCACCCGCTACCGCGAAGCGGGAAACGAGTACGATATCCGTGTGTGCATGACGGATGAATCGGTAGACACGCCGGAAAAAGTAGGGAATATTACGGTGGTTTCACCGACCGGAAAATACCGGTTATCCCAATTTGCCGCAGTCAGATTTACCGAAGGTTATAGCAAAATTCTTCATAAAGACAAATACAAGGCGATCGAATTTAGTGGTTACGTGGCGTCCGGCTATAATCTTGGCGGTGTGGTGAATGAGATTCAACAGCGTATTGCAGCCGTACAATTACCCTCCGGCTACAAAGTCGATTGGGGCGGCAACGCAAAGATGATGCAGGAAACAGCAGTAGATATGTTAAGAACTTTCATTATTGCACTGCTGCTGACATATATGTTGTTAGCCGCCATTCTGGAGAGTCTTACCCAGCCGTTGATGATTTTGGGCACCGTGCCGCTGGCATTAATCGGTGTTTTTATTGCCATGTTTGTTACCGGAAAAACCATGAACACCATTTCCATGATGGCCATTGTGATGCTGCTTGGAATTGTGGTCAACAACGCCATCCTTTTGTTAGATTACACCAACATTTTACGGAAGCGCGGCAAAAATGTACATGATGCGCTTCTTGAAGCTTGTCCGACCAAACTAAAACCGATCATCATGGCAACCATTGCCATTATGCTTGGCATGTTGCCGATGGCCTTAGGTATCGGCGCCGCAGGTTCGGAATTCAGGCAGCCGATGGGGATTGTCAGTATTGGCGGTTTGGTTGTATCGGCGATTTTTACGATGGTTGTGATACCGGCCATTTACTTTTTGAGTACAAAATCAAAAAAAGAAGCATAACGTGAAAACAGGCCTGTGCGTTTTTTAAGTCCGAAAAGGTTTTTAATAAACAGCAAGGAGTTCGGAATGAAAAAAATTTTAGTGATCAGCATCGGTTTTTTTCTTCTCTTCGGCAATGCAGAAGGAACGGAAAAATTAACGCTGGATCGTTTTTTATCTCTGGTAAAACAACATAATAAAAATATCCAACTGGCGGAAAAAAGTCTGGAAACGGCAAAAGCGGTGAAGAAGGAAGCCCTAGCCTCGGCGCTGCCCAAAATGAACGTTCAGGTGGCCTATAATCGTAATTTGCTGATCAATTATATTTATATCGATTTCCCCGATTTTAGCACGGGAATAGCCAAAACCCAGAAATTTAAAATTTCTTTCAACAATGAATACCGGTTCAATGCCGTTCTATCGCAGCCGGTGTTCAGTTTTAAAATCGGCAACGCGCTGCGGGCGGCAAGCCGCTACGAGAAAACTACAAAATATGCTTACAAAGCACAGATTCAGGCGATTCTCACCGGTTCAAAAAAAGCCTTTTTTCAGACCATGCTGCTGCAAAAAGTGGTGGAAGTTGCAAAAGCCGCTGAAGAGAATGCCAGGGAAAATTATGTGCAAGTGCAGAATAAATACGATAATGGCCTGGCTTCACAGCTTCAGCTTCTCCAGGCAAAAGCAAGATGGAAAAGCCTCATCCCGGCAACGTCGCAGACCGTCCGGAATTATGAAATGGCGCTGAACAATTTAAAGACCATGTCCGGACTGGATTTGAAAAAAGATATCCAATTATTGGGTGATATGGAGAAATATCCTCCGTTACCGGATAGCCTGAAATTCAGCTCGATTCTGCAAAACCGGCCCGATTACATTGCCCTGAAATGGGAAAAGAAGCTGCGGGAGAACGGCGTCACCAATGAAAAAGCAAATTATTTCCCCAGCTTAGATGCAAGCGTGATTTATGCTTTTTCTTCAATCTCGGATTATTTGAAGCTGGAACGCAGAAATAACAATATCATCGTCGGTTTGACGCTGAATATTCCCATCTATACCGGCGGTTACACCGGCGCCCAGGTACAAAAAGCAAAAGTGGAATTAGATAAAACCAACATCAAAATTCAGCAGGCAGAGGAGTTGATTCAAACCCAGGTGCAGAATATCTATCTGAGACTGCGGGAAGCACAGCAGCGGATACTGTCGGCGAAGATGAATTTGACCACGATTGAGAAGGCGTATACTATCGCGCAAAAAAGTGCGGATAACGGACTGGCCACCCAATTGGAACTGAAAGACGCCCGGGTTCTGTTCGATCAGACCCAATTAGGCTATTACGCCGCCATTTACGATTATCTGTCCGCTTATTACGATTGGCAGCAAGCGACGGGAAATGTGAAATAGAGGGAAACCAACCTAAAAACCTTCCGGGTTTTCAAAACCCGGAAGGTTTGTTCCTCTTGCAAAAAGAAGCCGGCCTTCTTGAAGAAGGCCGGCTTCTTTCTTTTCTAAAAAACTTAAATTCAGATAAAATAAAAATCAGCAACCGGACAAAGAAGCGCCTCTCCGCTTTTCGTATTCTTCGTGTTTAAAAATGTAGCGCGGGACGCTGTCCCGCCCCGGCGATTCGGCCTGCCTGCGCAGACAGGCGAATCGCGCTACACCAGAACCTGCTCCGCAAACATTCTCTGGTACAATCCGGCCTGCTGTGCCAATTCTTCATGTGTGCCCGTTTGCACAATCCTGCCCTTGTCCAATACCAACATTTTATTTGCGGCAACAACCGTGGATAACCGGTGGGCAATGATAAAGGTGGTTTTGCCGTTGGAGGTTTCAAACAGAAGGTTTTTAATCGCTTTTTCCGTAATGGCATCCAGCGCGGAGGTTGGTTCGTCAAATATAAGAATGTCCGGATTTTTTAGCAGCGCCCGGGCAATGGAGATGCGCTGTTTCTGTCCGGTGGAAAGTTTTACGCCTCTTTCGCCGACTTTGGTTTCGTAGCCTTGCGGTAATTGTAAAATAAATTCATGCGTCTGGGATAATTTGGCAAAATGAACCACCTTTTCATCGGCAGCTTCCGGTTGGCCGTAACGGATGTTGTTCAATATGGTGTCGTCAAAAAGAAATATCTTCTGGGAGACAATGCCGATCCGTTCCCGCAGCGATTGTGTGTGTAAAGTTTTTGCTTCATTGCCGTCGAAACAGATGTTGCCGGATGTGGGTTTGTAGAGCCGTAAAATCAGATTGACCGGCGTGCTTTTGCCGGCGCCGGTGGACCCTACCAGCGCAATCTTTTCCCCCGGCGCTGCGGAAAAGGAGACATTCCGCAGTACCGGTCTGCCGGTTTCATAGGCGAAACAGATGTTGTCAAAATTAACCGAGCCGTTCAGCCTTTGCACTCTTTGTTTCTGCCGATCGCCCACATCTTCCGGTAACAAATTATAAATGAAAAAAACCCGCTCCAGCGCGGCAAACGCCGATTGCAGAAACACATTGGCGCTTGCCAAAAAGCGGGAGGACCCGTAGAGATAGGCGATGTAGGAATTGAACGCAACAAAACTCCCCACCGTCATGTGGCCCACAATGATTTCCCGGGCGCCGTATCCCAGCACCAGCAGTGTGCCCAGCGATGAAATGATGCCGATGACCAACTGTGAAAAGGCATTGCCAGTGTTTTGTTCGATGCTGGCCCGGATGGATTCCTGCACGTTTCGGGAAACCTGCGCCGATTTTTCCATCATGTTGTGGCTCAATTGCCGGGTTTTCTCGCCGAAAAAGCGGACGGACAAAAAGAAAAACGGCAGGATGATAAGCGACAGAAGCGTAAGCGGCCAATGCAGCAGAAACAGAATGATAATCCCGCCGAGCAATTTTAGAAAACTGGTAAATATCTCAACCGAGGTGTTGGAGAATAGTATTTTCAGCCGGAACACATCGCCGGATAGGCGGGACATGAGGTAGCCGGTCTGCTTGTTATCGAAAAACGATTTGGGAAAGCGCAGCACTTTACTAAAAAGGCTGTTTTGAATTTCAAAGATCACTCTCTGCTCAAAATCGAAGAAATGGAACTGTTTTAGAAAGGAGAGAACCGCTTCCGTAACAAGAATTCCCAAAAGAATGGCTATAGTGATTGCCAATTTTGTCAAATCTTTGCTGACGATAATATCGTCAAGAATGTATTTGGTAAACAGCGGCTGAACCAAAGCCAAAAGAGAGGCACCGATGAGCAGCGATGAAGCAAGAACGCCTTTGCGCCAGTGGGGTTTAATAAATGGAAAAAGCCTTTTAAATAGAACCTAAATTGAGCGATTCTTATGTCATTCCGTAGGAATCTTGTTGTTTTTGTGCACAGAACTAACAAGATTCTTCCAGAATGACAAATCTCTTTGGGTGGTTATTGCAAGCTAAGAATCGCTCAATTTAGGTAGAATATAATTCTTGATTTTATCTTTTTTTGAGTACTTTTTGCGAATAAAAATGTCTGTAATAAACCTGGAAGGTTTTTTTTACCCCAATGCCAAATTTTCTCTTGACATTTCCTCTCTCTTGCCCTATATTTATCGGAAAACGATACATCGGAAAACGATGTTTATTTCTGGATTTTATCATGAATAAAAATTCTTTTGAGCAAAATGTGAACAAACTGTCTAAAACCTTCACGCCATTGATGCATATTTTTCATCATGTTGCCGGCGAGGTTTCCAAAGTCGGTGAATTTTCACTGGCCCAGTACCGGGTTTTGATGTTGATCTACCATGACGGTCCCATTTCCATCAGCGATCTGAAAATGCGCTTGAACATTGCCCAGAGTTCGGCCAGCGAAATGGTAGACCGGCTTGTGCAGCAGAAATTTTTACACAAAGAAAAAGCGGAAAAGGACCGCAGAATCACAATGCTTCGTATAACTGCCAAAACTGGGCTGCTGCTGAAAAAAAGGATGTCGTCTATGCAGGATGTGTATCGCAAGATTCTGAAACCGCTCACTCCGGCGGAGCAGAAAGAACTTGTGCAGGCTTCTCAACTCATTTTGCATCATTTGAAGAAATCCTCCAGTGTGAATACGGAGAAAATCAGCCGGGCGTGAATATTAAGGTTATTTGGTTTCGCCGGCAGTCGCAGTCACCCATTGTCATCCGGTTCAAATAATGAGTACTAAATAAATGCTACTAAAACAATGGACGTTGATACAGCAATTAATTAGTGCGTGAATGAAAGCCTCACTTTTCTGTCATTCCCGCCGTGCCTGAGGCAGGCCCGCGGGCTCAAACAGAAACAACCCGCCGGGATTATAATGGAAATTTTTTTGCACTTCCCGTACCCCCTCGAGGGAAGTACGGGGTGTGTTTTCCGCCTCAGCTTTAATCGTTGCCAAACACAACCGATCAAAATAAAAAGAAAAAACGGAAACCGACAATGAAAATAAAAAATGCGCGACTGGTACCTTTCATCATTTTATTTACTACCGGCGGGTTGATTCATTCCGCTCCGGCGCAGCAACGGCTCACTTTGCAGGATTGCCTGCAACTGGCGTTTAAAAACAGCCGGCTACTCAAGACATCGGAGATGGCTTTGCAAATTGCCGGGCAGAAAATTGCCGCGAGCAAGGCACAGCAGCTTCCATCCGTTAATATCAGCGGCATTTACACGCGGATCGGCAAAATCACCGAAATCAGCATCCCCTCCGGGCCGGGCGGACAAAAACGGACATTTCGCTTCGGCACGCCCAACCGGATGAATTTTGAAGTGAAACTACAGATGCCGGTTTTTACCTGGGGGTGGATCGGCAACACCATCGCTTTGTCCGAAACCGGCAGAGACCTTTCCGAACTGGATAAAAAGCAGCAGATGGCCGCCCTCACGGATCAGACGTTGCGCGCTTTTTATGCCGTCCTTTTGAACGAAGAGGTGATCCGTCTGCACCAGGCCAATCTCCGCCGGGCAGAAGACCACCTGCAGGCAACCCGGGAACAATACAATGCCGGGCTTGTGCCCAAATTAGAAAAGCTGCGCGCCGCAGTGCAGGTGAAAAATATTCAAACTTCTTTAAATGAAGCATACGGTAATTTGGAAAAAAGCCGGATTTTTCTGGCAAAAACGGTGGGCAAAAACGACGAGAAATTTCTGATTACAGGTGAGCTGCAATATGTGCTTTTTACACAAAATGTAAACCGGGTCATTAACCGTGCTTTGCAGCACAGATCGGATCTGAAATCGTTTAAAATTCAGCAGCGGATGAAAGGAAAACAGATTTCCATCGCCGGCAGCGGCAACAAACCCAATTTGTTCTTCTTTTCCGGCTACAACGTGCAAAATGGTTTCGACCCCATGAATCCCGATAAATTTATCGACAACTGGAGCATGGGGCTGCAGCTCTCCATTCCCCTGTTCGACGGTTTTGCCACACGGCACAAAGTAGAGCAGGCGAAGATTGAACTGCGCAGCGTACAGATGCAGGAGAAGGAAATTGAAGATTTGATCCGCATGCAAATCCGGCAGACTTTCGTTGCCATCCGTCAGGCGGAACAGAAAATTCAAAATCAGGAAGAAAACATCGCATTGGCAAAAGAAGCGTACAGCGTTGCTGAAAAACAGTTCCGTCAGGGTTTGGTATCTTCTCTGGAAGTGAGCGACGCCCGGCAGGCGCTCAATCAGAACGAACTGGTGCGTACACAGGCAATTTTCAATCATATCATGGCCAAACTGGATTTGTGCAAAGCGATTGAAGATTACACCTGGTTTGAATCTTCTGTGGAAAAATGAGGGTGAAGCAACAGTAACGCGAAATATTGATAGTTTCCTAAGGAACAGGTATGAGACCCTTCGACAAAGTTTATCCTGAGCTTGACGAAGGGCTCAAAGTGACAGAGTCGGATAATGTCATATTGAGCGGAGTTCCGATGGTTTTTATCGGAACGAAGTCGAAATATCTCGTACCATGCAAACGACGAAACTAAAAACTTCAAAAAACTAAGATGTTAAATCCTGTCAAAAAAAAACGGTTGAGTATTTACGAAATTCGGAGTTTTTTATGAGAACCTCATTATTAATTTTAGCATCGGTTATTTTAAGTCTTTCCGGTTGCGGCAAATCGACCGAACCGGTTGAAAACGCGCTGCCAACTACGGTGAAAAAAATTGCCGTACAGGTGGAACCGGTGCAGATGGTGGAAATCGCAGTGACGCACAAAATCACCGGTGAGATTGCCCCGCTGTGGAAGATCGACGTTTTTCCAAAAATAAACGGCATTGTGCTGCGGGAGATGACCGGTCCCGGCAGCGTAGTGCAAAAAGATCAGGCTTTAGCAGAGATGAAGCAGGATGTTCCGGGCGTCGAATTCTCTCCGGTAAAGATCAATGCGCCTGTATCCGGCACCATCACCATGGACGCAGTGGAAGAGGGTGCCACACTGACGATGCAAAAACCTGCCTATTCCATCAGCAAATTAAGACAGGTTTACATGGTCGCGCCGGTCATGGAAGCGCTGATCGGCAAAATTAAAACCGGCAATCCGGCGAAAATTTCGGTAGAAGCTTATCCTGACCGGCCGTTTATGGGAAAGATTGCCGAAATCAGCCCGAATGTGGACCCGGTTTCGCGAACGGTTCAGATTAAAATTAAAATTGACAATCCCAAACGTCTCCTGAAACCGGGTATGTTTGCCCGGGCTGCCATCAAAACAGATCACCGGAAAGGATTGATTGTGCCGCTGGACGCGGTTGTGTACACCGGGGCCCGGCGTTATGTGTTTGTCGTCCGGGAAGGGAAAGCAAAGAAAATAGACGTAATTCAGGGCGCTATTCTGGACAACAAAATTGCCGTAACCGGTGACCTGCAGGAAGGGGAATTAGTGGTGGTGATGGGGCAGAATTTATTGGAAGACGGCAGAGCTGTCGAAGTAACAGAGGGTATCTGAAATGAAGATAGCAGAAATCAGTATAAAACGGCCGGTGGGAACCGTGCTTATTGTTATTGCGGTCATCATTTTGGGATTCATTTCAATACCGGACATTCCGGTTTCATTCTGGCCGGAATTCGTTGCCCCCACATTGATCGTAGTGTCTCCTTATCCCGGCGTTGCCCCGGAGGAAATTGAAGAGCAGATTGCCAAACCACTGGAAGAAGCACTCAGCACCATCGACGGCGTGGACGAGATCGAGACCACCTGCATGGAAGGTGTTTGCCGGGTTAACGTTCGTTTCGACTGGGGCATCGATTTTGACGAAGCAAAATTGAAAGTACAGGAACACAGCCGCCGGGCGCGGGCACGTTTCCCCAGGGAAGCGCAGGAGCCGCAAGTACTGCAGGTTCAGGATTTCCTGCCGCCGGGCATCGAGTTCGGTTTTCATTCCAGGACCCGCAGCCTTAACGATATCCGTGACTTCGTGGAAAATAAGATGAAAAACCGGTTCCTGCGTTTAAAAAATGTTGCTATTGTAGAAATTACCGGTGGATTTGTACAGCAGTTTGTGGTGGAAATAAACCCCGACAAATTGTATGCCTATCAATTAACGCTGCAGCAGATTAGTTCGGTTTTAACTTCGGAAAATATAGACCTGCCGGCCGGGAAATTAACCGGCAGCCACAATAATTATTTTGTTCGAACCGTGGGCAAATTCAGGGGAATCGAAGATATTGAGAATCTCATCATCGCCGCGCCCAAAGGGAGTCCTGTTTATCTGAAAGATATTGCCGCCGTTTCTTTCACTAATAAAGAAAGATCAACCATCACCCGTCTGAACGGGGAAGAGTTGATCGGCATGGCGCTGCGGGAAAAGAGCGGCGGCAACACGGTAGCCATGTGCGATGAAGCGAAAGCCGAACTGGCGTTCATCAGAAATGAGATACCCCCGGATATTCAAGTGGATATCATTCGCGACCAATCCCTGTTCATCAAAACTTCGATTAACAATGTAGTGCGCAACGCCACTATCGGCGCGGTTCTGGCGGGAATCATCATCTTCCTTTTTCTGGGAAATTTAAGAAATACACTTATTATCGCCCTCTCTATTCCCATCTCCATCGTTGCCACTTTTGTGCTCATCAAACAGTTCGGTCTGTCGATCAACACCATTTCTCTGGGCGGGCTGGCTCTGGGTGTCGGTATGATTGTGGATTCCTCGGTGGTAGTGATCGAGAATATTTTCCGGCATCTGCAGGAAAATCACGGTTCGAACCGCTACGAAAACGTGGTTAACGCCACCGCAGAAGTAGGTACGGCTGTATCATCATCCACACTTACTTCCATTGTGGTTTTTCTGCCCATGGCGTTTCTTTCCGGTCTGGTAGCCACCCTTTTAGGTGAATTGGCATTAACGATTGTGTTCGCTCTTTCCATTTCCGTTATTGTCGCGCTTACCATCGTCCCCATGCTCAGTTTTAAGCTGATGAAAACACAAAAAGGCACTTCCGTTTTCAGCAAAATCACCGGCGGCTGGCAGAGGTCATTTGACCGCTTATTGAGCGGATACATCCCCACTTTACGCCTGGCGCTTCGGTTCCGGATTGTAACCATTCTGCTGGCCGGTGCGTTGCTTGTCGCCAGTTTCATGCTCATTGCCCCCCGGTTGAATGTGGAAATGTTACCCGCCATCAATCAGGGCGAATTCATCATCGATCTGTCCCTGCCCGAAGGTACGCGGATCGTATTTACGGATCAAATCACCGGCAAAATTGAAGCTGATCTGAAAAATTACCCGGAGGTGGCACAGAGCTACGCAGTCGTGGGAATTCATTCGGTGAAACGGGAGCTTAAATCCAATTCGGCGACCATTACCGTGAATTTAAAAAAGCAATTTCAGCCGGTTATCCATCAATTTATGGAAAAAATTCGCCAACGGTGGCAGAAATTACCGGGGGCTACAATTGCAGTACGGCAGACAGACGTAACCGAAGGGATGAAAAAGCAGCCCATCGATGTGCGTGTGGCCGGCGATAACCAACAAACTCTGAACCGGTTAGGCAAACAGATCCGGGACGAGATCGCCAAAATTCCCGGAGTGGTCAATCTGAACACTTCATTTCAGGAGAGACTTGCCGATTTTGATATTCGTGTAAACCGGGAGAAAGCCGCCGATTTAGGAGTGTCCGGCAGCCAGATCGCCGGCACCGTGCGCATGGCGCTGTTAGGCACGGCCGTCACCAAATTGAGCAGCTACGGTAAAGAATACGACATCAAAGTGATGGTTGATAACAACCGGATCCGGTCGATCAACGATTTACTGGATCTTCCGCTCACCACCATGAAGGGCCGGGTGATTCCGGTTCGAGCCGTTGCCGGTGTAACGCTGGAACAGAGTCCCAGCCAAATCAAACGGTTCGACCAGCAGCGTGTAGTGGAAATTAAAGGCGATGTTGCCGGTCGATCCCAGCGGCAGGTGAAAGCGGCAATCGAGAAAAAGATGGCCACACTAAATCTTCCCCCCGATTATTTGATCACCTACGGCGGCCAATCCAGAGCCATCGCCGCATCGTTCAAAAGCCTGGGTACTGCCTTGATTATCGCCATTTTTTTGGTTTATGTAGTTATGGGGTCACAGTTTAATTCTTACATTCATCCGTTTACCATCGCTTTCACCATCCCGTTGGCCCTGATCGGCGTACTGCTGGGACTGTTGGTCTTCGGCGCCAGCTTCAGCATGAACGCTTTTCTGGGCGGTATCATGCTGGTTGGCATCGTGGTGAATAACGGCATTCTGCTGTTAGACTACATCAACCAATTGCGCGCGAAAGGGATGGAAAAAACGGCAGCCATCATCAAAGGCGGCGCCACCCGTCTGCGGCCGGTGCTGATCACTTCTCTCACCACTGTTTTCGGCATGCTGCCCATCGCCCTGGGACTGGGCGAAGGCGCGGAATCGTTGCAGCCGCTGGGCGCCGTAGTGGTCGGCGGTTTAACCACATCTACTTTTTTAACTTTGATTGTAATTCCCTGTGTTTATTCTTTGTTCGATCGGCTGAGGATAACGAAATAGGGATGATTCCCTTCAACTCCAGCCAAATATAGTTCATCAGGCTTCCCCCACTGAGTCGGGCAGGCATTCAGGGTTACACTGGCATATCATGTCAGGTTGAGCACCGTTCCGATGGTTTTTATCGGAACGGAGTCTAAACATCTCGTACCATGCAAACGACGAAATTAGCAGTAATTTCGACAAACTAAAATATTGCCCTCTCAATAATTTATGTTAACTTACTGTTACCCAAAAAATAAAGATTGAGCCAAACGCCATTAGAAGAAATATACATTGAATTTGTGCAGGAATTTTCGTAAAATTACTGAGTTCAGTCTGAAAAGATTCGAACCGCTAATTTTGCCAGTGAACGTTAGTTGGTTTTTGTAATATTTTAGTTCTTTGAAACAAATCGATGATTTTTTTTGTGCTTTCATGATGAACGTTATATTGGGGGATGAATATTCAACCGTCCCTGCGGGACGGGATATGTTTTATTCTTTGTTACCCACCAATAAATTGGCGGGCTATTTTCATTAATCCCTGCGGGATTATTGGGATTGCAATTTGAATTTTTTTAAAAAAAAAGTGATACAAAATTGATGAGTTTGTTGATTTAATGCAAAAAACTTCCAAAGTTTTTGATCAATTCTGCAAAATGTGATTTATATTTTTAGAACATACGATATGTTGACAAACGCCCCCGGGGAAACTTTGGAAGTCTAATTAATCAACAGAATCATTGATGAACTCGTAAAAAGTCCAAAAATCTGAGAACGAATCTATATACGGTGTGCGATTAAATGCAATCTATGCCATATATTGATCATATTTTTATTATGTCGACTTTTTATGAATCCATCAAAATTAATTTCCCGGATACCGGCACAATACATTTGGGACTTTGTCCCGCAGGGACAATGCGAAAATAGCCCGGAGATTCATCTCCGGGAAAAGAAAAGAGAAGGATATTTGTCGTCCCGCAGGGACGATTGAAGGCAGCCCCCCTTGAGGGATGGTACAGGGAGTGTTCTTTCAATCTATCTGAAAAGTTACATCAAGTCATTATTTATCTAACCAATCAAAAGGAGATTGCCATGTTAAAGAAAACCAACATTTTGCTGCTTATCACAGTTTTTCTGTTTGGTTCCCTCTCCGTCGGGATGGCGCAGGATAAAGCCGTCTATGTCAAGAAAAAATACGGAAAGAGAGAACGACAGGTTCTCACATTTGATTTTTCTAAGATCAAAAAGCCGGCTTCGGTGGCGGAAATGAATCCGGTATTTCACAATCCGCCTATTCATCAGGATACCACGGGAACCTGCTGGTGTTTTGCCACCACTTCCTTTCTGGAATCGGAAGTGTATCGTTTGCATCAGAAAAAAGTGAAGATTTCAGAAATCTTTACCGTCTATCATGAATATCTGGAAAAAGTGCGCCGCTACGTTCGCGAGAAGGGTAATTCCGCCTTTGCCGAAGGTTCGGAACACAATGCGGTCATTCACCGCATGAAACAGTACGGCGCCGTGCCGGAATCCGCGTACACCGGATTGATCGATGGCCGCACCGGTCATAATCATGGCCCTATGGTTCGGGAAATGCGCAACTATTTGCAATTTATCAAGCAGCACAATTACTGGCACGAAGATGAAATCCTGGCAAATATCCGCAATATTTTGAACCGTTACCTGGGCGAGCCGCCGAAAACCGTGACCGTTGACGGCCAAATCATGACCCCCAAAGAATATCTTAAAAACGTTCTGCAACTGCCATTGAACGATTACGTTGCTTTCATGTCCACGAAATCCCTCCCGTTTTATACCAAAGGCGAATACAAAGTGCCGGATAACTGGTGGCATAGTACCGCGTACCACAACGTTCCACTGAACGAATTTTACGGTATCATCAAAAATGCCATCAAAAACGGCTACTCGGTTGATCTGGGCGGCGATGTCAGCGAACCGGGTAAAAACGGTGAAAATGAAGTGGCGGTCATCCCCTCGTTTGATATTCCGGGTAAATATATCAACCAGGATTCCCGTGAATTCCGCTTTTACAACCACACCAGCACCGACGATCACGCCATCCACCTGATTGGGTACAAACGCGTGGGCAAACATGACTGGTTTCTCATCAAGGATTCCGGGCGCAGCGCTTATGCCGGACCGAGTAAGGGGTATTATTTCTTCCGCGACGATTTCATCAAACTGAAAATGCTCACAATTCTGGTGCATAAAGATGCTGCCAAAGAAGTTTTGAAAAAGTTTAACCTAAATTGAGTGATTCTTATGTCATTCCGTAAGAATCTTGTTGGTTTAGTGCACAGAACTAACCAGATTCTTTCCCGCCTGCGGTCGGGCAGGCGGAATGACAAAACTCTTCGAGTGTTTGTTTTAAGCTAAGAATCGCTCAATTTAGGTTAAAATAAAATGTTTTCACTGTTTTCGGGTTACGCTTATCTTCTGCTGACAATCGTGACCCGAAGCAAAAAAATGTAACCAATCGGATAGTGAACTCTTCTAATAAATAATGGAACCGGAGCCTCATTCAGTTTTTAAGGCACCGTGCGCAGTCATTTTTGCTCAGGTGGATTCATTTCATCATGTTTTCGGATTGAAAGTCCGGTAAATAGGGAAGATGCCTCATGAAACAAAAGATGTTGCTGATGATTGTTTTTGCAATCGCCATGGCGTACCTGGAAGCCGCCATTGTGGTTTATTTCCGGGAACTCTATTATCCCGACAACATTCTTGCTATTTTTCCCGTTCCTAAATTTCGATCGCTGGATTTTGCCGTTGAATTTGGCAGAGAAGCAGCAACCATTATTATATTGGTTGCTGTTGCTTTGCTTGCCGAGAGGGGAAGAGTGATTCGCCGGTTTGCTGCTTTTGTTTTCCTTTTCGGCCTGTGGGATATTTTCTATTACGTCTGGTTGAAGGTACAGATCGGCTGGCCTGTTTCCTGGCAGGAATGGGATATTCTGTTTCTCATTCCCTGGGCGTGGTTCGGCCCCTGGATTTGCCCGGTGCTCATCGCTTTAATCTTTGTAATATGGGGGGCTGTTGTTCTTTTCTCCCAACAGGAATATACGTTCGATAAAAAAACTACAATCAGATTTATCGTTGGTGCTATTCTGGCTCTGTTTGCATTTTTACAGCCGGCTGCCGAAATCATGATTCAATCCGGTGTTGAAGGTATTTTTACTTATTCGCCGGGCAATTTCCTTTGGGGTGTGTTTGCTATTGGCTATATTATTATGACGGTTGAGCTGTTTTTAATGATCGTAAAAAAACAAGGGAAAAATCAAACAAACCAGTAAATTTATCCCGATTTATTCCCTTTTACATAAAAACTAAAAAGAGGAGAAGCAAGGATGAAGAGAATGCCCCTATGGCTGGTGAAATGGCGATCCGGCCGGTTCTGCTTCCCGGCCGGCCGGCAGTGGATTTGCAGTTAACCGCCGGGGCGGCGGCAATGATATCAATACGGTAAAATCGTCCGGCTATTAGGAGACAAATGGCGGGTCGCTTGTTTCTTTACCGCCGCATTTACATTTGCCTGACCGACGGAGCTCTTTGCAGTTACCGAGAAATATGCCGAATTAAAAAAAGATCAAATAAAAGAATGGTTTGTTGGATCGCGGCGCACCCTTCACCTCAAGTGCGCCGCCCTTATTTTCTTGCAAGAAATGCAAAACGAGTTATAAACAGGCCACAGAAATAATCTCAAATAAATATTGTGTGATTCCTCTTTTCTGCGGTTAAGAATAAATAGATCAACTAATGTCAGAATGGGAATTCATGATTTAAGAAATTAATTTTCGCCCCGGGGTTTAATAAACCCCGGGGCTACCTGTTAACTTAGATACCCTCTTCCGATAACATATAAGCCATAATTGCCATGGCGATGGCGCCTAATTCCAGCTCCCTGTCGTTGACCGCATGTAAAATATCATTGGCGGAGTGATGCACATTGAAATAACGCTGATCATCGGGAACCAGGCCCAACATAACCGTCCCCTGTTTCGCCAGCGGAGCGATATCACCGCCGCCGCCGCCTTTACGAAGCCAATACATCTCCAACGGTTCGAACAGTTTGAACCAGGACTGCACTTTCCGCAGCGTTTTTTCACCCCCGCCCACGCCAAAACCAATCGGTAGAAAACCGCCGCGATCCGATTCGATGGCCGCTACATGTTTTTCGCCTTTCCGTTCTTTTGCCACAGCGTATTCCCTGCCGCCGCTGCTGCCGAATTCTTCATTCATGAACATCACCGCACGAATGGTGCGTTTAGGCTTCAACCCCAATTTTTTAATCAACCGCACCGCTTCCAATGCATGCACACAGCCGGCGCCGTCATCGTGAGCGCCGGTGCCCAATTCCCAGGCATCCAGATGGCCGCCCATGAGAATAATTTCTTCGGGCTTTTCTGTGCCGGTGATCTGCCCCGCCACATTGGCCGATGGTACCGGCGATAAATTTTTACAGCCCAATTTGAGATGAAGCTGAACATCCGGTTCCTGTTTTAACAGATCGCTCAAAAAATTCGCATCGATTGTACTGATTGCAGCGGCGGGGATTTTTTTAACACCGGGATTGTAGCGCATCATTCCCGTATGCGGATAATCATCCAGACTGGTGGTGACTGAACGCACCAGAACCGCCACGGCGCCGACTTTTGCTCCCTCTGCGGCTCCCTGCGTACGTTGATCGACGGCGCCGCCGTACGCGCGAAATGTATTCATTTCTGTGGGATCCATCGGGCGATTGAAAAAAATAATTTCCCCCTTCGCTCCGGCGCCAATTTTGTGTAATTCATCAAAAGAATCCACTTCTACAACCGGGGCGGTAATTCCCATTTCCGGCGTGCCGATACTGTTGCCCAAAGCGCAAACAGAAAGCGGCACAGAACCCACGGCTGCGGAATTTACAATCGCCGCTTCTTCAACACCGCGTACCCAGCGTTGCACTATGATTGATTCCAGATGGACATTGTCAAATCCCATATCCTGCATCATCTGCCGGGTAAGCTCCACCGCCGCGGCAGCGCCGGAACTTCCACCTAACCGGCTGGGTGCCTGGGTGGTCAATTCTTTTAACATGGCAAAAGCCCGGCCGTGCAGCAGTCCTTCTTTGCGGATACTCTCTGTAATGGCCAGATATTTTTTAACGATTTTGCTTTCCTGCCCATTGGCAGCCGACAACAAAACAGAACCTTGCAGCAGAAAAACAGTTCCCAATACACAACACAACTTTTTGAACCGATTCACGATACCTTCTCCATTTTTAGATTTTGATGGACAATTTTACAACGTTTGCTAAAACCAATCATAGTGAGGATTTTCACATTGTTCAACTTAACAATATTCACTTCGGTTCAACACTTTAAAAAAAATCATTCCTGTCGTAGAATTCGCATCAATTTTCTGATATGCCTGAAAGAAATGACAATATGGTGACAACCAGATTAAACAGCATGTGACTAACTGTTAGAAACACAAGATTTTAAACAAACTGTAGTCAGAAAAAAACACATATTAAATTCACATTGAACTGAAGTTAGAAGCTAAGACCCATCTATTGTATTATAAAATATTAAATTGTAATAATATTTTGTTTTGAAAAATTAGCATGTAGTAATGTTGCCATCGATATTGCATCACGCCAATCTTTATTTTTACTTAACGAATAGTATGATTGAGGAGGAGTTAAATCTTTTTTTATTAAATGAGATATTTGGGATAAAGGAATAATATTTTGATAAGCATGTACATTATCCAGGAAAATAGCAAATATTTTATCCATATCTGAGGTATATCGATCAAATTCTTGTTTATTTACACCTATATTTTTATTAAACTTTTCCCAAATTGTACTTGGCTTATCAACTATGATATTTTTAATTATTGCATATCCGACCAAAGCTTTATCCGGGGATGATGAATATAAAGAAACTTTTTCCCCCAACCATTTTTTTGAGAATTTTCTTCTTATCTCGATTGACTTCTCACCTGATAAAATTTTATCTATATATACTGGTTTGATTGAAAAAACAAGGCTATTATCATTTGTGTATCCACCCAATGAATAGTGGTACATTAATTTTGGTATTTTTTTTAATACAATATCCCAAACTTGATTAAAAGGAGTAGAACAAAACAATTCATCCTCAGAAGATCTATATTGATTTTTTGCTTTTATAAAATTATTAAAACCAAACGAATTAAAAAAATCTTTTTTAGAAATCCACAAACTTTCAGGAAGAGTAAAATGGATTTCTTTTGCCATATGTCTTACCTCTAATGCCATTAAAGAAAAAAACATCTCACCGATATTCAATTTTTGAAAATCTTCCCCAATCCTAAGATGACAAAATTTTGCCTTTTTACCCTTTTTTACAACAGCAGAGATCATTGGCTTTTCATTATAATAACCAATATAGGCTACTCTTTCCCCTGATTTTATCCCAGGAATTACCTTGTTTTTATACCATTTTTCAATATTGGGGTACATTTGTTCATTTGATAATATCGATTCTCGAAAATTCCGCAAGTCATCAGTTTTGAAATTAACAGAATCGATATTTAACTTAACGATTTGAATGTTTTTTTTAGCCGAAAACAGATCAAGCATTGTTGAGCCTCACTATAATTCTTCTACACGTCCATCTTCATGGATTTTAATTTTTTTAGGCCAATCATCAAATATACCAGAGAGCTGTAACGTTTGTTCATTATAAAGGTCTATATTATTTCCCATTTTTACCAGTTTTTTAAACTTTGAATCCTCAGACATTCTATAAAATATTAATTTTGCTAAAGGTTCGTCATCACATAAACTTACATTTACATCATGACCTCTTACTTCAAAAATTAGAGGCGTTCCATCCTTTTTATCTGAACGATTTTTTCCGAAAAATGGATGAACAAAACCAGTATAAATGTATTCGCATCTCTCCAAAAGTTTCATCCATAGCCCTACAATAAACGGCTACTCCACCAGGGAGGGATATTCTTTCTTTTGACCTTAAGATATAAAATGCATCCTTTTCAATTAATAACCGAAGTTTGTTGATACCTTTAATCGGTTCTGCTTTTAAAAACTTCCAATGATTACATGGATTAGGCCTTTTGTTATTTTTCCATAATATTATTGGATCATCATTATCTGCAGCAACATTGGCACTAAATGCAGAAACTTCATATCCATTTATTTTAGTAGGAGTGAGGTCAACTGATAAAGTTCCATCTGTTCTACTTGAATTAAGCAGGATCGAATGATATATTTCTAATCCTTTTAATTCACAATCTTCAGGTCTTCCCCAAAAAAGCCTTAATTGCGTTACAGGGATGTTCTCCTTCACGAATATATGGAATGTAATAGGAGTTATTTCAACATACATATTACCATTTCCACGTTTTAGACCATCAGGGTCACAATAATCATATCTATCAACACCGTCGACAATTAGTCTTACGAGAACATCCATTCTGCCAATTGTACTTTTCGCGGTAGCTAAACCATATATGCTATTACAATCTCCTAATGAAATTTCTTCTTTAATTTTAAAAATATATGTTTCCTTTGATTTAAGAAGAAAATATCCATTTTCATCTTTGCTTAACTTCCTAGCCAATTTCATATTTTTATTTAAAATATGATTATATCTTGGCCCCGAAGGTTTTATTGCACCCTCGATCATTCCATAACCTTCATTTGATAGATGTAAATCTATAGAAGAATAATCAATTTGGGGACCACTATCAGAGTAATTACTTATATAAGATTCTTTACATAATTGTTCTACTTGATTTTTAGAAAGGACTCCTGGAATCCACTCCTTCCATGGTGTTTTAGTCATGTTCTAACCAATTTCCTTTATTTTTTTACTTCCAATATAATTTTGATGAGTAATTAAATCAAGAAATAAATTATTTTTTTATAAAGCTTTTAGAAACGCATTAAAAATTAATATTATCCAATGGGAAATTTGTTATCAATTCCCTGCCATCGCAATAAAAAGAGCTTTTGGGAAAGTTTTTCATTTCAGCCAATCGCTGTACAACTCCGGACGGCGATCGACCAAAAAATGTTGGCGGGCGTTGGAAGTGGCGACTTTCGCAAGATCAATTTCGGCATACAGAATATCATCCACGCCGGCTTTCGCCTGAGCAATTACGCTGCCGTCCGGCGCCGTAACAAACGACTTGCCTTCGAACTCAACACTATCTTCTTTGCCTACCCGGTTACACAACGCGGTAAAATACCCATTCTGAAAACCGGCCATCTGCATCTCCGCTTCAAAAATACCGGCAGGCCACTCGTCAATTGCGCCTGCCTGTGGTACTATCACCAGGTCGGCGCCGTGTAAAGCCAATGCACGCATATATTCCGGATAATGACGATCGTAACAGATTGCCACGCCAATTTTACCCGCCGCAGTCTGATAAACCGGCGCGCCGGTATCGCCCGGAACATAATATCCCTGTTCATGAAAACAGGGCGCTTCGATGATGTGCACCATGCGCGTCACTCCCAACAGTGTCCCGTCGGCATCAATGACCGGCGAAGAATCGTATGTTTTATCTCCGGCGCGCTCAAACAGGTTCAGCACAGTGACAACGCCGTATTTTTTTGCCAATGCCATAAATTTCCCCGTAGTGGATCCTGGGATCGGTTCGGCTAACTGCTGCACCGAACCCGGCGCCGGATGCTGCGGATAAAAGTGAGTGAAGGCCAATTCGGCAAAAGCGATGACGCGGGCGCCGTTTTCTGCGGCCTCTGCAAAAGTTCTTAAACCGCGGGCAAGATTTTCCGAACGGTCCGGTGTGGCATGCTGTTGAATTAGCGCCAATTTTAACGGTTCAGACATTTTAACTCCTTTTATTTTTTAGTAACTATTCAACCCGCGAATAACACGAATCATGTGAATCGGAATAACATAACTATTCGCGTTTTTTAGCGTTATCGGCGGGCAACCTGAATAGTTACATTTTTAGCATATTCCAGGCTTTATGATACTGCGCCAGCCGTTTCTGATCTATTTCCGTCAATCTGTCGATGCGTTTCATATCCATATTATCGGTCAGATCCGCTAACTTTACGCTCCGGGCGAGTTGATTTGCGCCAACCCGGCGGATATATCGAAAATAGTCTTCCCCATCTCTTTTGCTGATGACGTCAACAGCAGCAATGATTTCCGGAGAAAATCCCGCTTCAGACAGATCCGTCAGAGTCAGATCGCTGTCCTCGATGACATCATGGAGGATGGCAACCATCTTTTCTTTGGGGGAATCGACGTTCATCATCACCCGAATTGGATGTAGAATGTACGGCTGTCCGTACCGGTCTTTCTGATTTTCGTGCGCCCGCACGGCTATTTGCAGCGCTTTATCCAGTGACGGCATGTTTTTACAACCTGTCTTCCAGTCTTTCCACAAAGGTTCTCAACGCTTTGATTCTGGCATACCATTTGGAATTGGATTCCACAATGGTCCACGGCGCATGGGAGGTGCTGGTTCTGAACAGCATTTCATCCACGGCGGATTTGTACAAATCCCATTTCTCCCGGTTACGCCAATCTTCTTCGGTGATTTTCCATTGTTTGTAGGGCGTTTCCTGCCGCGCTTTGAACCGCCGCAACTGTTCGTCTTTATCGATCTGCACCCAAAATTTGATCAGCACCGTGCCGAAATTGGCCAGATGTTCTTCCATTTCATTAATTTCCCGGTACGCCCTCTTCCATTCTTCTTCCGTGCAGAAACCTTCCACCCTTTCTACTAACACACGCCCGTACCAGGAACGGTCGAAAATGGCGATGTGACCGGCTTTGGGAATTTTGGTCCAGAAACGCCACAGGTAATGATGCGCCAATTCGATATCATTGGGCGCCGCAATGGGGATCACTTCGTACCCTCTCGGATCCATGCCGCGTACCAGTCGTTTGATGTTGCCTCCTTTTCCCGCTGCATCCCAGCCTTCATACACCATAATGATGGGGAGCCGCCTGATATAAACTTCATGCTCCAGTTCCCGGATTCGCTGCTGATATTTTTTCAGCGCCGCCGAATACTCCTCCCGTGTAAGTGAAACAGAAAGGTCTACTTTATCCAAAACCGACGAAGATATATTTTTCACATCGATGGAAGATTTAACAAAAGCGGCATGGTTTTCTTCAGCGTGCTGCAGCTCAAACTTTTTTCTCTCCACGGCGTCGATGATCGTTTTAAAAATTTTCACGGAGGCAAAATGCCTGTCGTGTGCTTCCACGATAGTCCAGGGAGCGTATTCCGTGTCGGTTTTGGCCAGCATATCTTCAACAGCATCAAAATATTCCCGGTACTGTTTATGATGCTTCCAGTCATCTTTGGTCACTTTCCACGCTGTAGAAGAATTATTCTGCAATTTTTTGAACCGTTTTTTCTGCTCGTTTTTATCAATATGCAGAAAAAATTTAATAATCACCGCGCCTTCATCCACCAACTGCCGTTCGAACGATTTTATCTCATCGTAAGCAACCATCCAGTCTTTTTTCTTTACAATTTTATCCACTCTCTCCACCAGTACCCGGCCGTACCAACTGCGGTCAAATATGGTTATGCGGCCTTTTTCCGGCGTGTTGCTCCAAAACCGCCACAAAAACGGCCGCAGCCGTTCTTCTTCGTTGGGAGGATTCGTCGGATAAACGGTGAACCCCCTTGGGTCTATGGAGAGAATCAACCGGTTGATCATGGTTCCTTTACCGGCCGCGTCCCAGCCTTCAAAAACGACGATCACCGGGATTTTCAGATCCTTCGCTTCCCGCTGCAATTCGGCTAATTTCAATTCAAGACCGGTGATGATTGTTTTGTACTCGGGTTTGGCAATCTTTTTTGTCAAATCAATTTTTTCCAACATGGTAAGCTCCTTCTTTTTCGATCCGTTCCCGGTCGCAGCATCGAACAGAATTGCGATGCAACTTCCCATTGGCGTAAATCAGAGGGGCGGCGCGGTGGATTATTTCTTCTATCTGAGGCAAATCGAGAAAAAATTTCGCTTCCTCCACACCAACCCAAATTCTGTCCCGGATATCCGATTCGGGCCAATTCTGCAGCACTTTCTCGATTCTCATCGGAAACACCTGAACCGTGCAGACACCGCCCCATTTTTTGTATCGGTAACTGCCGGCACATTCTTCATAAACAGCGCCGGTGATACCCGCTTCTTCGCCCGCTTCTTTGGCCGCGGATGCTGCCGGGGACATGTCTGTTTCGATTATTCCTTTGGGAAAAATCCATTTCCGTCGTTTCCGGTTGGTAATCAGAAGAATTTTAATTTTGCCGTTCCGCCGTAAAAAAGGGATAACCGCCGATTGATCGTAATAATAACCGGGACGACTTTTTTTTCTGTTTTTTTTCATGGTTCCGTTACCAAACTTTTCCTTTCTCCGGCCGTAGAACAGCCTCGCACAGGTCTTTTTTGATGGAAAAGCAAGCATAAAAATCTAGTAACATTTGTAACACCTTCGATCAGTGAAATATTCTGCCAAACCCCCATTTTAGGTACATGAGCAAGTACCTGACCTCCATTATGTAAAGGAGAGGAAATCCCATCCCTTAGCAAATAGCTTACTTTTCCCTCATTTATTGCTGTACACAGGCATTACTTTTTACAATCTATTTCGCCCCTTCAGGGCTGATAACAGGGCATTGTTATTTCGAATCCCGGCGCTTCGCACCGGGCCGGTATATTTTGCTCTTTAAGAGCATGTTTCTGCAGATTTTTATCACCCCCGAAGAAGTAGATAAATCAGACCGGGCAGCGCCCCGGATTGATGTATATAATATTTTCCATAGCCCTGAAGGGGCGTACTAATTGTCTCCCTTTTTAACACATTCTTTCAGAATTTGTAACATTTTAGTTCTTTGAAAAAATAGATTGTCTGCTATCAACATATATCTACACAAACATGTCATTCCCTGCCCGAGCAGGCGGGCGAATGGAGTTCCGATGGTTTTTATCGGAACGAAGTGAGAAATCTCTACTCACAAATATACAAAGAGGCATGAGATTCCTCATCCCCCAAAGCGGGGATTCGCCCGCCTGCTCGGGCAGGGAATGACATCACTCGGACTTATTTATCTGATAAAAAGACACAACTTTTCAAAGGACTAAAGTGTTATCAGAATTTACAGATTCTTTATCTCCCGCCATAATTGCCGGTAGGAATCTGCTGCAGCGGATTTTGGTTTTGAGCAGGCCGCCGGTTCACGATGAACTCCCATTTTTTCAATATCGGTTGAATAAGGAATTTTTGTTAAAAATACCCGGGGATTGTTTTCTTTGAACCGCGCTATACTTTCCCGGTGCAGTTTTTTTCTTTTTTCCACCATTGAGAAAAAAACATAAATTTTCTTCCGGTTTATTTTAGATGTTTTGATGAATTCGATCAGTTTTTCAAAGGCAAGGAGGGACAGGGTTGTCGGGATCAACGGGACGCAGATTAAATCCGCAGCGCGAAAAACATTTTCCGAAGCCAGTGTAATATTGGGCGGGCAATCCAGAAAAAGATATTCGTACTCCCGGTCAAAAGGGGAAAGAATTTTACCAAACTTTTTCCGGGGCTTTTTCATCTCGTGCAGGGCGATATCCAGATTACGAAAGGAAAAATCGGCCGGCAACAGGTCCAAATGAGCATAATCCGTTCCTTTAATGTATCCGGCCAACTTTTCCCCGCCGCGCAGGAATTTAACCGAATTATACTTTTTGGCCGGGCGGATTCGGAAATAAAATGAGGTCGATCCCTGCGGATCCAGATCGCACAGCAGCGTTTGGAACCCTTCCTGCGCCGCAAAATAGGCAAGATTTACGGCGGCGGCTGTTTTTCCCACACCGCCTTTGATGCTGTACAGAGCGATTGTTTTCAAATTCCGTTCCCTCCATTCCCTGATATTTTATCTCTGCAACGAAACTTTTCAAGCTGGGATAATGCAGCACTTTAGTCCTTTGAAAAAGGATAATTAGTTTCCGACCGAAAATTCCCTGTTTCTGTCATTCATAGTTCTCGGTCAAACACCGATTACTCAGGTAGCCTGCGAAAGATACGAAAAATCATGGAAAAAAAATCAGATAAGCCCTTTTGGAGTATTTCGTGTGTTTCGCAGGCCAAATAGTCACCCAATTTCTCTGCGTCCTCTGCGCCTCTGCGTTAAGAAACAGGCGCTCTAAAACACAGAGGCGCGGAGAGCGCAAAGGATGCAGATTTCAGTAAAAATTAAAATGTTACGGAAAATATTATATTGTAAGCTTTTGCCCATCTTCCCGCCTCAATTGAAAAATTTGCCGGTCTCCACCCGGAGGGAATGCGGGAGTGACAGGCTCAAATATCCGAACCGTTCACCATAAACTATTTGCCTGTCCCGGACCAATTTCAACCAAACAACTTTTTAAACAAAGCCCGGTTTTCTTCGTTATGAAAGGCATTGAAGATAGCGCTGAAATTCTGCCGAACCTGCTTCTGTCTGTTATCGAGCACAGCCATCAGGCCGCCAATGGCGGCGCAGCTATATTTCGCGTCTTTGTCCCGACGATCCTCCTGCTGCAAATATTCCTTCAAATATTGCTGCTGCAGGGACAAATCATTCAGCTCACCTAAATTATCCTGTAATTTTTTAAAATGTTTGATCAATCCGGCCATATCTTCTGCGGGGAACAGCGAAGTGAAAAATTCCAGCAGATAGCGCAATTTTTTGCACTGAATACGCAAGCGGTGCAGTTCTCCGTCCGGAGTGGCGGGATGGATGGAAACGCCGTCGCGAACCACTTTTTTGTACTGTTTGTAAATGATTTCCCTCGCCAATTCGTAAACAGGTTTGCGGGAATTCTCCGCCTCTTCCGTTTCTTCCTGTTTCAGACTGTGCAGAAAATCTTCCCAGGCGGAAACAATTTGGCCGTAAGCCGGAGAATGGAGCTGCTGCACAAAATTATCATGCTCAGCCTTTCTCTGAGTACGCATGGATTGGAACAAAGGTTTCAGACCGGGACGCAAATCTGCCGGCAGCATGGTCAAATACTGTTTTTCTTTGAGCAGATAAACATCCAGATCGCGGAGCCGGTTGGTCCACTTTCCCAGCGCAGAAAACTCTTTTTTGAACCGGCCGGTTACCGTTTTCGGTAAAACTCCCCGGATTTGTGTGATTGCCGAACGGGTTCTGCGCACCGCAACGCGGAAATCATGAAGGAATTCGGTGTCAATATCGGCAATGATCCCCTCTTCATTGCACCGCATAACAGACAGCAGATGAGATAATATTTTTGGCAGCGCAATGGAAGCAGGTTCATCCGGCTGCAATTCAATTTTCAACTTTGATGAATAATCGCCGGGATGCTTGCCGGCGGATTCGATAATGATTTCATATACCGGTTTGCTCAACAACCGGCACCCGTTTTGATTTAAAACCCGGCAAAATTCAGTAAATTCTGCACCGTAGCCACGGATCGGATTAACCAGAATCAGGTTTAGTTTTTTCGGCTCCTGCCGGGATCGAAGCAGATCAATTTCGGCTAAACAGGCACGCAACACGGTTTTTTCATCACGGTTCAAAATGGCAAAGGTTTGAACCGTTGCGGAAATTTCCGTTAGTTCAATAAGTGCGCGCAGACCTGCCGGTTGCCGGATTTTTTTTCGCAGCGATCCCGGCGGAAAATCATGCCAAAATCCAGCATGCTCGTGGTTTCGCCACTCGGTTGCGGCCAACTCTTCTCCGGTATCTGAAGAAATCAAAACATAACGCTCCTCTTCTTTTATCAGAAAATATCCGGCATGATAAATACGCCAATCGAATGTATCATAAAATTTTTGATTCTTTTGGCGGGCAGTCTCTATCCGCACCAAAAAATTATTTTGGCCGGCGTGAGTGAGATCGGCGGGATGAACCTTGTCGGGTAAAATAAATGATTTCATACTTTTTCAAGCTCAGATTTTAGCCATTCGTAAATATCATCTTGAGCACGAACCGGTTTGTCCGCCGTTGATTTTTTGACTCGATTGCTTTGCTTCTCATCGATGATGCGTGCTTTTACACGGTCTTTAAACTGAATATCCATGAAAGTTTTTAACTCTTTTTGAATCCTCTTGTCATAAATAGGAACGGCAACTTCAACCCGGTTGTCCAGATTGCGGATCATCCAGTCGGCTGAAGAGAGGTAGTATTTTTCTTCACCGCCGTTACAAAAGATGAAAATGCGGGAATGTTCCAGATACTTGTCCACAATGCTGATCGCGGCAATATTTTCACTGAATCTTTTCACACCGGGCACCAAAGAACAGATACTGCGGATGATCATTTTGATCTTCACACCGGATTGACCGGCTTCGTATAATTTATCGATGACCGTTCTGTCGACCAGGCTGTTCAGTTTGATATAAATGTAAGCCTCTTTGCCTGCCTGCGCATTCTTAATTTCATTTTTGATCATACGAACGATATTTTTACGCATGTAAAACGGCGCCACCATAAGATGTTTGTATGAAAATGTTTTATAATTATGTTCTAAAAAATCAAAAACCTTGTTCACTTCGTTGGTGATTCTTTTATCGGCGGTAAGTAAAGTATGGTCGCTGTAAATTTTAGCGGTGGTCTCATTGAAATTTCCCGTGCCCACAGTTGCATAGCGTACTTTTTTGTCGTCCTCTCTGCGCGTAACCAGGCACAATTTGGCATGGACTTTCAATCCGGGCACACCTTCGATTACTTTGGCGCCCTCTTCTTCCAGCCGTTTGATCCAGTAAATATTTGCCTCCTCATCGAAGCGGGCCTGAAGTTCCATTAAAACCGTGACCGACTTGCCATTTCTTATGGCATTGATCAGAGCATTCACTACATTTGAATATTTTGCCACGCGATAAAGCGTCATCTTGATGGAAGTAACATTGTGATCGATTGCGGCTTCCCTGAGCAGATCAAGGATGTAATCAAAAGATTGATAGGGATAATGAAGCAGAATATCCTTTTTTCGCATGGCGTTGAGCAGACTTCGCTGCCTGAGAATATCCCGGTGCAGCAATGGCTCTCTCGTTTCATAAATTAGAGAAGGTCCGCTAACATGGGGAAAACTCATAAAATCCCTGGCATTATGGTAAAGACCGCCCGGAATAAGATTGTCAAAATTTTCCAGATGAATCCGCTTCAAAATAAAATTCAGCAGTTCATCGGGAATCTCACGATCATAAACAAACCGCACTGCCCGCCCCTTCGCCCTGCGTTTGATAGATTCGGAAATCTTCTCATAAAAACTTTTGGTGATATCATCTTCAATATCAAATTCGGCATTCCTGGTTAATTTTATCGTGTAGGCTGCGCAGCTGTCAAAATCCAGGATAGAAAAGATTTCCTTTAAACCAAAGCGGATAACATCATCCAGCATGATAATGTAATCTTTATCATCTTTTCCCGGCAAAGGGAGAAAGCGCGATAACACATCGGCAGGAACTTCTATGAGTGCATATTTCACTTCTTCTGGTTCCCGTTCTCTTTTCAAATATATCGCCAGATAGATAACCTGATTTTTCAGATAAGGAAAATCGGGCAGAGAATCGATCATGATCGGTACAAGACGGGGATGGACTTCATGTAAAAAATAGTGATGAACAAACTGCTGCTGCTCTTCAGTCAGTTGCTTTTCATTAACAAAAAATATGTTTTTCTTTTCCAGTTCATGTAAAATTCCATCGAACAGATCATCAAACTTTTTCCGCAGAGGAATAACTGTCTTTTGTATCTCATTGATAATTTTTTTGGGCTTGCCGCCTATTTGTGACTTTAATTTGACACCGGCTTCAAGCATACGCTGCAGAGAACCAACCCGGACACGAAAAAACTCATCCAGATTGGATGAAAAGATGCCGATAAATTTGATTCTTTCGATGAGCGGTACATCCGGGTCGGCCGCCTCTTGTAATACGCGGGCATTAAAAGAGAGCCAGCTAATCTCCCGGTTCACATAATAATCGTTCTCTTTCGCCATTTTTCACCACATCTATGTTTGATAAAAAAAACTGTTTAATACGATTCGGTCTTGCCACAAAAGCACGAGATAAGTACATAAATTATAACTCTTCCGGTTAAACGGTACGATGCTTTCCGGGGTAATCGAAAAACAGCACGGTGCCGTTTTCAGCGGCGACCTCTTTCCAGGAACCGGTGTTAAATTCCACACAGAGGATGCCGCAGGTGGGCATGTTGGGTATTATTTTATTTGAAAAATAATTCGCCAGACCGGTTATTTCCGGGTTGTGGCCAAACAGCATCGCTTCATTTACGGCCTCATCCGTATTTCGGATGAAGGATAACAGATCAAAACTATTTCCGTTGTAGATAATATTGGCCGTTTTTATTTTTTTTACCGGATAGTTTATTTTTTTGGCGATGATTTTGGCAGTCTTCAGCGCCCGTTTTGCCGGACTCGAGACAATTATATCCGGCACAACGTGGTATTTTTTTAATCGCTCGCCCATAAACGGAGCATCCCTTTTGCCCCGCTTGTTCAACGGCCGGTCTGAATCATGTAAACCGGGATCATCCCAGCTTGACTTTGCATGACGAACCAGATAGAGTCTTTTCATAACAAATCGATTGATGGGAATAGTCGTATCAAATTCCGCTTGTTTGATTTACTGTGCATTTTCTGCCGACAATGCTGCACCGATGATGCCGGCGTGGTTGAGCAGCCGGGCGGGTACCACTTTGGCGCCAACGGTAAAATAGCGCATAAACTTTTCACTTTTTTTGCTCGCGCCGCCGCCCAGGATAATCAAATCGGGCCAGAGAAGTTCTTCCAGACGCAGCAGATATTTATTAAAACGTTTTGCCCATTTTTTCCACGACAAATTTTCTTCTTCACGCGCTGCATCGGAAGCGTAGTGTTCTGCAATCATTCCTTTCAAAATGATATGGCCGAATTCGGTATTAGGAAGCAGTTCACCTTTGGTAAACATGGCGGTGCCCAAACCGGTGCCGATGGTGATCAGTATCACAACTCCCTTTTGTCCCTTGCCGGCGCCAAATTTCATTTCCGCCAAACCCGCTGCATCCGCATCATTAACCACGGTGGTGGCACAACCGGTTGTTTTCGTGAAAAGCCGGATCGCATCGGTGCCGATCCAACTCTCATCGATGTTGGAAGCGTTGCGCACAATTCCACCCGGAATCAGCGCGGGAAAACCGCAGCCGACCGGCCCCTGCCAATTAAAATGTTGCGCAACTTTTGCCACTGTTTTTGCCACTACCTCAGGAGTGGCCGGCTGCGGCGTTGGGATGCGGTACCTTTCCGCCAAAAACTTACCATTCTCCGTATTAATTAGCGCTCCTTTAATACCGGAGCCGCCGATATCAATTCCTAAAATTTCCATAAAACGGTTCTCATTCCATTTGCTGTTTTAAATAAATAGTCATAAGTACAAATTTTTCAATAGAATATTATAATATTACAAAGTTTGTTAAAGGAAAACAAGCTTTTTTTACTCTGGTTGGTAAAACCTCAGTTACGGGTGGTTGATCTGACTTAAGGGGATGGTTGCAGAAATGTCATTCCCGTAATGTTTTTAGCGGGAATACGGTTTTTTAAGCTATGGATGCCCGATAAAAGTATTCGGGCATGACAATCAACAACAGCCTGCTTTGCAGGAATGAAGATCATTTTCCACCCGTAAATGTGGTTTTACTCTGGCTGGAAACATCCCGTTACTTATGAAAAAGAAAATGATTTTCATAGGATTATAATATGTCTATTTCCTAACCCAAACAAAAAAGGAAGGGAATTGGCTTCCCTTCCTTTCGTTACAAAAATGCCGGAAATAATACTATTTCAGCACGGACATTTTTTTCCTGAAAGTAATATCGTTCACTTTCAGCACATAAAAATAGACGCCGGATGCAATTCCTCCGGCATCGAATGTTACGGAATGGCGTCCTCTTTCGTAAAATTTATCCGCAATGGAAGCAATTTCCTGTCCCAAGGTTGAATAGACTCTTAATGTGACATGTCCGCTCTCTTTGAGAGAGAAATTGATGGTTGTTGTCGGATTGAACGGATTGGGATAGTTCTGCTCCAGGGCATATTCCGTGGGCATCATATTTTCATCGTTCACGCCGGTAACTAGATAATTTACTTCCGTAGGATCACTCTGGTTTTTGTTGAAATCATAAGCCGTGATGGCATAATAATAAGTAGCACCGACGGCCACATTATCATCCACAAAATCGGTTCCGGTCATCGTTGCCAACGGCGTTGTTACATTGGTGTTGATGCCGGGATTTTCCGAGCGGTAAACGGCAAAATATTTGAAATCTTCATCCTGAGATTCGTCCCAGGTAATTTGGACACCGCTCCTGGTGTTATCGACAAAGATCTCTTTCGCCATCACATTGGCAGGAGCCATCGGACTTAAATTGTCGACGGAAAACCCTCTTTTCGGAAAAGATTTCCAGTTTGTAAGCGGATCGTTGGTATGTGCAACCACTGCAAATGTGCTGATCGGATCAAGATCACTACCGCCGGGAACCATATCCACTAAAGTAGGCACCACGGCTGCATACATTTTTGCCTGCACCGCTTTTGTCAGACCCACCTGTTCCCATGTAGCGCCGTTAATATTCATTATTTTACCCAGCGATTTTTTGCTCAATCCGGGTTCAATCTTACGCCACACAGAATATTCGGTAATCGGTTCTTCCATAAAAGCCGAGCTCGCCATATTTCCTTCCGGAGCCATGTCTCCGTACGAACCTTGCCATCCCACACGGACAAATCTGCCCTGATCATTGGGAATATCTTTCACCGAACGAACGATCGGTTGATTGGGTGGAATCATATCCAAAATGACAATTGGCTGCGGCGGCTGCTCAGCGGATTGGCCGCGCGGGGTTCCGGTATAAACCACTTCATCCATTCCATCCGAGTCCATATCTCCTACTGCAATTACATCATATTGAACTGCTTTTGAGACGCCAAAATCCATCACACTCAATTGATAATTGTTCATATCGGTAATGTCTCCGCCCTGATATTCAAGGCGAAAAATCATGCCGTTGGGTGTGGATTGACGGGAGCCAAATACATAATCGATCATGCCGTCGCCATCCAGATCCCCGGCAGCGCCTCCGTAGAGACGGTTTGCCGTATTCGGGACATCCGCGATCATGGTTGTTTTCAGCGTATCTGCATCCCGCTGCACCAGATAAACCGCGCTTGCCGATGAACTCCAGGATGCTACCAATACTTCGTTAATTTCATCGCCGTCAAGATCCACAACAGTCGCAGAATTCCAGGAACCGTGCGGTACAACATTGGCCTGAACCGCGCCGACGCGAAATGAATCACCGGAGGCCGACCAGGTAATGGGTGTCACGCTGCCGCCGCTCTGGATAGGATAGAAAGTTGAATCCAAGATAAAGGCATCATAATCAGTGCCGGTGGTTCCGGAAAACTCGAGGGTCCAGGTCTCGGAACTGTCGCCGTTATCCGGAACATTGTCCACAGAATAGATTTGCGCGCGGTCATCGCCTTTACGCAGCGCAGCGACAATTTCATCGGTGCCGTCCTGGTCGATGTCGTTGATGAACCAGCGAAACGGACGGAGTTCCGTCATATTCTTGTCGGTGATCGTCCATTGTGCATTAGGGCGGTACATCCCGTCCGATCCCGGAACGCCCATCACATCGCTGCCGTCTCCTGCTGTTTCAAATACGACAATCCGTTCCGGGTTTTCCTGCACACCGGCTTTAAGATTATTGACCGGCCCGTAAACAATTTCCATTCTCCCGTCTTTATCCAGATCGGCCGCGGCCATTGCCGGCCAGGTATTTTGCAGGAACATATCCAACTCCGTGGACCAGACTACTTCCCATTTGCCCAGGTCATTCTGTTCATATTTGTACATACGGGGGGTTAAATCATAACCCAGCTTATCATGCCAATCATTATTTACCGCGTAAATTTCCGGTTTGCCGTCATTATCAAAATCAACACCGGCAATGATATTGCCAAAGCCGCCGATGTCCAGTGTATCCGCCGGAATAACCGCCGTGCGGTCAAAACGATCCTGCGCAAAAAGCGGAGCGCTAATCAGCAATAAAACTGAAAGTACAACAATAATTTTTTTCATGACACCTCCAAATTGGTTTGTTTTGTGTGGATAAATAAATGGTTGCTTGGAATTTTGATAAACTTTTCGGGCATCACCTCCTTATCTGATTCTTTGATATTTCATCCATGCGACACTGCGAACGCCAAAGCTGTTCGCTACAATTTAACGACCACCTCCTTTCATAAAAGTTCTGGTTAAGAATATGGTTGAATCATTAGATTATGAATAATTAGCTTGATTTAATGAAATTATTGTAATAAACAGGTCACTCGTTGCGCTGCCTTTCCAAGTATGATTCAGGGAATCCCGGTAAAATAAAAAAAGATTCGTAACTATTCAGCTTGGTTTCGTTTTGCCACGAAGACACGAAGCCTCAAAATTTCACAAAGAAAACCATTATTGTTTTTTATGTCATCCAATACATCATGTTTCATGTTTTATTACGAACCTGAATCGAGCGATTGTAGGGCGATTCGCTGAATAGCCAACCTAATTTACATTAAAAATGAAAATCTGTTTAGTAACAAAAACAAGCTCAAAAACAAGAGAACCGCTCAATCTGGGACGAGGTAAAATCCACCGCCGCGAGCAATAATAATTTGACTAATTTCTTTTTCTTTGTGTTTCTCAGTACCTTCCCTGCCCAATGCAGGCAGGGAGACTTTGTGGCTGAATAGTTCAAAGATTCTTTAAAAGCGAATGCCAACGGAAACGAATTGCACATTTTTCAGCCGGCCAAAATCGGAATAGCCGAAATCGAATTTAAGATTGGTACCGACTGCATCGTATTGAATACCGGCACCGAACGTAAGACCGCCTTCACTGTCCTGCATGAACAGAGCTTTGTAACCGGCACGCAGAAAAATAATCTTCTTCAATCCTATTTCCATGCCGCTGTTGATATATTCGGTGTTATCGTTGGGATGGGCGCCATCGGCAAGGATCAAGACGGAATAGTATTCGTTTTCAACTGCCTGCCATGCCAAACCGAAGCGTAAAAAGAGCGGGATATTAAAGCTTTCCAGTTTGTATTTGGATGGAACCTGATCCACCGAGCCGACATCGGGGAGGGGATCATTATTGAAGAATATGTCCCGGCCATTCAAGCGCATTTTTGTGCCGAAATTGGTAATGGATGCACCCAGACTCAATTTATCATAAGGAGTGCGATACAAAACACCGATATCCATGGCCGCGCCGCGGGCAATCTCGTTAAAAAGATCCTCATGAATATATTTTCCGGTGAATCCGATGGAAAAACGATCGGTCAGATTTCTGGCGTATGTGACGCCAAATGCAATGGCATTATAATCCCACACCTGACCGGTTCCATTCGGCGAGCGCACGGTACGCACGGCTTCTTCCGGGGTCCGAAGCGAAATAATTTGCAGCCCCATAGTACCGAAGGCTCCCGTATTAAAAGAGAATGCGGCAAAATCATATTGCGTATCCGCCAGCCATGCCGCGTGGTTGAATGTGGCCTCTCCGTTGCCGCCAATCCGGGACAATCCGGCAGGATTCCAATAAATGGCATTGATATCATTGGCCAATGCAGTAAATGCGCCGCCCATACCGATAGCACGCGCCCCGGCGCCAATTTTCAGAAATTGAGCAACCGTTGTGCCAACTTTCGTTACCGATTTATTAACCTGGGCAGAAGCTCCGCCATTCACGGCAAATACAGAAAAACTCAGCAAAAAAATGGAGACAATTCTTCTCATTTTCTTCTCGCTCTATTTTGTATCGGTTCAGATATTCTTAATTTCCAACATCTTTTAAAGTTACGTGAGTCCTCGAAACAATGATAGTCTATTTTATCAAAGCGAACCTGCCTATCTTTGCACCGATTCCCGGCGCATCCACATGATAGATGTAAACGCCGTAAGCGGTTTCCTGTGCCTCAGATGTCAACAGATTCCACACGGCATAATCCGTTTCATCATCTTTTTCGATGGTGTACACCAACTCCCCTGTAATAGTATAGATTCGAATTGTACATTTTTGCGGTAGATTGCGGAATTCCAGACGGCGGTCATCTCTCTCTCCCGTCCTCGGCGCGGCAATCTCCGCAGCGCTGTAGGCAATGTAAGGATTGGGCACCACATAAATATCCCGCAATGCATCTTTTGCCTGTTCCGGCTCAAAATGGGCGGCAAAGGTAGTGAAGGTGTAACGGTCACCCGGTGCAAAAGGTTTATGAGAAAAGAACAGGAAAACATCGCCGTTGCCCGGATAAACCGGATCATCAAATGTGATTAAAGAATCTTTAGTCCCATCCGCCGTTTTAATGGTATCGCTGGGAGGAGCAAAGACAACCATATACATGGTTTCCGTCACCCTTGCAGCTCCCGGCCGGATCAGCACAATCGATTCCGGATAATCCCATCTTTTATTCCGTAATTTTGGTTCCGATTCATTGACAAAAAAATCGACCGGTTCGCCTGTTTCCAGATCGATGATCTGAAATGGTGAAGCCACCTCGGTGATCACGCTGGAATCCGGGGCATTTACCAATTTACCATCAGAGGTTGTGTCGTAATCGACAAACCGGATTTCAAAATCGGCTGGATAGGGTTTTGGCCGGCCGACATTGGCCATGCCAAGCTGTACCACCCGGAAATTTGTATCGGTTTGTTTTATTTTAAAGCCGGAGCGGTTCAAATCCAGGCCGGTTTCTTCGTTCTGAACATAAATGCGCATGCCATCGAAAACGTCATTGTTGTCTTCATCATTGTCAGACAAACTATGAGCTACCGGTTCAAATTTATAGCTGATGGAAAATTCTTCTCCGGCAGGCAGCGCGTCATGACCGGTACTCCGGATTCGGCCTTCGCGATAATCAATTTCATAGTTGGCCGGATCCACAGCGCCGCCGGCAGTATTGGTCACTATTATTGAACTTTCCACCAGATTTTTCGCCGGCAGATTTACAAACACCGTATCTCTTGAAACGAAGGAGAGGGATCGCTGTTGTTGATCGATCACCGAATAACCCGTTGCCACCGTTTGGGAATCGATCTGCACCTCTTCAAAAACAACATCATATTGTTTGTTGTCCTGCACATTCGATGGACTGAGCACTTTTAACAAGACGGAGCCGGTGGCATTGCCGGTTACCCGCTGGGCCAGATTCAAATCACTTTCGTTAATTCCAGGGCCGGCATACCCGGCAGCCGGCGGTCCCGGGATAGTCATAGCCGTATTCACATCAAAAGAGAAAACACGCGTCAGAGCATCCCTGTTGATGGTTCTCTGTGATTCGGAAGGCGGAATGTTGGCATTTAAATCGCCGTGATCGTATGAAGTGATCGCGTAAAAATAAGTAATCCCATTAACAACATTATTCGAATCCACAAAACTATGCATCAGGCCGGTATTACCGCCAAGATCAAAACGAACACCGCGTCCTTTGTATTCGATTTCCGAGAGGCCGGAATATTCATTCTTAATATCAAACTGAGCGGGAACGCCATTCTTTTGTTTCAAAGGAACGGAAAGAAAATTGATTCCTTTCGAATCGGTAATTGTTTTGGTGTCGTTGAAACTGTAATCCCTGCTGCGATAAATTTTGTAACCTTCAAAATCAAACCCTTTTTGAGTATCATCGGGATTAGCCCGGGCGATGAACGGATCGAACGATTTTTCCGCCTCGGTATTCCAATAGAGGGTTGCTTTTTTATCGCCCTGAACAACGGTTAGCCTGGGTTTAATGGGTGGTTTGGCAAAGCGGTAATCCGATTCAAAAACCTGCTGGGAAGTTTCTGCATTTTGTAAGAGATCATCTAAATTGCTGCCTAACAGCAGCGCAATAGAAAACCGCTGACTCTCACCGGGTTTTAACCGGAACGGTCCGGAGCCGTAAATGAACACATTGTCTGCTTGTTGCTCGATATCCGGCTCCGGAGAATCCGGGAGCTGGTTGTTTGTGGAAAGCATCCGCCACATCAACGGATCATTTTTAGGACGATTGTTGCCGCCGAACAGAATGGCATTAAAACTGGTTAAACCCAACTGATCGGATTCGGCGATATCCAGGAAACCAAAATTGGGTTCTCCGCCATAAAACCGCATCCCTTCCAACCTTGATCCCGAGGTTGCTTCGCCTGTATCGAGGATACCATTATTGTTAACGTCATCATAAAACAGTTGACTGGGTTTCCCATCCCCTTCGCCAAAATCACCGGTTCCGGCAATGCCGTCCACGCCCACATCATCAAATTCCGCATCCCAATCACCGTCTTCATCGCCGGACCAATGGAGTTTGGCTTCGCCGTATATTCCGATGGGACCAAAGATTTCCTGGCCGGCATCGTTGAAGGGGCTTTCGTCTATCAAGTGGTCATTGTCATTGTCGAAGCCATCATTTGAAATTCCCGGGCTTTCCAAAAAACGATAGCCGAAATATCCGGGTGTTTTGCCACCGTCGCCAATTCCATCCTCATCGTACGCATACAGCATGTTGCGCGTATCGAACGGAAAATTGTTGTTAAAAGCTGAAATAAAGGAGGCGTTATCATCGGAATAATCGTTTGGGCCGCCGATATGCGGATCGCCGAACATACCCAGATAAACCTTGTCCAACGTTTTGGGACTGGTATTAGTGATGGTATAAACCAAAAAAATCAAGTCTTCCGCCAACGGGTTGTTAAATTGAAAAATGCGAACCTGCAGTTCCAGGCCAAGTCCTCTCCTGGTGGAATCATCCGGGAACGGATAGTAGGGGAATTCGGCATTGCTGTAATCATCCATCACATAAAAGACTTCTTCATCGGGCGTCGTTGCATCGTCACCCAGAAAGGCCGGCCAGACATAACGCCCCAGGGTTTCATTATACCAGTTTTTCGGCCAGCTATCGGGCTTACCATCGAGGTTTCGATCCAGATCGGAAAAGTGCGCCATACGATTCGATTTGGGATCTGAAAATCCGACACGGGGACGCCAGCCCCATTTTACGGCGGTGCCCGGTTGAAAATCGCCGTCGCTCGGGCTGATAAAGCCATCATCGACAATATGAATCAGGCTGTCCTGAATAAACGCATGGGGGACTTCCGCCGTTACCAACGGGCCAAATTCATACGCATATCCCAAACCGGAAGGGCCTTTCGGCCACACCAGGTCCGCATTGGCATTGTCTGCATTCGGTGTAGAGATGGAGCCCCAATTGGTAAGCAGCACACGAATTTCATTGCCGGTAATAATGGTTTCTTTGCGAACATCATGAAACGGGTCATTCTGGTCCGCTTTCCGAATGGAGCGCAGCAGTTTTTTCATCACATTATTGCGCTCGGTTTTGGAAAGCTGTTTGAGACGACCCAGCTTGCCGGCGATATTTTTACTCAATTTTTGCGCATTTGCATCGGCGCCGGCAAAGATAAAACAAGCCGTAAAACTAAAAATAATAAAGGATTTTAAAAATCTCATTCGCTACACCCTCGATGTCAATTTTCACCGGAAATAGAAAATTCAGTTTTCTGCTGATAAAATTTTTGCATGGTTGTAAATTCCCGATAGTTCATACCGGTAATTAGTTCAGATTAATAACTGATAGAAGTGCCTATCCGAATTTCTCTGGGTTTGCTCAACCAATCTTCCCGCTGGTAATATTGGTCCAAAAAACGGATGGGGAAATAGTTGGTTGGGTCGGCTTCTATTTTTCGTCTAAGATTGTTGAACAGATTCGGATTCGTGGATTCTTCCAGGGCGGTCAAAGAGCGGCCGGTGCTGCTGTACACAAAACGCTCGTTATTGAGATCCAACAGATTTTCAATATACATGAACAAGGAAAAACGGACTTTCCCGAAATGAAAGAATTTTTCCAGTCTCACATCCAGATTGGTAGTAACAGGCCTCCTGGCGCTGTTCACTTCGAACCTGACATCTTTAACGGAAGAAGGAAGGGCGGGTGTGTACGGCGTTCCCGTCCAAATGCTGGCGATTGCACTGAACAACCAATTGTTCCGCTTGTTAAGTGTCAATGTTCCATTCAAAACATGGGTTCGATCATGATTGAGCGGAACAAATTTCTGCTCCGTAACATGACCGGAACGGGTATCCACGGCCAAACTAAGCGGATTGTCATAAGCGCCTTCAGCAACCTGAAATGTGTAGTCCAGCGTTGCGGAAAAAATACCATTTCGTGACGGCCGCTTTAAAAATGAGATCGTAAAGCCTTTGGCATTGGCATAACTTATATTGGTAATCACATTGTACTCTTTGGTAGCCGCTACTTCACCGGCGTAAACTCTTCTGGTCTGCAACAGGTCGTTCACATCTTTATAAAAGATGGTCAAATCAACTTTCAAATCTTCCGTGAATTGTTGTTGCAGCCCCATTTCGTACTGAATGCTGCGTTCCGGTTGTAAATTGGGGTTGCCAAAAGTAGGAACCGTCGTAAAATTATAATCTTCGAAACGGGGATTGACATAAATGCTGGCAAAAGTAGGGTTCTGATAAAAATGGCCGTAAGAAAACCGGATAATTCCCTGATCGGTAATCGGAAAACTGAGATGGATACGCGGGCTGAGACGAAACTTGGGTTTGGCCCGGATCAGGTTTTTATCCACACCCGTATCGACTGTGCCGGCCAGGTCCGGATTGTAAAACGCGTCGGTAGCTAAATATTCGTATCTCAATCCCACATTCAGGATAAACCGTTTTGCCAACTCCATTTTATCCAGAATATAAACTGCTCCCTGAGCCGGCTTTCTTTCGTAATAGGAATAGTTGGTAAATTCTGAATTTTCTTCTAAGTTGGGGATGATCGGCTTGTTCTGATCAAGATTGTAGATTAAAGCATACGCCTCCCGTTTCAGATTGATCCATCTCATTTCACCGCCGAAACGAATTTCATGAGCCGGATGCACCTGGCTGACCAAATCAAATTTTGCCAGGTATGATTTGGTTTTGTTCCACGACCGGTTCAAATTTGTCCCTCCGGCAAGGTAAGCCGTGGGCGGAATCAGGTTACTGGAGACCGAGCTGTTAAAACTTGCCACATACCGTGAATCGTAAGGCTTTTCAAACGCATAACTCTTGGCGTGCGTTAAACCCATGCCCAGTTTAAGCGTATAAAATGTTTTGCTGCTCAAGGTATGGGTGATGCCGATCGAATGATTGGCGTTATTGGAATAAGTTGTCGAGCGCCCGTCGGGATTAAAGCGATAGGCGCGGGAAAAAGATTTCCAGGAACCGGCATCAAAAATCAGATCGTAGGTCAGTTTAAAATTGGGTATCGGTTTCCAGGCTAATTTGGCCGTTATATTCCAGCTATCGCCTGTATTCATGGGCACAATTTTCCGGTCGCCGCTGGCATGGCGGTCGCCATAAGGATCGATGACAAAAGAATCCGAATTGATTAACAAAATCTCATCGGGATTGTAAACACGAATTCCGTAGAGGTATCCGTTGTTGGAAACTCTGGTGCCGGACGTAAAAAAGGTGACCTTCTTGCCTAATAACGGCACCGGGCCTCCCAGTGTCCATTCCGCCCGCACATGATTAAAGATGTCAAGATCATCAATATTGAAAAAAATATTCTTACGGGAGCTAAAATTATCACCGGTCCAGAATTTAAAACTTCCATCTAATTTATTGCCGCCGTCTTTTGTCACATAATTGATCACCCCGCTCAAAGCATTGCCATATTCGGCGCTGAATGTTCCGGTGGAAATTGATACTTCCTGCACCGCATTGGTAGCCAGTCCCACGCTTTGCAAATTATTTAATGGATTGTTGATGGAAATTCCGTTCACCTGAAATGCAATTTCATTTGATCTGCCGCCCCTGATATGGAGCGCTCCGGAATTATCCTGAATAATACCGGCCTGAATTTTGATAATATCTTTAATTTGATCCACCGGCAAATTTTCGATATCCTCGGCTGTGACCGCAACTTGCGTGTTGGTTAAATCCGGCCTGACCAACGGATTCCGTTCCCCGACAATTTCAACCGCTTCCATCTGTAAAGTTGTGGGGTTCATTTTTTGCTCGATCCTGGTTGTGAAGTCCACATTCACACGCACCTGCGAAAGCCGAACGGTTTGGTAACCCATAAAATTGATCCGCAATGTATAAACGCCGGGAGGAATATTCAAAATCACAAAATTTCCCTGTAGATCGGATGCAGCGCCAAGCGTGGTTCCTTCAATTTGAATATTGGCGCCGGGAAGGGGCTCACCGGTTTTTTCATCTAATATCCGGCCCGCTATTTTCCCCGTTGTTCCGGCGAATACATAAGTTGTGACGAATAGAAACAATAGAAAAAAAGAGAAAAAAGAAACAAACTTTTTCATCATGAAAGCCTCATTGTTTCGTTATGAAAATTGTCGGTCATCATTCTGAGCTTGATTGTAAGCTATAAGAACAAATTATTTTGAATATATTATCAAAATTTGTTATATTCAATAAAAATTTTTAAAAATCGATCAATTTTACACTTTAAAGGGATGCTACAGTTACACGACAACAACATTTTGTCATTCCAAGGAGAGAAGCGATGAGGAATCTTCTGCCGAGGAGTACCATTTTCTGTTGACCTGAATTGAGTGATTCTAATGTCATTCCGTAGGAATCTTGTTGGTTTAGTGCACGGAACTAACAAGATTCTTTCCCGCCTGCTGCGAGCAGGCAGAATGACAAAACTATTTGGGTGGTTGTTTCAAGCTAAGAATCGCTCAATTTAGGGTTGAGTTATATTTTTCTATGATTGGAATCCGTTAGTTAGAGATTTTGAATCCTCCGTCTGAGGCGAAGAATTAGAAATAAAATTTTGGCGGTAGATGCCGCTGCAGGAATAATTCAAATCAAAAAAAGTGGATATTGGAAATCAAATTTATTAAATATTTGTAACTATTCAGGTTGCCCGCTAATATCGCTAAAAAACGAGAATCGTTAACTATTTTGTCCTATTCGTATGATTCGTGTAATTCGCGGGCTGAACAGGCAGACGATTTTTTCAATTTCTCTGCGCCC